>JBKPFU010000076.1:0-13745 GCA_046728975.1 Actinomycetota bacterium | reverse complement strand
TGAACGCTTCGTAGCCCTCGGCCTCGAGCTTGTGCGCGAGCTCCGGGCCGCCTTCCTCCACGATACGCCCACCAACAAAGACGTGCACGAAGTCGGGCTCGATGTAGTTGAGGATCCGCTGGTAGTGGGTGATCACTACAGCGCCCATCTCCGGTCCGACCAGTTCCTTAACCCCCGCCGCGACGATCTTGAGCGCATCGATATCGAGCCCGGAGTCGGTCTCGTCGAGGACCGCGATGCGCGGCTTCAGCATCGCCATCTGCAGGATCTCGACGCGCTTCTTCTCGCCGCCCGAGAAGCCGTCGTTCAGGTAGCGCTGCGCCATCTCGCGCGGGACCTTCAGGCGCTCCATTGCGGCCATCAGGTCCTTCCGGAACTCGGGGATCTTGACGGGATCGTCCTCGCCGCCGGCGCGCGCCTTGCGGATCGCGTTGAGCGCGCTGCGCAGGAAGCTCGTGACCGTCACACCCGGAATCGCGTGCGGGTACTGGAACGCGAGAAAGAGTCCCTTCTGGGCGCGCTCGTCGGCCCCTGACTCGGTCACGTCCTCGCCGTCGAAGAGGATCTTGCCCTCCGTGATCTCGTAGCCGGGGTGGCCCATCAACGCATAGGCGAGCGTGGACTTGCCGGATCCGTTCGGGCCCATCACCGCGTGCACCTCGTTCGGGCTCACCGCGAGGTCCACGCCCTTGACGATCTCGGTCCCGTCCTCGAGCGCGACGTGCAGATTTTTCAGTTCGAGTACTGCCATGAGAAGTGGTTGAGCGCGAGTAGGCGGACCGCGCTCGCAAGGGCATCGTAGCGCCTTCGGTCGACTCACCGAACGAGGGATCGGGAAATGGACGGACGCTTCCGACGGTCCTCACAAGTGACAAAACGCACGGTCGGTGCGGCCACGCCGAGCACACGTTTTGGAGGCAGCCGCGATGTCCGAGCGTCTACAGCCCAGCTTCGGCGCCGCCCTCGTCGCCGTTCTCGCCGGCGGCACGGTCAGCTCCTGGTTCTCAGCAGTGTTCGCCGGGTTGGCGCCTTACCTGAGCGCCGACGCCTGGTGGCTGGTGTCGGTGATCGTCGGGGCCGTCGTGATCAAGCTCTCGCTCCGCATCCTCGGCTACGACACCTGGCTGGGATCGGGCGCGGCGGCGCTCCTCGCCGGCCGCCTCGTCGGCGAGTGGGTGATCCATTTCGCCCCCGGGGCGAGCGGCCCCGCGCTTCCGATCCTGCCCGCGTTCGGCGTGTTCGGTGGACTGCCGAGCCTCGTCGTCGCTGCCTTCCTCATTCACCTGACGGCCACGCGCAGCCGCGCGGCAGTGCTCTAACCCTTCGGGAGCAGCACGCGCAGCCGCGTCCAGAGCGTCGAGCCTCTCGCCTGGGCGTCGAAGCGTCCATGCGAGCCGGGGTCACCCGGCATCGTCTCGAACAGGTTGTCGGGCGAGTTGACCGGCTTGTCCTCGTCGGTGTGCTGGCTCTTCCAGCCGTTCCGCCGCAGCATCCAATCGCCGGCCCGCGGTGCGAGCTTCTGGCCCCAGAGGAGCTTCTGCGCCCCCCACCCGATCGGGAGCTCGCGGATCGGCCTCTCGCAGCAGCGCAGGACCGCCTCGGCGAACGGCTCGGGTTGGTAGATCGGCGGCACCGGCTGCGGCTGCTTGCCGATCTTCTGCCGGTCGCGGTCGAACTGCGGCGTATTGATGGCGCCCGGCAGGACGAGTGAGACGGCCACGTCGCCGCCTGCCTTCTGAAGCTCCACCCTGGCGGACTCGAGAAATGTCCGCGCCGCTGCCTTCGACGCGCAATAGGCGGCCTGGAGCGGGATGCCGCGGTACGCAAGCGCCGAGCCCACGTGCAGGAACGTCCCGCGGGTTCGCCTGAGCTCCGGCAGCGCCGCCCAATACCCATAGGCGACACCGAAGAAGTTCACGTCGATCACCCGGCGCAGCTCGTCGGGATCGAGCTCGTCGACCTCCGCGTACACGGTCACGATCGCGTTGGCCACGAACGTGTCGATCCGGCCGAAGCGCTCGACAGATCGGCGGACCAGCTCTTCGACCTGGTCTCGTTCCGCGACGTCGGTCTTGACCGCGAGCGCCTCCGATCCCGCCCGCTCTATCTCGGCCACCGCGCCTTTCAATCCATCCTCGTTCCGGGCCGCGACCACCACCTTCGCGCCGCGCGCGCCCGCGAGCGCCGCGACGGCTCGGCCCAGGCCGCTGGACGCGCCCGTGACCACGAGAACCTGCTCCGAGAGCGGCCGCTTCCGCATGCCGAGGCGGTCTCCGTCTGGCGCGCGCCGCAAACGCGGGGTACCCTAGGCTCGATGCCCGGTTGGATCAGCCCCTGGGAGCTCCTCATCTTGCTTGCCTTTGTCCTGCTGCTCTTCGGCCCCAAGCGCCTGCCGGAGATGGGCCGCTCGCTGGGCAAGGGCATGCGCGAGTTCAAGGACTCGCTCACCGGTTCGAAGGACGAGGACCACAAGCATGAAGAGCTGCCGCCCCCGTCCAAGCGGACGGACACGACCCCTTAGGAGATGAGGCGGCTCCCGCGGCGCCTTCGCCCCGGCGAAGAGGCGACGCTGACCGAGCATCTCGACGAGCTGCGCTCGCGGCTGATCATCGCGCTCGTCGCAATTGCGGTCGGCTTCACAGTCGCCTACGTCTTCCATGACGACCTCATTCGGGCGCTCGAGCACGCACTGCCGGAAGAGCGACGGAAGCTGATCACCCTGGGCGTCGCCGAACCGTTCCTTACGTCGGTCTGGGTGAGCCTGTGGGCGGGCTTCGCGATTGCGCTCCCGATCGTCCTCTGGCAGGTCTGGAGCTTCCTGGCGCCTGCGCTCGGCGAGAACACGCAGCGGGTCGTCGTCTGGTTCGTGCTCGCTGCCTCGGCCCTCATGGTCTGCGGGCTCGCCTTCGGCTATTACCTCGCGCTGCCGGCCGCGGTCCACTTTCTGACCAACTTCGACGAGTCGCTGTACGACATCCAGATCCGCGCGCGTGACTACATCTCGTTCTCGCTCCTCGTCATGGCGGCAACCGCGGTCGTCTTCGAGCTTCCCGTCTTCGTACTCGCGCTCGTCCGCCTGGGCATCCTCACGACGGCCAAGCTTCGCCGCAACCGCCGCCTGGGCTACGTGATCGTCGCAGCGGTCGCGGTCGCGCTTCCCGGGGTCGATCCCGTGACGACGACGCTCGAGGCGGTGCCGCTGCTGATCCTCTACGAAGGCTCGATCTGGCTCAGCGTGCTGTTCGAACGCCGCTGGCGGCCGCACCTCGCGCAAGAGCCGTCGTGACCTATCCAAAGATCGAGCTGCACGTTCACCTCGAAGGGACGGTGCGGCCGGAGACGCTGCTCAAGATCGCGAAGCGAAACGACTATGCGCTCCCCGGGACGACGGTCGAGGAGATCGCGGCGCTGTACGACTACCGCGACTTCGAGCACTTCATCGACGTGTGGGTCCTGACGACGAACGCTCTGCGCACCGCCGAGGATTTCCGCCAGGTGGTCGTCGATTACGCAGGCGAGGCGGCGAGCCACGGTGCCGTCTACATCGAAGGGATCTTCTCGCCCGCCGAGCGCGCACGCCGGGGCGTCGACTGGGACGAGATCTTCGCCGGTTACTGCGACGGCGCGCAGGAGGCCCGTGAGCGGCACGGAATCGAGGTTCGCCTCACGCCCGACATCATCCGCGGGTTTCCGCTCGAGGACGCCGAGGCGACCGTCAGCCACGCTGCGAAGTACCGCGACCGCGGCGTCCTCGGAGTGGGGCTCGGCGGCTTGGAAAACCGCTTCCCGCCTGAGCCGTACGAGCGTGCCTTCGCGCTCGCGCGGGAAGAGGGGCTCGCTTCGGTGCCGCATGCCGGTGAGGTCGCGGGGCCGAGCTCGGTTCGAGGCGCCCTCGACGCGCTGCAGGCGGACCGGCTCCGCCACGGAATCCGCGCCGCAGAGGATCGCGGCCTGCTTCGCGAGATCGCTGACCGCCGGGTCGTCCTCGACGTCTGCCCGATCTCGAACCTGCGGACCGGCGCCGTTCGCTCGCTCGAAAACCATCCGCTGCCCCGCCTCGTCGCGGCCGGCGCGCTCTGCTCGGTGTCGACCGACGACCCCGCGATGTTCGGCACCGACCTCTCGACAGACTACGAAGCCGCGTGCTCCTTCGGCCTCGATCCGCGCACGTTCTACGACGCGGGCGTCGAGGGGGCGCTGTGCGACGACCCGACGAAGCAGAAGCTGCGCACCGTTGCGGAGTCGTTCGACTGGGCGACCGTCGGGGTAGGCTAGGGGCGAAGTGGCACGAGGAGCGGCCCAGGCACGAAAGACGACGCGGAAGCGCCAGCGCGCGCATAAGCCGCCGCCCACGATCGAACAGACGATGTTCTTCCCCCGCCTGCGCCGGCAGGCGAAGTGGGTCTTCGTCTTCCTGGCGCTCGTGTTCGCCGTCGGCTTCGTCGTTTTCGGCGTCGGTTCGGGCTCGACCGGGATCGCCGACGTCCTGAAGGGGATCTACGACATCGGCGGCAGCAGCGGCACATCTGTCAGCAGCGCGCGCGACAAGGTCGAGAAGAACCCGCAGGACGCCGCAGCGTGGCTCGACCTCGCGACCGCGTACGCGCAGAAGAACCAGACCGACGAGCAGATCGACGCGCTCCAGCACTACATGGCGCTTCGCCCCCGCGACGCCGACACGCTCGCCCAGCTGGCCGCGTTCTACCGCGGGCGCGCGGACGACCAGTACATCAAGGCCCAGGAGGCGCAGTCGGAGGCTCAGATCCAGGCGCCGGCGCCGCTGTTCGCGATCGACCCCTCGAGCAAGGTCGCGCAGGCGTTCCAGCAGGACCCGATCACGCAGCACTTCCAGCAGACGGCCTCGGAGTCACTCCAGAAGGCCTCGACGTACTACAAGCAGGCGATCGGCGGGTACCGTCGGCTCGGAAGGCTCAACCCCCAGGACCAGCTCGTCCAGTTCCAGCTCGGCGAGACGGCCCGCCTCTCCTTCAGCATCACCAACTCGCCGCAGGACAAGAACGCGGCAATCGCGGCCTACACCCGGGCGATCAAGCTCGCCCCCGAGTCGAGTACCGCAGCGGACGCCAAACAGCGACGATCGCTCCTGCAGCTCGGTTTTGCGACCAATCCGTCGGGTTAGACTCTCGCGACAAGCGAGCCGGGGGACGAGATGAATTTCGACATCAAGACCGAGCAGCTGGACGGCGAAGCGTGGGTGATCGCCCTGGGCGGCGAGGTCGACCTCTACACGGCGCCCGAGTTCAAGCAGCAGCTGCTCCAGGTGATCGAGCAGGGCGGCCGACAGGTGATCATCGACTTTTCGGACACGACGTTCATCGACTCGACCACGCTCGGCGTGCTCGTCGGTGGCGTCAAGCGGCTGCGGCCGAACGACGGTCAGCTGTCACTCGTGTGCAACGACCGCAACATCACGAAGATCTTCGAGATCACCGGGCTCGACCGGGTGTTCACGATCTATCCGACGCGCGACGAGGCCGTCGCCAAGGTCGGCTCCTCGGCGCAGCCTCCCGCGTAGCGTGCGCCCCGCCGCCGCGGCACTCGCCGTTGCGTTCGCGCTCGTGGCCGGCGGCTGCGGCACCGGCGGAGTCGCAAAGGGCGGCGATCAGGACCGCGGCAAGCAGCTCTTCGTTGGGCAAGGCAAGTGCGGCGGCTGTCACAAGCTCGCGGCAGCAGGCACGAACGGCACGCAGGGGCCCGACCTCGATGCCGCGTTCGGCCCAGCGCGCCGGCAGGGCATGAAGCAGAGCACGATCCAGCAGGTCGTCCGCGACCAGATCGAGCTCGCGATCCCACCGATGCCCAAGAACCTCGTCACAGGGGGCGACGCAGACGACGTCGCCGCGTACGTCGCCTCCGTGGCCGGCACCGGGCAGCAGGCGAACCTGACGAGCGGCAAAGGGATCTTCGGCGCCAACTGCGGGAGCTGCCATACGCTCGCCGACGCCGGAACGAACGGGACGGTCGGCCCGAACCTCGACCAGCTGAAGCCGTCGGTCGCGGCGGCGCAGAAGCAGGTGACCAACGGCGGCGGCGGCATGCCGGCGTTCAAGGGCCAGTTGACCCCGGCGCAGATCAAGCTCGTCGCCCGCTACGTGGCTGAGAATGCCGGCAAGTAGCTAGCGGACTTCTTCTTTTTCCGCCTCTAGATCGACCACCACGTGAGTTATCGGCACGTCGAAGCGGTCGCGTGCGGTCGTAACGACGCCGCGCTCGAGCCAGTGCGACCGGCCCTCGGGATGGGTCGAGATGATGATCTCGTCCGCGCCGAACAGCCGTAGCGCGTCCTCCATAGCCTGGACCGGATCCGCGTCGCCGACCTCGCCGCGCGCGTCGATCCCCGACTCGCGCAGCCGCGCGAGACTCGCCTCCAGGCGCCGCTGAGCCTCGACGCGCGCGTCGTCCTCGTCCGAGGTCCAGTGCTTGAGCGGCGAGTTCAGCGCCGGGCAGACCACGAGCACCTGCTCCTCGTAGCCCGCAGCCTTTTCCGTGATGCGGTCACGGAGCGTCCTCCCGCCGACGGTCTCGTTCGCGACCACGAGAAACCGCCGGACGTTCTCTCCTCCTCGGTGCCGCACGTGGGTACGTACGGGAGCCTCGAGGCGACGCGCACGCAGCCACCAGATGATGACCCCGGCCGAGAGCACGATGAAGACCGCGAGGCCGGCCCACTTGTTGATCGCCGCCGCGATCACGATCGCCGCGAAATAGACGACGACGCCGAGGAGGAACTGAAAAGCCTCGGCCTCGCTACGCAACGGATTTTTCATGGGTTCCTACAAGATGTAGATCGTCGTGTAGACGACTATCCACATTACGTCCACGAAGTGCCAGTAGATCCCTGGGATCTCGACCCCGTGGTGCGCCTCGGCCGAGTAGTGGCCCCGGAACGAACGAATCGTCACGGCTGCGAGAAGTGTCAGCCCGACGAACACGTGGGCCCCGTGGAGCCCGGTCAGCATGTAGAAGATCGTTCCGAACGCCTGGTCGGTCGGCGCGAAGCCGACTCGCGAGTACTCGCGAACCTGCGTGAGCAGGAACGTCAAGCCCATCAGGAACGTCAGCGTCATCCCGGCCTGAAGGCCGAACCGGTTGCCGCGCTTGATTGACTGCAGCGCCCAGTGCATGGTGAAGCTCGACGTCAGCAGGATGGCGGTGTTGACGCCGGCGACGAAGACCGGCAGCTCAAACGGCGGCGGCGGCCAGGGCTCGTGGTTGACGACGCGGACGAAGAAGTAGGCCGTGAAGAACGAACCGAACAGCATCACCTCGGAGGCGATGAAGAGCAGCATCCCGAGCGTCCGGGGGTCGACGCGTGAGCTGAAATGAAGCGGCGGCGGATGGACCCAGGCGGCGCCTTGCTCGTGCTCGTCGACGGCGTGCGTCTCCGCGTGGGCGGTCATGGCCGCACCGCCGGTGGCGCAACGTATCGACCGGTCATTTCAGACGGCCGCCCGGGTGAAGCCCCGACGGGCTGACATCGACGTCGCAAGCGACGTCTCATGCTTCGACCGTCTCCTCTTCGGGCTGGAACACGACGTGCTCGACCGGCAGGCCGGTCTCGTTGTGCAGCCGCTGGATCAGGTTCTTTCGGAGCCACGGCGACTTCTCCGGCGCGAATGTCGACACGATGATCTCGTCGACTCGCTCGTCGCGCGTTGCATGTACGCCTGCGGTGTACGGATCGGGGTGGGCGACCTGTCCGTGGGCCTCGATTCCCTCGCCTCGCAGGATCGTCAGCGCGCGCCGCAGGCGCGCCTCGGCCTCGGGATGTGCGCTCTCGGTGGGATCGCTTTGCGGGCAGATGATCAGGAAGCTGGCGGGGCCGCGCTTCGCGCGCTCACGAATCCGGTCGAGCAGCGGATCGCCGACGACGGTCTCGTTCGCGATCACGAGGACGTTCGCCTCACCGCCGGGCTCGCGCTGCATGTCGACGACGACGTGCTCGACCGGAAGGTCGCCGGCCGCTGAACGAATCCGATCGACGACGTTCCGCCGCAGCCAGCCCGACTTCTCCTCCGGGTGCGTCGACACGATCACCTCATCCGGCTCGAGCTGGGCGACGGCGTCCCTCACCGCTGCATCCGGCTCAGCCTCGACGACGAGCCCGTCGGCCGGGATTCCGGCTTTCCGGAGACGACTCAGTGTCTTGTCGAGCCGCCGTCCCGCAGCCGCACGCCGCGTGTCCTGGTAGACGACATAGCCCTCGCGGGGCGCGTTCACCGGCGCGAGCACCGTTGCCCGGAGCGGGCCCTCTGCGGCGCGTCGCTGCAGCGCCTCGGTCAGGCTCCGCCCCGGCAGCGTCTCGTTCGCGACGACCAGGACGTGTCGCTCTTCGGTCATCTCCGCACCACCGGTTCGGGCGCCGCGACGCGGTTGCCGTTGAGGACAGCGTGACGCGCGCCCGGAACCCCGTACTCATAGGGATTGCCCACCACCTGCGGGATCTCGTCGAAGTTGAAGTACGGGGGCGGAGAGGAAACCTGCCACTCGAGCGTCAGCGACCGCCATGGGTTGCCCTCGGCGGCGGGGCCGCGCACCCAGCTCCAGATCATGTTGTAGAGGAAGACCATCGTCGACGCGCCGAGGAAGAACGAGGCGATCGAGATGAACAGGTTCAGGTCGGCGAAGCGCGGGATGTAGTCGGCAACCCGGCGCGGCATTCCCTGGATCCCGAGATAGTGCATCGGGAAGAAGGTTGCGTTGAAGCCGATGAAGGTCAGCCAGAAGTGGAGCTTGCCGAGCCGCTCGTTGAACATGCGGCCGGTCATCTTCGGGAACCAGTAGTAGATCCCGGCGAAGATCGTGAACAGCGAGCCGCCGAAGAGGACGTAGTGGATGTGCGCGACGACGAAGTACGTGTCGGAGGTGTGGATGTCGATCGGAACCGACGCGAGGTAGATCCCCGACAGGCCGCCAATCACGAACATGGAGATGAAGCCGAGCGCGAACAGCATCGGCGTCGTGAAATGGATCCGGCCTTCCCAGATCGTCGATAACCAGCTGAACACCTTGATCCCGGTCGGGACGGCGATCACCATCGAAGTCACCATCATCGGCACGCGCAGCCACGGCGCCATCCCGGCCACGAACATGTGGTGCGCCCAGACGGAGAAGCCGAGCACAAGGATTGCCATTAGAGACAACGCCATCAGGCGGTAGCCGAAGATCGGCTTCCGCGACATGACCGAGATCACCTCGGAGGCGATCCCGAACCCGGGCAGCATCATGATGTAAACCGCCGGGTGCGAGTAGAACCAGAAAATGTGTTGGTACCCGAGCGGGTAGCCGCCTTCCGAGGTGTCGAAGAAGTTGGTGTGCATCACGCGGTCGAAGAGGACGAAGAACTGCGAGCCGGCGATGAACGGCGTCGCGATCACGACCAGCAGCGAGGTCGTGAAGTTCGCCCAGACGAGCAGCGGCATGCGCCAGAAGGTCATCCCAGGCGCACGCATCGTGATGATCGTGACCAGGAAGTTGAGCGCGGTCATGATCGACGACGCGCCCGCCCACTGGACGGCCATCGAGAAGAAGACGTTGCCGAGCGGTTGGTGGACGGAGAGTGGTGCGTAGTTCGTCCAGCCGGCCGCGAACGGTCCTCCTGGGACGAGAAAGCTTGAGAGCATCATGAACCCGGCGATCGGCAGCAGCCAGAACGACAGCGCGTTCAGCTTCGGAAACGCCATGTCCGGCGCACCGATCATCAGCGGAATCACGTAGTTGCCTAGGCCCGCGAAGGCTGGGATGACGAAGAGGAAGATCATCAGGCCCGCGTGGACGGAGAAGAGGCCGTTGAACAGCTGGTTGTCGACGAACTGCATTCCAGGGCGCGCGAGCTCGGCGCGCATCAGCATCGCCATGAACCCTGCGGCGACGAAGAAGAAGATCGTCGTGACGACGTACTGGATGCCGATGACCTTGTGGTCGGTGTTGATCCGGAAGTAGTCCTGCCAGCGCCGCGCCCCGTGGTCGGCGTGGTCTTCGACCTCGGTCGGCGCTCCGACGGCGTAGCGGATCCAGTAGTCGAAGCCGCCGAGCCCGGCGAGGAACCCGAGCGGCACGGTCACGAGCGAGACCGTCGTGATCACCGCGCCGTCCCAGATCGGGTGCCAGTCGGCCCACCAGCGGATCAGCACCACGAGGCCGACTCCGATTCCGAAGAAGAGCGCCGTCATCCAGGGGATGCGCAGCCACCCGGGCGCGAGCAGCCGTCGCCAGCCGCGGCGCGGTGGCCTCGGCGGCGCGTGAAGCTCGTGTTGCTCGGTCACCACGTGCGTCATTTCTGGGACCCCACGAGATACTGCACGAGCGCGTCGAGTTGTGGCTTCGACAGCCGCTGGCCGAAGTCTTGAGGCATCACGTTCGACTGGAAACCCGGCGCGATGTAGGCGTTCGGCTTCTCGATCGACTCGAGCACGAACGCCTCGACAGGCTTCCCCGCCTTCTGCGCGGCCGCGCGCAGACCGTCGAGGTCAGGCCCAACCGTGGCGGTCGCGCCCGCGGGCTTGAAGGTGTGACAGCCGCCACAGCCGTTGCCGGCGAAGACGCTCTTGCCGGACGCCTGTGCGCCGCCGCCTGCCGGCGGCCGCTGGCCCTTCGCCCAGCGGTCGAAGCCGCTCTTCGACATGACGATCGTCTGCGAGCGCATGACGGCGTGGCCCAGCCCGCAGAGCTCCGTGCAGACGACGTCGAACGTGCCCTCGCGCTTCGGCGTCACGACCAGCCGGTTGAACTTCGGTCCCGGCACGGCGTCGAGCTTCTGCCCGAACTGGGGGACCCAGAACGAGTGGGTGACGTCGAGGGAACGGATCAGCAGCTCTACCGGGCGGTGGACCGGCAGCCGCAGGGTCGTCGTCGTGAGGTCGCCGTATTGCGGATATTTGAACGTCCACGCGAACTGCTGGGCGATCACCTGGACCTTGAGGTGGTTCTTCGGGAGGTGATCGTTTTGCGCGAGGGCAACGGCGCTGACGATCGAGATGGCCGTGACGAGGGCCGCAGGGATCGCGGTCCAGACGATCTCCAGCCCCGTGTGCCCGTGGATCGGCGGGCCGTCGGTGTCGTCGTCCGGCCGCACCCGGAACCGCACGACGGCGTACACGCTGACCGCGGCGACCACACCGAAGATGACGATGCAGATGATCGAGACGAACCAGAAGACGAAGTCGATCCGGTCGGCCTCCTCCGACGCCGAGTCCGGCAGCCAGGGCACGAAGAATGCGACTGCGAACGCGGCTGCTGCGGCCGCGAGCCCGACTGCCACCAGGCGGACGAGCGTTCCCCTTCGCACCGCCGTCGAGCCTACTCAATGCCAACGGCGGCCGTAGCGGTTGTTTCGCGCCGCCGCCTGACCGGGTACACCTCTGTCCGATAAGGAGGTTCCATGGGAATTGGTGTGAGCATTCTGCTGATCGCGGCCGGGTTGATTCTCGCCCTGGCGGTGAACGCCGACGTCTCGGGCGTGGACATCGACACGATCGGCTGGATCCTCGTCGTCGTCGGCGTCGTTGGGCTCGTCCTCTCGATGATCTTCTGGTCGACCTGGGCCGGCCCCGGATACTGGTCGCGGCGCCGAGGAGGCTACGCCGAAGAGCCGCCCCCCGGCCCGCCTTACTAGGCGACTGACGAACAATCGCGCGGGGCGGCTTCGGCCGTCCCGCTTCCTTCTAGAGACGAAAGCCCCGCGCAGGCGGGGCCTTCGTCATCACGATGCGCCAAACGAGCTCAGATGCCGGTGTCGGTCCGGGTAGCACCACCCCGGCCGCCGTAGTAGCTGCTGAGCTCGCCTCGATAGCTCTCGTCGCGGTAGCGCTCCTCGTCGAACTCGGGTGCATCCTTGATCTCGTCCTTGGTGAGATCGACGAAGACCGTCTCGGTGTCGAGATCGAGGTCCCGGATCACGCCGGCCGGGATCATCCTCTTCTTGCCGAAGATCCACGGACCTGTGTCGACGACGATGAAGCTGCCGCCGGCCTCGTAGGTCGCGTCGTCGACCTTCCCGATTCCGCCGTCACGCGCCTCGACCTTGAAGCCCGTCAGATCGATCTTCGTCAAGTCGATGCCCGGGGTCGCAATCGCAAAGGTCCAAAGTTCGACAACTGCCATAGCCATAACCTCCCTCCAGGGGTCTACCCCTTGGATGTCGCCCGCTAGGGACCTCTTTCGCCTACCCGGCGACTCGCCTCCCAAACTCGGCGTCCAGAACGCCATGAAATGGCCGAAACTGTCGGCGAAAAAGGCGGGCCGTGCCGGAGTCCAGCAGGCTCGGCGACCGATCGGGTAGCCCACAGCATGAGCGTAGGCCGGAACGCCCTAGGCCCGAACTGGCGTGATGGCCGGCTCGCCGCGCTCGAGAGCCAGCAGGTTGTCGACCATGACCCTCGTCATCTTCGCCCGCGTCTGCCACGTCGCACTGCCGATGTGCGGTGTCAGGACGACGTTCGAAAGGCCCAACAGCTCGCTCGGCACCTCAGGCTCGTGCGCGAACACGTCGAGCCCAGCCCGGATCCGTCCGGAGACGAGCTCGGCGACCAGTGCCTCCTCGTCGACGATCTCGCCCCGTGCGGTGTTGACCAGGCAGGCGCCGTCCCGAAGCAACGAGAGCCGGCGCGCGTCGACGAGCCCTGCGGTCTCGGGCGTCAACGGCGCGTGAATCGTGACGATGTCCGCCTCCGCGAAGAGCGCGTCCAGGTCGCGGAACTCGGCGAGGTCGGTGTCCACGGGTCGGCGTTGTGTGTAAACGACGTGAAGCTCGAAACCGCGGGCACGCCTCGCGACGGCGCTCCCGATGCGCCCGAGGCCGACGATCCCGAGCGTGGATCCGGTCACCTCCTCCGCCAGACCTCCCTCCGACCACGACCCTGCCCAGCCGTTCGAGCGAACGAGGCGGTCACCCTCGACGACCTGCCGCCTCGTCGCGAGGATCAGCGCGAAGGCGAGATCCGCCGTTGCGTCGCTGAGAACGTCGGGTGTGTTCGTGACCACGACGCCGCGCTCGGCGCAGGCCTCGACATCGACGCGGTCGTAACCGACGCCGAAGTTGGCGACGATCCGAAGGTTGGGCAGCAAGTCGAGCGGAACGGGCTCGTTCGCGACGACCAGGGCCTCGACATCGGCGCGGGGTCGCGTGAGGGCAGCAAGCGGCGATACCTCGACGTCGTCGAGCTCGTCGAACGAGTCCCCGGGGTAGCGGCGAGTGGCGAGTATCTTCATCGACGTTGCAGGATCTCGTATCTCCAGGCTCGGCGGCCGCCACGCGTTTCGACTGGCCTTTGAGTCCCGGGCGTGATTCAGTCGCTTCAACTCGATCGAGGAGGCAACGTTGAGCGTTTCCGCCAATACCCGACCTTCAGGCCAGCCGCGCGGGATCGGCTTCGGGATTCTCCTGTTCATCGTCACGCTCGGCTTCTACGGCTGGTACTGGGTCTACAAGACCGAAGAGGAGATGAGGCAGCACACCGGCGACGGACTCGGCGGAGTGCTCGGCCTCGTCATCTGGATCCTCCTCAGCCCTGTGATGGCGTTCGTGATCCCGTCGGAGGTCGGGAAGATGTACGAGAAGGACGGGCAGCAGCCGCCGGTCACGGGCTGGACGGGCCTCTGGCTCTTCCCGTTCGGCATCTTCATCATCCCGGCAATCGTCTGGTTCGTGAAGGTCCAGGAAGCCCTCAACCGGTACTGGGAAGGAAAAGCGCCGGAGGCGGTTGCTACGACTCCCGCCTGAGCGC
>JBKPFU010000075.1:0-14928 GCA_046728975.1 Actinomycetota bacterium | reverse complement strand
TTAGGGAGACGCTCACTGGTTTACAACGAGCGTCAGACCGTGGCTTCGGTTGCCGCGACGAATCGCAGCTCGGGCACCTCGGCGAGCTCGCCGGCGTCCCGGGCCATCTCCAGGAACGTCAACAGTCCCGCGCGCTCGCGCGGCCCGAACCGGTAGCGGAGCTTCTCGAAGTACCGCGCGAGGAAGCCGGCGGGATAGCCGTACCGCTCCGCGGACTCGTGCGCGAGCTGCTCGGGCTCGGCGCGCGCAGCGCGAACCGAGGCGACGAGCGCGTCCTCGAGCTCGAGCAGGCCCGGCGGCCCGGGATCGCGTGCGGCCCAGACCGCAAAGACCATCGGCAGGCCGGTGCGCTCCTGCCAGAGGCGGCCGAGATCGTGATGTGGAGTCGGGTCTTCGAACGCGCTCCGGAGGGCCGCGTCTCCGATCAGCAGCTTCGCGTCCGCCGGTTCGTCGAGCGGCACATGTGTCGCCTCGGGAAGCAGGACCTTCGTCAGCACGACCGAGGTCGAGGACTCAGGCGTGACCGCGACCGTCCGTACGTGCTCGAGCGGTTTTCGCGAGACCAGCTGGATGGATTCGACCGCTCCCTCCGACGAGACGCAGAGCCGCGGAAGGATCCGCAGGGTGTCGGCGTTCCGCGCGTACTCGATCGATGAGACCGGAGCGATGTCGCACTCCCCTTCGAGGAGGCAGCGGTTGAGCTCGGTCGGCACGCCGACGATCTCCTCCACGTCCGCGTCAAGGCGGTAGAAGACCGGAGCCATGTTCACGTAGCCGATCCGCCCGAGCCGAATCGCCATCACGCGCCTCGGTCCACGACTGCGTAGGTCAGCGCCTCGAGCTCGTCCCGGTGAAGGCCGCCGTCGAGGCTCACGCGTGCCTGCTCCGCATAATCGAGCGCGACCTCGCGGGCGCGGTCGAGCGCGCCGGTGGCGGCGACTCGGACGAGCGCGCCGTCCAGCCTGCCGCCGGCGAGCGCCGCGCGGACGACGCCGTCGGAGCGTGCGGCCAGGATCAGCGGCAGCGTCGGCGTTCCCTCGCGGAGATCGGTCCCCGGAATCTTTCCGGTCTCGATCGTCTCGCCGGTGCAGTCGAGGATGTCGTCGGCGATCTGGAACGCGATGCCGAGCGCGAGCCCGAACTCCCCGGCGCCTGGATCGCGCGACCCGAGGAGGCAGGCGGCCTCGAAGAGCTTGCCCGTCTTGAGCGCGCAGCGCTCGAGATAGCTCTGGACGGTGGTGTCGGGATCGTGCGTCTGCGCGCGCTGGAGAGCCTCTCCGCGCGCGAGGCTGAGGCACGCCTGCGCCAGGATCTGGACGGCGCGCGCGTCCCCGGTTCCGGTGAGCTCCGCGAACGCACGCGCGAACAGGTAGTCGCCGGCAGCGCGTGCGGCCTCTGGCCCGTACGACGCCCAGGCTGCCGTGCGCCCGCGGCGGTACTCGGCGCCGTCGATAAGGTCGTCGTGGACGAGCGTGGCCATGTGGACCAGCTCGACCGCCGCGCCGGCGGCCACGGGCGCCTCCCGCTCCGGGGGGGTGCAGAGGAAGACGAGCAGCGGCCTCAACCGCTTGCCGCCGGCCGCGAGCGCCTCGGCGCCGACCGTTCCGACGAGCCCCGGATGCGCCTCGACTGCGCTGCGAAGCCGCTCCTCGAGCCTCTCCAGGTACGTCTCGAGGCCGGGCGTCTCACGGATCGCGGCGAGCGCCGTCAGCGGGCCTCCCCCGTGTGCAGCGCGACGATGCCCCCGGCGAGCAGGCGGTAGCGAACGTCGGTGAACCCGGCCCGGCGAAGAAGATCGGCGAGCTCGTCGGGCCCGGGGAAGCGCCGGACGCTGGCCGGCAGATACGTGTAGGCCGACCCGCCCGGCAGCAGCTTCCCCGCCAGCGGCACGAGCGTGTCGAACCACAGACGGTAGAAAGGCGCGAGGACGCCGCTCGGCCGAGTGATCTCCAGGATCGCCAGGCGGCCGCCGGGCCGGAGCACGCGGCGAAGCTCCAACAGCGCGCGGTCGAGGTCGAGCACGTTCCGCGCGCCGAACCCGATCGTCGCCGCGTCGAACGACCCCTCGGCGAAGGGAAGCTCCAGGAGATCGCCTCGCACCCAGTCGACCGCGGGCGACTTGCGCCGCGCGCGCTCCAGCATCCGTTCCGAGAAGTCGAGGCCGGTGACCCGGCCGCCCTTCGCGGCGGCCGCGAGCGCGAGGTCACCCGTGCCGCAGCACGCGTCGAGCACCCGATCGCCCGGACGGACGACGGCGCCCGCCGTCAACCGGCGCCACCGCTGGTCAAGGCCGGCGCTCATCACGCGGTTCATCACGTCGTAGACCGGCGCGATCCGGTCGAACATGGTCCGCACCGCGTCGGGCGCCAGCCTGCCTGTCTCGACCGTCACCCCGATTGACCCCACCGAGGCGCGAGCTCGTGGTCGAGGCCTAGCTGGTCGAGGCAGCGGGCAACGACGAAGTCGACGAGGTCGTCGACGCGATCCGCGCCGTGGTAGAAGCCTGGCGCCAGGAACAGGATCGTCGCCCCGGCCTGTCGGAGCTCGAGCATGTTCTTCAGGTGGATCTGCGAAAGCGGCGTCTCCCGCGGGCAGACGATCAGCCTGCGCTCCTCCTTGAGCGCGACGCTCGCGGCGCGGTGAATCAGATTCGACATCGCGCCCGAGGCGATCGTGCCGAGCGTCCCCATCGAGCACGGGCAGATCACGTACGCGTCCACCTTCGCCGACCCGCTCGCATACGGAGCGTTCCAATCATTCTCCGCGTAGACCTTCGCCTCGACGTCGCCGAGGAGGCGCGCGGCTATCTCGTCTCGTGGGATCCCCGGATCCTGGTACAGCTCGGTCGCGAGAACCTCGTAACCCGCTCGTGAGATAGAAATTCCAAGCTCGCAGCCGGCGGCTGCTAACTCGGAGACAAGGCGCGCCGCGTACGGTGCTCCCGAGGCGCCGGTTATCCCGAGGAAGACGTGCACGCTAGTGTCCCCTCAGGTGATGCACCCCCGCCTCCGGCGAGCGAAAAGCGAGCCAGGCAAGGACGCAGGGAGCCTGCGTATTGAACGAAGTACGGAGGCGACCGAGGACGCCGTCTAGCGACGCTTTGCAGCCGCCGGAGGTGATGGTGTGTATTGCTTGAGGGGGCACTTATCTCTGGCCCTTCGAGGCCTCGAGGAATACCGCCAGCTTCTGCAGGTTCTCGTCCCCGAGCTGGCCAAACTGTGGCATCGGCGAGCCTGGATTCACGCAGCTCGGGCACTTGAGGTGGTCGACCTGGAAGCGGACGCCCTTGTTTTTCGTTCCCTCGTCCGTCAGGTCGGGCGCGCCGAGGTTCGACGATCCCGAGCCGAGGTACGTGTGGCAAGAGCCGCAGCCGGACCGCGCGAACAGGCGCGCCCCCTCGAGGGCATTGGCGTTGTTCGCGAATCCCTGGTCTTTTGCCCAGGTCGGCACCTCGGCCAGCAACTCGGTCGTCGTCGCCTCCCGCGCAGTCGCGCCCTTGTAGGTCAGCACGCCCATCGAGAGCGCGGTCAGCGCCGCCGCGACCACGGCCACGGGGCGGCGCAGGAGGCGCCGTTCGCGCCGGAGGTCGAGAAAGGGTATGACCAGCAGCAGGATCAGCGCGATCGTCGGGATCCCGACGGTGCCGAGCACAACCGACTCCGGCCACTTGAAGATCCGGAGGAGGTAGAAGAGGAAGTAGAAGTACCAGTCCGGGCGCGGCACGAAGCTCGTCGTGCCCGGATCGGCGGGAGCGGCTAGCAAGGGGCCGAGGAGGTCCGTGTACCGCCAGATGACCGCCAGCGCGACGATCACGCACACGACGACGAGGCTCATCACCGTGTCGTGAAACATCGCGTAGGGGTAGAACGGCTTCCCGCTCCGCTTGACGTCGTCCTTGTAGCGCTGGAACGCCGCGCGCCGTTCTTCCAGCCGCGACGCCATTAGTCGGGTCTTCCCGCGACACCGCCGCGCGCGCGCGGCGTCACCAGCCCGGCGCCGGTGGGCCGGACCTCCTCCCGCTCGCGCCCCGCGGCCTCCGGCGACCACGGCGGCGAGCTGACCCCCAGGCGCACGACGAGGTAGAGATGCAGCCCGATCAGGCCGATGATCGCGCCGGGCAGGATGAGCATGTGCAGGGCATAGAAGATCGTCAGCGTCTGGCTGCCGATCTCACCCCCGCCGCGCAGGATCTCGCCGAGGAATGGTCCGAGGAATGGACCGGTTCCCTGCAAGTTGATTCCGACGACCGTCGCCCAGTAGGCCGTCTGGTCCCACGGCAGCAGATAGCCGAAGAACCCCTCCAACATCCCGAGCACGAGCAGCAGCACGCCGACGATCCAGTTCAGCTCGCGCGGGTACTTGTAGGCGCCGAACAGGAAGACACGCGCCATGTGGAAGAACATCAGGATGATGAAGACGCTCGCGCCCCAGCGATGCATGCCGCGCACCAGCCAGCCGAGCGTGAGCTCGTTCGTGATGTTCTGAACGGACTCGTAGGCGTGATCGGGGGAGGGCTCGTAGTAGAACGCGAGGATCACGCCGGTCCCGAGCTGGACGAGGAAGGCCGTCAGCGTCGCCGACCCGAGCGTGTGCCACCAGGTGGTGTCGGCGGGAACCTTGCGGAAGAGGAAGTAGCGGACGCCGCCGACGATCCCGGAGCGCTCCTCGAGCCAGTCGAGCGGGTACGTCGCGAGGCGGATCATCCTGTCGCGGCGGGTCGGTGGTCGGCGCATCGCCATCAGAACTGACTCGGTTGGACGGGGTAGAACCAGGCCTCAGGTCCGTCGACGTGCTGGCCGGGGCCGGCAAGGCCGTAGCGATAAATCCGGGCGTGCGCTCCCGTCCCCTTCACCTTCGCGACGCTGTACGTCTTGCCGAGGATCAGCCGGCCGTCGCTGATCGAGAACTCGTAGCGGTCGAGCGCGCGCACCGGCGGGCCTGCCGTCCGGTTCCCCTCGGGATCGTACGCCCCGCCGTGGCACGGGCAGATGAACCCCGCCGCGGGGAGCGAGGGAATGAGCGTGACGTCGCCTGATTTGGTTTTCTCGGTCTTCTTGCGGTCGTCGAAGACGGGCCCGCCCGGCTGGACCGGACAGCCAAGGTGCGCGCAGCGGTTCGAGATCACCGTGAAGCTCGCTACCCGCTGCGTGAAGCCGTTGTTTCGCACATACGCGGTGCGGCGCGAGACCTCCCCCTGCGCCGGATCGAGCATGAACGTCGCCACGACGAACTGCCCTTCGGGGAAGTTAGAGACCGGCCCCAGGTCCGCCTCGTGCTTCTCCTCTCTCGTGAACGCCGGCAGCACGGCGAAGCCGAGGATCGGGATGGTGACGATCCCGGTGATCACGCCGCCCAGGCCGAGCGTCGCGCCTTCGAGGAACTTGCTGCGCGGAAAGCGCTCCCCCGGCTCCGGCTCGGGCATCGCGGCCTCGCCTTGGTCGGCCGGCACGGCCGGGGCGGCAGGCGGAGGCGGCTCGCCCTCGACGCGCACGCGAGGCTCGCCGCGCGTGACGACGTCGCGCGCCCAGAGGAAGCCGAAGATCACGGTGATGACGGCGCCGACCACGACGGCGGCCCAGCTGACGACGAGGCCGACGAGGATGCAGACGATGCCGATCGCGAACCCGACCGGCCACAGGCTCGGCGGCGGAAGGTGCGGTTCTTGCTCGCCCGGCCGGGGCTCCACCTAGAGCACCTCCCGTTTCGCGCTCACCTACAACGGATTCAATCGGCTTCGAGCGCCCCCCGTCAACGACGTAACAGTTGGCGCAACGGCCGGGAAATATGACGCATCGCGCCGTTCGACGCGTCGGCGTCCAGGCCGATCCCGTACTCGTCCCAGCGGCGGTCGACGAGCTCGCGGATCTCGTCGGTCATGTTCATCTCGTCCGGCCACTCACGCGCGCCCTCCGCGGGGCTCTTGTGCGTCGCGTCGATGCCGAGCTTGCCCCCGTAGAACTGGTGCGTCGGAGCATGATCGAGATGGTCGAGCGGACCCTCCGTGATCAGGACGTCGCGCTGCGGGTCGACATTCGCGCCGACGTAGAACAGGACCTGCTCGTAGTCGTGCACGTCGACGTGCTCGTCCACGACGACGATCGCCTTGGTCAGGCTGAGCATCCCGAGCCCCCAGATCGCGTGCATGACCTTCTTCGCGTGACCGGGGAAAGCCTTGCGGATAGAGACGATGCAGCAGTTGTGGAACGCGCCCGCGATCGGGAGGTCGTAGTCGACGATCTCGGGCACGGTCATCTTGACCGCGGGCAGGAAGATCCGCTCGGTCGCCTTCCCGAGCCAGGCGTCCTCCTGCGGCGGCTTGCCGACGACGATCGACGGGTAGATCGCGTCGCGCCGCATCGTGATCGCGGTGACGTGGAACCGCGGGAAGAGCTCCTGCGGCGTGTAGTAGCCCGTGTGGTCGCCGAACGGCCCCTCCTCGACGAGGTCGCCCTGCTCGACGTACCCCTCGAGCACGATCTCCGCGTTCGCAGGCACGAGCAAACCGTTGGTTTTGCACCTCACGAGCTCCACCGGCTCCCCTCTCAGGAAGCCGGCGAGCATGAACTCGTCGATGTGCTTGGGCAAGGGCGCCGACGCCGTGTACGTCGTCACCGGGTCGACGCCGAGCGCGACCGACACGTCGAGCCGTCCGTCGGCGGCGAGGTAGTCCATCCGGCCGTCCTTGTGGATCTGCCAGTGCATCGCCGTCTCCTGGGGCCCGAGCTTCTGCATGCGGTACATGCCGACGTTCCGCGTGCCGGTGCGGGGGTCGTGGGTGATCACGGCAGGGAGGGTGATGAACGGCCCGGCGTCGCCGGGCCAGCAGGTCTGGATCGGCAGGAGGTCGAGGTCGACGTCCTCGCCCCTCACGACGACTTCCTGGCAAGGTGCGGTGCGCACGGTTTTCGGAACGGAGTCCGCGATCGACTTCAGCTTCTTGAGGCCGCGGACCTTCTCGGCGAGCCCCTGCGGCGGCTGCATCTCCAGGACGTCCTCGAGTCGGCGCGCCACGTCGTCGAGCGACGGCGAATCGAAGGCGAGGCACATCCGCCGCTCTGTCCCGAATTGGTTGATCAGGAGCGGGTGCGGGGACCCCTTGACGTTCTCGAACAGAAGCGCGGGCCCGGCGCTCTTCACCGTCCGGTCCGTGATCTCGGTGATCTCGAGGTAGGGATCGACCTCGGCCGAGACACGCACGAGCTCGCCCTCGCGCTCGAGCAGCGCGATCCACGACCGGAGGTCGCGCGGTGGTGCCATGCGCGCGAGTCTACGCGGCCGGACAGGAACCGCCGGTCGCGCCGGCGCCCGTGGCAACGAAGTCGTCGTACGCGACCTTGACCGCGACGTGTCCGAACTGGGCGGGCATCGCGATCACCTGGAGGCCGAGGTTGCCCGGCCCCCGGATCGTCGCTCGCTCCAGCAACAGCCACCGTCCGCCGGTCCAGAAGTAGCCCCTGACCACGCCGCTCCTCCGCGTCACGCGCAAACGACCCTTCTGGTCGTTGCTCGGGATGTTCGTGGCATGTGGCGGGATCCAGGCCGAGTACTGCTCGCGCGAGCCGCTCTCGCGCTCAACCGAGGCGTTGCCCGCCGTCGGGAAAAACGCGGCGAGCTGCACCGAGACACCGCTGGCCGGCGGCCACTGCAGCAGCTCGAAGCTGACGCGAGCATCGAAGTCGCCCGCGAAGTGGCACTGAGACCCGACCCACCCGCTGATCAGGTTGTAGTCGCCGCCCGGTGTCGCATCCGCTGCAATCGACATCTCCAGCCGGCCGTTGCGCTCGCTGACCTCGGTTCCGCTTCCGGTCGTGAACGAAGACCAAAGCGATCGGTCGAGAGCGGTGCCTCCGAAGGAATCGCGGAGGAGGATTGTCGGCTTTGGAGCAACGGGCGATCGCACGGGGTGTGGCGGCGGTGGCGCGGACGGAGGCGCGGCCCGCGGCGGTGGCGAAGACGGGGGCGGACGCAGAGCCGGAGCCAGCGAGCCGGGCACGCGAACGGCCGCCCGGGTCCCATGTCGATGCCGGCGCGACCGCGGCACTTTGGCGACCACCGACAGCGATCGAGTCCTACCGCGCTTCGTGCTCCGGATTGGCTCCGCCGAGCCGCGCGTATTCGAGATCCAAGGAGCCGGCGCCTCAGCGAGCGAGAACGATGGCGCTGCGGCCGCACCAGCGCGTGGATGCGACCCTGCGTGAACGATGGACGTCGCAACGGCCGCGGCCGCGATCGCAAGACCCGCAGCGGCAAGCAACACGACGCCGCGCCGCCGAGCACGCAGGACCGGTAGGGCGCGCACGGCCGGCGTCGACGCAGGCAAATCGAGAGTCGGGTCCTGGCTCAAGATCCTCCGCTCGAGCTCTCGCAACTCGCCGCTAGGCTCGAGGCCGAGCTCTTCGTTGAGGACGCGGCGAGCCTCGCGGTACGCGACGAGCGCATCGGCCTGACGGCCAGACCGGTACAGGCCGAGCATCAACTGTGTGCGGAAGTGCTCGCGCAGCGGATGTTCGCGGACAAGCTGCTCCAGCTCGTGGACGACTTGGCCGTGCCGCCCCAGCTCGAGGTCGGCATCGATGCGAGCCTCGAGCGCTGCGAGACGTAGGTCTTCGAGGTGGCCTGCGCCGTCTCGGGCGAAGGGCTCCGCGGCCAAGTCCGCCAGCGGCTCGCCGCGCCAGAGCGCGAGAGCCTCGCGCAACTTCGTAGCCCGCTCTTCGGCCGGTGCGCCGCGCGCCTCGTCGACGAACCGCTCGAACCGATGAAGATCGATCGAGTCGGGCTCGGCGCGCAGGGAGTAGCCGCCCGGAACGGTTAGGAGGACATCCGGGCCCAGGAGCTTCCGCAACCCCGAGACGTGGTTGTAGATCACGCCTGCCGCGGTATCCGGCGTCTGCTCTCCCCACAGCTCGTCGATCAGGCGCTCGGTGCGAACGACCTCGTTCGCATGTAGAAGGAGGATCGCGAGCACAGCACGCCGCCTCCGTCCTCCGACTTCGATCGCGCGGCACTCGTGTTGGACCTCCAGCGGCCCAAGGATCCGAAACTCCACCTGTGCCCCTTCCGAGACGCCGGTAGAACCTTCCGCAGCGAGCAAACCACGCTTTTGTTACGGCCCGATTAGGCCCCGGTTAGAGCTTCGCGTGATTCTCGAACGAAGGCGTAGGCGTCGCGCTACCGGCGCCTGTGGCGGAGCCACTTTGAGAGCTCACCCAGCGCGATCACGCTGACGAAGACGAGCCCGACGATGAGCATCGCCGTGATCACTTTCTTGCCCTCCTCGGCCGCCGTGTCGGCCAGCGTCAGCGCGAGTGCGAGCGGCTGCACGCGCGCGAGCCTAACCGACCCGCTGTGCGTGCGCGGACAGCGCCAGCTCCACCGCCCCGGGCGGAGCGGCGTCCTCGGCGACGCGTACGAGCGCGGCCGGGTCGCCGTGGTCCCGGAGGTCCCGGCGCGCAGCGTCGAGCGCGCCCTCGCCGAGCGTTGCCGCCGTCGCCGCCCACGCCACTCCGTCGCCGTCGGTTCCGTCCGCTCGGAGCTGCGCGCACAGCGAGATCAGCTCAGCCAGATCCGCGACAGCCTCCACCGTCCCCACCGCCGCGATGCGCACCAACCCGTGCGCGTAAAGGTAATCGCCGAGCAGGAGCGTTGCATCGGCCGTCGCGGGCCCGAACAGCCGCGGGCGCCCGTAGTGGAGCAGGTACCCCTCGTAGATCGTCTCGATCCCGAGCGCGTACCGCCCCTCGCCGAGCACGGAGAACACGGGCTCGCGCTCCTGCAGCCGGAGCGGCCGCAGGGCCTCCTTCCACAACCGGCTCTCCTGACCCGCCTCGACCGCGATGACCTCCCAGAGGTCGGCCGAGGCGGCTAGAGCTCCTTTCACTGTGGAGTCTCGTCGCCCGGATGCGATGGCCAAGGCGAGGCAAGGACGCAGGGAGCGCTCCTATCGAAGGAGATACGGGGGCGACCGAGGACGCCGCATCGCGAAGGCCAGCGCGGCCGGGCGGCACAGAACTTCACGGTGAAGGGAGCTCTTAAAGCCACGAAGCCAGTTCTTTCGTCCAGTAGGAGACGATGAAGTCTGCGCCTGCGCGCTTGATCGCGAGCAGCGATTCCAGCGCGCCCTGCCGCTCGTCCATCCAACCGCGCTCGGCGGCCGCCTTCAGCATCGCGTACTCGCCGGAGACGTTGTACGCCCCGACCGGCAGGTCAAACCGCTCCCTGGCCGCCCGCAGCACGTCGAGATAGGGCAGCGCAGGCTTGACCATGATCGCATCGGCGCCCTCCTGGACGTCGAGCGCGCATTCGCGCAGCGCCTCGCGCACGTTCCCGGGATCCATCTGGTAGCCGCGGCGGTCGCCGAAGGCCGGCGCTGACTCGGCCGCTTCGCGGAACGGCCCGTAGAACGCGGAGGCGTACTTCGCGGCGTAGGAGATGATCGGGATCTGCTCGAAGCCGGCATCGTCTAGCGCGACCCGGATCGCCTCGACGCGCCCGTCCATCATGTCGCTCGGACACACGGCGTCGGCCCCTGCCTCGGCATGGCTGACGGCGGCGCGGACGAGTAGCTCCAGCGACTGGTCGTTCACGACCTCCTCCGCCTCGATGACGCCGCAGTGGCCGTGCGCCGTGTACTCGCAGAGACAGACGTCGGTGGCGAGCACCAGCTGGGGGAAACGGTCGCGCAGCTCGCACAGCGCGCGCTGGACGATCCCGTTCTCGTCGTACGCGCCGCTGCCGACGTCGTCCTTCTCCTCCGGGATCCCAAACAGCAGGATCGCGGAGATCCCGAGCTCGACGCATCCCTCCACCTCGCCGCAGAGCTCGTCGACCGACCGCTGCGCGATCCCCTGGAGGCCCTCCAGCGGGTGGACAACCCCTTCCCCCGGGCAGACGAAGTACGGCTGCACGAAGTCGGCGAGGTCGAGCCGCGTCTCGCGGACGAGCTCACGAAGGCGGCTCGTCCGGCGCATGCGACGGAGCCGCGTGACCGGGAAGGAGCTCACGCCAACAATCTACGTGTTCCGATTCGGGCCAGTCCGCCGAAGATCGCGCCAATTGCAGCGAGCCAGGCCGCCTCGCGCGCCAGCGTTTCCCAGGGGCTGAGGTCGTACAGCGCGGCGCTGAAGAAGCGAACAGCGTGGATGAACGGCAGCGCGTCGCTTATCCAGCCCGCCACGGGCACGACCTCCCGCGGCACCAGCCCGAGAAACACGATCGGGAGCACGACGGCGAGCGCCACGAGGGACGCAGCCCGCGCCTCTCGCGCGAGCGCGCCCAGCAGCGCGCCGACCGCGCCGAGCGCGCCGCCGGCAAAGACCAGCCCGAGCGCAAGCAGCGGCAGCCTGAACCAGGGCTCGCCTCCCTCGACGTTGCCGAGCTCGATGAAGGCGCCGAACGCCAGGGCGACGGCGAGCCCGAGCACGAGCGCCGTGGCGCCGGCGAGCGCAACCTTGGCCCAGACGAGCTGGCCGAGCGTGACGAGCCCGCGCGCGAGGCGGCCGACGACGTTCTCGTCTCGCTCGGCGGCGAGCGAGCCGGCGGCCAGCATCAGCGCGAGAAAGCTGATCGTCAGCGCGAGCGCGTATGCCTGGACGTCCGCCGACAAGGCCCAAGTCCGGCCGCGCTGGCGCGTGCGGTCGAGCTCGATCGGATTCGCCGTCGCGCGCAGTGCATCGCCGGTTTGGGCGAGGGCGAGACGCGCGTCGCCGACGAACTCCCTCAGCTGGTCGACCTGCGGGTCCGACGCGAGCCCGGAGAGGAGCCGCCCCGCTCTGTCGAGCCCGAGCACGTCGATCGGGCGACCCAAGAACTCGCTGCGGCCTCCGCTCAGCAGCAGGTTGACGTAGCTGAGATTTCGCTTGATGTATGCCCGCTGCAACTCGCGGTTGAGCGAATAGACGAGCGCCTGGACCTGCTGGTCGACCCGCGTCGAGATGACGCCGCGGGCGAGCTCGACCTGGAGCTTCGGGCTTCGTTGCATCCCCTGGAGCGCTCGAACGAAGCCTTCGGGGACGGTGAGGACGGCAACAACCTTGCCCGTCCGGAGCTGCCGCTCGGCATCGTCCCTCGAGAGGCGGACGAGCCGGACGTCCTTGCTGACGCGATTGATCGTGCGATCGACCCGAAAGCGCTCCCCGCCGACCACGACCGTCTTCGGCAGGTGGTCCTCGTCGACCAGCGCGACGCGCGGCTTCGAGTTCGCATACCCGGCGACGAGCCCGACGAGAAGCGCGATCACGATCGGATACGCGACCAGCACGCCGAGCAGAAGCGGCGAGCGGCGCAGGATCAAGGCGTCCTTGCGTAGCAGCAGGCCGACTCGTTTCATGAGGGGATCTCCGGACTTCGGGCGGGTCGACCGGTCATTTCAGACGGCCGTACGGGCAAAGGAGACGGCCACACCGGCCAAGCCGGCATGGCCTCTAACCGGCATCGCAAGCGATGCCTCAGCCGTCCGGCCTGAAGGAGATACCGCAAGCGGTGTCTCGCGTCTTTCAACAGCAGCCCCACGCGTTTCAAGCGATCAGCGCCTCCTCCGACCGCTCGTAGTCGTCGACCGCCCCGTCGAAGACGACCTTCCCCGCCCGCAGTGCAACGACGCGCTCGGCGTTCCGCTCGACCTCGTCCAGGTTCTGCGTCGCGAAGACGACCGCGCCTCCGCGCTCCCGCAGCGCGGCCGTCCGCGCCCACAGGCGCCGCCGCTGATCAGGGTCGAGCGACGCCGTCGGCTCGTCCAGGAGCAGGACGTCGGGCGTGCCCAGCTGTGCGAGCGCGAGGTTCAGCCGCTGCCGGTTCCCGACCGAGAGGTTCGCCGACGGAGCCGCGATCGGCGGAAGATCGAACTCCTCGAGCAGCCGTGCCGCGGCGGCCTCCGGCTCGGGCTCGCCTTCAAGCCGCGCGAACAGCTCGAGGTTCTCGCGGGCGGAGAGGCGCGCGTAATGCCCCGGCCGCTGGGGCGACCAGCCGACACGGACGGCGCTGCCCCGTTCCACCCGTCCTGCCGACGGCTCGACCGCGCCCGCCATGATCGAAAGCAGCGTCGACTTACCGGCGCCGTTTGGACCGACGAGCGCGAGTGCTTCCCCGTCCCAGACCTCGAGCTCCGTCGGCTCGAGCGCGACCTGCGCGCCGAAGGAGCGCGCGACACCGCGGGCGGCAAGAAGAGGTGAGCGGCTGCTCACCGCTGCGCGATCGTGGGCTGCGCCTCTTCGAGCTCCACTTCGACGGGAACCGTGCCGCCCTCCTGCCACGGCTCGAGCGAGATGCGATCCGAGAAGAACTCCCAGATTGCCCGCGCCACAGCGAGGAGCGGCAGCGCCACCAGAACTCCGGGGAAGCCGTAGATCTCGCCGCCGGCCAGGAGGCCGAAGATCACGAGCAGGGGGTGCAGCCGCAGCGCCGTGCCCATCACGTTCGGAACGACGATGTGGCCCTCGATCTGGTGGATGCCGAGAAAGAGCAGGGCGACCCAGATCGCCGACACCGGATCGACGACGAGCGCGTACAGGAACGGTGGAATCGCGCCCAGCCACGGGCCGAGGTACGGGATCAGCTCCGTGAAGGCGACCCAGGCGCCGAAGAGGACGGCGTACGTGTCCATGCCCTCGGCCCAGCCGAGAGTGCCGAGGATCCATAACCCGAGACCGGCGCTCGTTCCGATGATCAGCGAGAGCAGCAGCTGACCCTTGACGTATCCCGCCAGCGCCCGCTCGACCTGCACCATCAGCGGCGGTGAGCCTCGAGGGGGAGGAAACCGGCGGTTGACGGCTCCGGACAGCCGCTCCATGTCCAGGAGCATGTAGACCGAGACGACGATGATCAGGACGAGGCCGAAGAGCACCTTGATTGTCCCGATCGCCGCGCCCTCGACGAAGTTGATCACCCTGCCCGTGTACTTGCGGACGTCGTTCGACTGGATGTCGTTGACGAAGTCCCGCGCCTCGCGGCGGATGTGTATTCCGCCCAGGCCGTGATCGTTGAGCCAGAGCTGAAGCCGATCGATATCC
The DNA here is from genome assembly GCA_046728975.1 of Actinomycetota bacterium. Classification (GTDB taxonomy): domain Bacteria; phylum Actinomycetota; class Thermoleophilia; order Gaiellales; family Gaiellaceae; genus JBKPFU01. The sequence goes on along the minus strand of JBKPFU010000075.1, from coordinate 925 downwards.
TGCTCCGCTCCCGTCTCACCCTGTCCGTTCTCGGTCGTAAAGTAGTCGTCGATTCGGTGTGACGCCGAACGGGTCTGGTCGACGACGACCGTTCCGATTCCAAAGGCAGCACCTGCGATCAACGCCGCGAAGCTCAGATACACGACTGCGACTCCGATGCCTCGTGGAACCCAGACCCGGCGCAGCGTGCGCACCAGCGGGTTCAGCAGCAGCGCGACGAGCCCGGCGACGAGGAACAGGAAGATCGCATGACGGACCGCCCCCGCCACCGACCAGATGAGCAGGAGCAGAAGCGGCAGCGAGACGAGCTGAATCCAGCGCGGGATCTCGATCTTCGGCGCGGGCGGCGCCCCGGCGGGCATGAAAGCCATGCTAGCGCTGAGGTCTTACACCTAAGGGCGGGCGGAGCTTCGGCCTGGGAGTGGAGCTTCGCCGAGGATGGCTCGTTGGCGCTCGACCCGGCGGAAATGTGGAACGAGCGCGAAATGGACGTCGATGCGCTGTTGAAAGCCTGGGAGAGCTTCGTTACGGTGCCGCGGATGCCCAGGGCCTCGGGGCAACGTCGCGGCGCGCGCACACAGCGGGCGGCGCCGGCCTCTGTGCGACGGACGAGGCGGTTGATCGGCTTCGTTCTGCTCGTCGCGGTGGTGCTCGTCACGCTTCTCCTCACTGCCTTCGGCACGGGGCGCGCTCCCGCGATCCCCACCACCGCTCCGGCGCCGGCAACCCGGCTGCTGCCGTCGGGCCCGCCGGCTCCCCAGGTCGTCGCCCTGGCCGGCTCGCTTCGCCTGCAGCTGCCGATCGAGCAGTCGCGCGTGACCGCGATCGGCTATCACGCCGCCGGCGACGGCTCGCTCCCGCTGGAGCCCGTAGGGCGCCAGGCGAACGAAGGTGCGATCAGCAGGATGGCGCGCCGCCTGTTCGG
>JBKPFU010000074.1:0-3419 GCA_046728975.1 Actinomycetota bacterium | reverse complement strand
GCCTCTGGCGCGCGATTAGCTGCGCCATGCTTCGTCCTCGGTCGCAGCCTACGGCTCCTAGGATGACGGCGCTCCCTGCGTCCTCGCCTGGCTTGCTCCTCGCACACCAGAATTCCACCACGATCACCGGTCGGCCCGCAGGACGTCGGCGATACGTTCGGCTGCGTGTCCGTCGCCGTACAGCGGCGGCCGCTCGTTCGGCATCCGGGCCTCGGCGACGGCGGCCGCGATCAGATCCGGGTCGTCATCGACGAGCCGGTTCGCCCCGACCTCGACCGTGTCCACCCATTCTGTCGACGGCCGGAGGGTGACGCAGGGTACGCCATACCAGTACGCCTCCTTCTGCAGCCCGCCGGAGTCGGTGACGATCACGCGCGCCTGCGACGCCAGGGCGGCGAGGTCGAGATACCCGAGCGGCGGGATCCACCGGACATGTCCAGGGGACAGTCCCTCGGACCTGGCCACGCCGGCCGTGCGCGGGTGGGCGGGCAGGATCACGGGCAGGTCGACCCGATCGAGGCCCTCGAGGATCCGCGCGAGCCGGTCGGGCCGGACGTTCGCCTCTCGGTGGACGGTGGCGACGACGTAACGGCCGGGTTCGACGCCGAGCTCCTCGAGCACGTGAGAGCGCTCGCGCGCGATCGGCGCGAGCTTCACGCTGGCGTCCGCCATCACGTCGCCGACGACCTCGACGCGGCCGCGAACCCCCTCCGCCGCGAGCCTCTCGGCCGACCGTTCGTCGGGGCAGAACAGCAGCCGCGCGAGCCGATCCGTCGCCACGCGGTTCCGCTCTTCCGGCATCGACCAGTCGCCGCTCCGCAGGCCGGCCTCCACGTGCGCGAGCGGCGCGCCGACTGCGGCGGCAGCCTCCGCACCTGCGAGCGTCGAGTTCGTGTCGCCGTAGACGAGAACCCAGTCCGGCCGCTCGCCCGCGATCGCGCGACCGATGCCGTCGCGCATCGGCGCAGGATCCGCCGTGCGCAGATTCAGGCCGTAGCGAGGCTCCGGCAGCTCGAGCTCGTCGAAGAAGATCTGCGAGAGCGCCGGGTCGTAGTGCTGTCCCGTGTGCAGCCCGATCTCCTCGATGCCGCGATCGCGCAGAGCGACCGACAGCGGCGCCGATTTGATGAATTGTGGCCGGTTGCCGACGACGGAGAGCACCTTCACGTCGCCGGCAACCCTATTCGCGGCGTGATGCGAAACGGGCCGGCGCGAGGCGTTTCCGCGCCGGCCCTATCTTCGTCGGTCGAGCTACCCGTTCAGCACCCAGGCAGCTTGAAGCTCGCGATCCGCGTCAACCAGCCGGCCGGAGAAGAAGCCTGGCTGGCTGCCGTGTAGTACTCGTTGACGTACCAGAACGTGCAGTCGTCAACGGGGTCGATGTTCAGCGACGTGTAGTCGCCCCAGCGCGAGTTCGTCGTCGTTTGCACGCCGGAGCCGTTGATGACCGTGCCCTCGCCAAGCGTCATCTCGCCGAGCGTGTCGCCGGCGAGGCGGCCCGTGTAGCGGATGCCGGGGAAGACGCTGGTTGCGTTGACGACGCTGTAGCCGAGAGCCATGTCTCCTCTCTTGTCCTGCGCAGCGCTGCCCATCCAGCGGTGGACACCATCGTTCGGCGCGTAGGTGCCCTGCTGGTACAGGCTGTAGGCGCCGCTCCCATCGCGCCGGATCTCATACCAGCGCGCACCCGCGACGCCCGGACGTGCCTCGACTGACTGGTTCGTCACCAGCGTCTCGTAGTCCTTGAAGTTCCGGTACGCAAGACGCCAGGTCGGCCGCTGCCGGTAGGACAGGATGTCCAGGTACTGCGCCGGGTTCGTGATCCCCGGCTGGGGCAGGCAGTCGCGCGACGTCGGCGCGCACGGGAAGATCGAGTCGAACGCCGCCGTCGCCAGCTGGTCACTCAGGGTCAACGACGCGATCGGCGTCGAGCGCCACTTGACCAAGAGGTCCCAGATGTTGAGCGCATCGAACGTCCCCCCGTAGCCGGCGCCGTCGTCCTGCGTCCCCACGATCGGGATCGCGGTATCCGTGTTCGGCTTCTGCTTTCCGTCGATGTCGGCAGGCAGGAGCCCGTCGCCGACGAGCGGCAGGAGATCCGGGTCGTTGCCGTCGATGAAGAAGTGGACCGCCCGTGCGGGCTCGCCGTTCAGCATCTTGTTCTTCTCGAGGCCGTAGACGCTGATCCCATACTCGTCTTGCGATCCGAAATCTCTGGAGGTGAGCACGTAGGAATCGGTCCACACTCCGTACTTCGGATAGTCAGGGAAGAACGTCGACGTCGTGCCTGGCTGAGACGTGATGAACGCATACCGGAAGTACGCGCCAGTGGGATCTCCGGTCTGTGAGACGGCGATGCAGTTATAGAAGGGCAGACCGTTGTAGGAGCCGTCTGGGTTGAATCCGCTGGTCGTGAACTGCGTCAGGAGCCAGCGGTCGGCGAGCTGGTCGTAGAGGACGATCGGGTCGCCGGAAGGATCCTGGCAGTCGGGAACCGCGAACCCTGCCCACAGCGTTCCGGTGTCGACCGGGCCGAGCAACCGAACGCCGGTCTTCGAATAGACCGCAAACGTCAGGTTGACCATCTCGACGTAGTGGTTCGGCCCGACGTCGCCCACGGGATCGGGCGGGTTCACCCGGAAGCCGAAGATGTTGAAGTTGTCCTGGTTGCTAAGACCTTCGAAGTTCTGCGTCGTCGAGGGAATCGCGAACGTGCCGAGCGCCGCCTGCAGGGCACCGTCGCCCGCGTAGCCCGTGTCGACCGGGCCTTCGTCGTCCTCTCCCTCCTCCTCCACCGGCTCGGCGCCGGCCGGCGGCTGCCTGCCCTGCGCTAGCTCACGCAGCGGCGGCGAGAGGTCGTGGGCCGTTGCCTGGATCACTTGCGGCGTCAGACTCGCTCCGCGCGTGCCTGCCGCTGCGGCCGTGCCCGTAGCCCAGGCGGCCACTGCCACGACCAGCGTTAACGAGATCACGAGCATGCCGACAAGCCGAAGCGGCCTGCGCGACACCCGTGGTGCCGTTTTGCGCATCGTCTCCCCTCTCCTTCGTAGACGACGTTTTGTAAGAGCGACGTTCTCACGTTCGGTGGCCACGCTGCAAGGAGCGGCGGCCCCACGGAGCTAGAGTTCCGCCGTGCGGACCACCGGAGTCGTGCTCGCCGCGGCCGTCTTGGCGGCCGTCTTTGCCGCGGCCGGCGCCTCCGGACGCGGCTCAGGGCTGCGCGGCGTCGTCCTGCGCGGGCCGACGCAGCCGGTCTGCCGAGAGAACGACTCCTGCGAGGCGCCGGCCCGCGGCCTCGTCCTCCGTTTCGTTCGCGACGGCGTTGTCAAGGCGGAGGTCAAGACGAGCCGCACCGGGAACTACTCGGTCAGGCTGCGACCGGGCCGCTACGTCGTCAGACTCGCCGTGAGGCGCCCCGG
>JBKPFU010000073.1:0-78370 GCA_046728975.1 Actinomycetota bacterium | reverse complement strand
AAGCCGATGAAGGCCGCGCGCGTGGAGGCCGCCAGGGCCATGTCCACCTACACGTTCGCCGCGGTCGAAGCCCGCAAGCTCGCCGGCGAGATGGTTCCAATGGACGCCTCGCAGGCGGGCGAAGGAAAGCTCGCGTTCACGCTCCGCCGTCCGATCGGGATCGTCGGCGCGATCAGCCCGTTCAACTTCCCGCTCAACCTGGTCGCGCACAAGCTCGCTCCCGCGCTCGCGGCCGGCTGCGCCGTCGTGCTGAAGCCGGCCGGCCAAACGCCGCTCTCGGCGTTGCTCCTGGCCGAGCTCGAAACCGAGGCGGGACTTCCGGCCGGGTGGCTCAACGTCGTCGTCGGGCCGGCCTCGGAGATCGGCGACGTCCTCGTCTCGGACGACCGCGTCAAGGCGATCACGTTCACCGGCTCCGGAACCGTCGGCTGGGGCCTGAAGGAACGAGCGCCCAAGAAGCAGGTCAACCTCGAGCTCGGGAACGCCACGCCCGTCATCGTCGACGCCGCGGCCGATGTCGACGCCGCGGCCGAGAAGCTCGCCGCCAACGCGTTCTCCTTCGCCGGCCAGAGCTGCATCTCGGTTCAGCGGATCTATGTGGAGCGGCCTGCATACGACGCGTTCGTCGAGAAGTTCGTTCCGCGCGTCGAGGCCTTGACCGTCGGCGATCCGGCCGACGAGGAGACGGATGTCGGCCCCGTCATCGACGAGGACGCCCGCGACCGCATCCTCGAGTGGATCCGCGCCTCCAGCGGCGAAGTGCTGACCGGCGGCGACCTCGACGGCGAGCTGATCCGCCCGACGGTGATCGCCAACCCGGATCCGAAGGACAAGGTCAGCTGCGAGGAGGTCTTCGGGCCGGTCTGCACGGTCACCGCGGTCGAGTCGGTCGACGAAGCGATCGATCTCGCCAACGGGACGCGATACGGGCTTCAGGCGGGCATCTTCACGGGCCGGATCGACACGGCCCTGCGGGCGGCGCACGAGCTCGAGTTCGGCGGCGTCACGATCAACGAGGCTCCGACCTTCAGGGCCGACCAGATGCCCTACGGCGGCGTCAAGGATTCCGGCAACACCCGCGAAGGCCCTGCATATGCAGTTCGTGAGTTGACCGAGGAGCGTGTGGTCGTTCTGGAGTTAGGTACCCATCAATCGGGTTGAGACGGCCACGCGGGCAAAGCCCCCATGGCCTCTGCAAGAACGCGTCGTGGTAACTCAGCGTTAAGCGTTTCGGGCGCCGGCCCTCGGGAACCAAGAGCAGACATGATCGGCCTTGCGCTCGCGCTTATCGTCGTCGGCATCATCCTGCTCTTCATCCTGCCGTGGGTCGGGATCCCCGTCGGCATCGTCGGGATCATCCTGCTGATCCTGTTCCTGGCCGGATTTGGGCGCCGGGCAGCCGAGCCGACGCCCTAACTACAATCGGAGGCAGTGGCGCGCTTCCGCCTGCCTCGCCTACGCATGCGGCGCAGTCCCGAGGGTCGCGCCCGCCTCGTCCGCCGCGCTCCTTCGCCGGGCGCCCTGCGTCGCGAGCGCCGTGCGATCGTCCGCGCACGCGAGGAGATGATTCGGGATCTCGGCGGGCTGATGCTCGAGATGTACCGCCGGGACCAGCTGCGTGAAGACCTGCTGCTGGAGCACTGTCGAGAGATCGTCGGGCTCGAGTCCCGCCTGCACGAGCTCGACTCGATGCTTTCGGCTGCGACGGCCGGCCGTCACCCACGAAGGCATTGCGAGTGCGGCGCGCCGATCTACTGGGGCTCGCACTTCTGCGCCAACTGCGGCCGCCCCGCCGGCGAGGACGCGGTCGTTGCCTGTGTCCAGTGCGGCCATCCGTTGCCGGCCGACGCAGAGTTCTGCCCGAGCTGCGGCAGAACCGTCGAGGCGGAGAAGGCCGAAGCTGTCGCCGAGGCGGCGGCCGAGCGCGCTTCCGATGCGGAGCCCGAGGCGGAAGCGGACGCGACGGTCGTCGAACGTCCGCCGGTCGCCGCGACGCCCGCCGAGCCCCGGCCCGACACCTGGGAGCACTAGCAATGTCAGCTCCACCCGAGGCACCCGAGCGTCCGCAAGCGCGCACCGAGCCCGTCCCGCCGCGCGAGTGCCCCCGCTGCGGGATGCCGTACGCCCGTGACCAGGAGTACTGCCTGGAGTGCGGGCTGCGACTGCCCCAGCCAACCGGTCTCGTCTCGCGGCTGTCCGAGGGTTGGCGGCGGCGGCTGGGCTGGTACCCGGGCGACTGGGTGTGGCCGGCGCTGCTCGGGCTTCTCGTCGCCGCACTCGGAGCCGCCGCGGCGATCTACTTCACGCGCGACGAGCGCTCCGGGAACGAAGTCGTGCAGGCGACGAGCCCGACCGTACCGGTGGAGGCGAACGTTCTACCGACCGCGCCTGAGCCCACGCTCTCGGCGCCGGAGCCCGCGACGACTCCGCCCGCGCCCCCGTCGCCCAGACGGACGCTGGTGACCTGGCCGGCGGCAAAGTCCGGCTGGACGGTCGTCTTGTTCACGTACCCGACGAGCACCGGCTGGCAGACGGCGCTCGCGCAGGCCCGCCGTGCGCTCGAGGCCGGCCTCCCACAGGTGGGCGTGCTCGACTCCTCCAGCTTCGCCAGCCTGCACCCCGGCTACTACGTGGTCTTCACGGGCATCTACGACGACGAAGACGAGGCTCAGGCCGGCCTCTCGAAGGCACGAGCGAACGATTACGGCGCCGGCTACGTCCGCCCCATCCGCCCCTAGCGTTCGCGGAGAAGCCGCCCCAACGTTTACTGGCTCGGCAACCAGGAAACGGACTTTGTGACAACGGCGGGAGGGTATAGACTCGCCGCTGAATCGACCCGGGCGTGCGGATTAATCGACGCTTAACAAAGCTTTGCGGGGGATTAATGGGAGCGGGTGGATACTGATGGACGAGCGTATCGCTCAACTAAAGGCCTGCATGTACCAGTATTCGAGGGCGATCTACCGGTCGATCAAGGACCTCGTCGATCCGTATGTCAGCCCCGAGGTGCGGATCGACTATCGACGCCAGGTGCTTCTCGCTTGCGAGCAGACGATGGAGCGGCTCGCCACTGACCCGCTCTACTTCGCGAAGCCCGAACGGGCGCTCTTCCAGGACATTCGGCGCTACTTCCCCATCACGGCCCAGGCCCAGGTGGCATGGGCGGTGAACGAAGGCGTGGCGGCCGCGGTCGCGTTCATCGAGAACCAGATCGAGGCCGGGGCGTTCGACGGTGGCGTGGCCCGCTGCCGAGCGACGACGCGGAAGGGCAAGCCCTGCCAGCGGACGCCGCTCCCGGACCGCGACTACTGCCCCTCGCACCAGCACCTCGAGCGTACGAAAGTCGCTGCCTGACGCCGCTGGGCGGCCGTCGCTCCCGCCGGGCGGAGCCCGGCTCCGCGACGCCCTGACGCCGCCCGCGGCAGAATGCCGCGCCGGCGGCGCTTGTCCGTGCCCCTTTGCACTGTCCTGCGCGCCGCCGGCTTGCCTTCTTTGCGAGCGACGCCCCATCGGCGCCAGGGGTCTTAGCGTACGACCTTTCGGGCGATAAGCTCGCGGGGCCGTGTCCCACGACACCGACAAGCTGATCCGCCAGCTCTCGCTGGTCGCGTTCCTGATGGCGGAACGGCGGCCCGTGACTGCGCGCGACATCAAGGGCAACGTCGAGGGCTACCAGGAGATGTCCGACGAGGCGTTCGCACGGCGCTTTTACTCGGATCGTGCGGAGCTGCTCTCGCTCGGCGTCCCCCTCCACTCCCAGCGAGACGAGTACACGGGCGAGGAGCTCTACACGATGCGGACCGAGCTCTACTTTCTGCCGCCGCTCGAGCTCTCGGACGACGAGCTGGCAGCGCTCCAGACGTGCCTTTACCTGCTGGAGGGCAAGTTCGCGTACGCGGAGCCGCTGCGCCTCGCGCTACAGAACCTCGCGCTCGGACGGTCGGGATTCCCGGAAGCGCCGACCGACGCCGCACGGACCGTGCGCGTGCTGGATCCGGAGTACTCGGCCGAGCTGGCGGGGCGGCTCGGCAAGCTCGAGGCGGCGATCTCGAAGCAGCGGACGGTGAAGTTCGACTACTGGTCGATCTCCCGCGACGAGCAGGCAGAGCGAACGGTGAACCCCTACGCGCTCTTCCAGGACAACGGGGCCTGGTACGTCGTCGGTCAGGATCTCGACCGCGAGGACATGCGGACGTTCCGCGTCTCGCGCATCCGCGGCGACATTCGGTTCGCAACCCGGCGCGAGCGCGACTTCCGTCTCCCGGCCGAGTTCGAGATCGCCGCCTACCGGGGCCGGCCGCCGTGGCAGATCGGCGACCTCGTCGGAGAGGCGCGGATCGAAGTCGGCGGCGACACCGCCTGGTGGCTCGAGCGCACCTACGGCGCGCACGGGCGGCTCGAGGACGGCGTCTTCGTCACCGAGTATTCGACGCTCCCGCAGCTCGCCGCCTGGATCCTCCGCCAGGACGGCCGCGCAGCACCGGTCGAGCCGCAGGAGCTCCGGCGCGAGGTGGCGCGCGGCCTCCGGCTCGTTCGAGAGCGGCACGACGGAGCGCCGCCGAAGCTCGCGCGGGAGGCAAAGGACGATCACGTGCAAGCGGTCGAGCGCGCCGCCGGTCCGGTTGCTCCCGAGCGTTTCGCGGTCCTCCAGGCGCTGCTCGCGTATCTCCTCGACCGCTGCGGCGAGGCCCGAGAGGCCGTCATCGATGCAGCCGAGCTCACGGACAAGTTCCACATCCCGCCCGACCAGCTCGAAGAGCATCTGTCGCTGCTGAACCTGGTCAACTTCGGCGGCGGCTGCTACGCCGTCTACGCGGAGCTGGAGGACGGAAAGGTGCGCGTGGACAAGGAGCTCTTCGGGGACACTTTTCGCGCGCCGCCACGCCTGACGCCGCTCGAGGCGCGGGCGATCCGCCTGGCGCTCGAATTCGTCGGCCCCATGATCGCGGCGGACGCCCGAACGCCCCTCGACCGCGTCCGCGCCAAGCTGGAGGAGACGTTCGGCGAGTTCGAGCTTCAGCAGACGCCCGAGCCTCACGTCGACGAGACTGAGGAGGATCTCGTCGCGACGCTGACGACGGGGATCCGCGAGCGGCGCCTCGTGGAGCTGGAGTATCTGAAGGAGGGCGAAGAGGCCGCCGCGATGCACCTGGTCGAGCCGTATTCCCTGGAGCGGCGACTGCCGTACTGGTACGTCCACACCTGGGACCGCACCCGGGACGGAGAGCGCTCGTTTCGTCTCGACCGCATGCGGACGGCGAAGCTGAGCAAGGAGCGCTTCGAGGCTCGAGAGGGGTTCGATCCCGGCGAGCTCCGGGGCGCCCGCCAGGTCGTGATCTGGTACTCGCCGGAGGTCGCCCGCTGGGAGATCGAGAAGGGCGCTCGGCGACTGGCCGACAAGTCGGCGGTGACCGAGCGGCCGGTCGGAAGCGAGGACTGGCTGATCGGCGAGATCTTGTCGTTTCGCGGCGAGGCGGTCGTGCACGAGCCGGCCGACCTGCGGCGACGCATCGCCGAGCGGGCACGCAGTCTCCAGCAGGAGCTCGGCCTCTCGCGCGTGCGCGTCCAGCTGTAGTAGCGCGGTCTAGCCGCGGGCGGGCAGCGCGAGGGTAAAGGTCGCGCCGCGGTCCGGCGCCGACCACACGTCCAGATCCGCGCCGTGCGCCTCGGCGATCGCGCGCGCGATGAAGAGCCCGAGGCCTGTGCCCGGTTTTCCTGCTTGAGCGTTGATGCGGCCGAACTTCTCGAAGATCAGGCGCTGGTCCGTCTTGGCAATCCCTGGGCCCTCGTCCTGGACGTCGATCCGCACGCGCGAGTTGTCCGCGTACACACGCACCTCGACCTCGCCGCCGGCCGGCGAATACTTGATCGCGTTGTCGATCAGGTTCGTGAGCACCTGCCGCAGCCTGTCGCGGTCGCCGCGTACCCGCGGCAGTCCGTCGTCCACGTCCGCGCGCAACGTCACCTCGTCCTGACCGGCCGCCGCGCTCGCGACGCTCTCACGGACGAGCTCCGCGATATCGACGTCGGTGAAGCTGTAGCCAAAGGTCCCGGCCTCGATCCTCGACGTGTCGAGGACGTCCGCGACCAGGTCGGAGAGCCGGCCGGTCTCGTCCGCGATCAGGGCGAGAAAGGCGTCGCGCTGGTCCGGCTTCAGCTCGCGCCAGCGCTGCTGGAGCGTCCGGGCGGAACCGATCACCGACGCGATCGGCGCCCGCAGCTCGTGCGACACGAGCGCCACGAAGTCGGCACGGAGCGCCGACAGGCGCCGCAGCTCCTCGACGGTCCGCCGCTCGGCCTGATACGCACGAATGTTCTGCACGGCGCTGCCGACGAGTCGCCCGAGCAGGCCCATGAGCTCAACCTCGTCCTCTGAGAAGGCGTCAGCCTCGCGGCGCACGACCGAGACCATCCCGATCGCTCGGGCTCCCTGGAGCAGCGGGGCGATGATCCGCGACTTGAGGCCGAGCTCGAGGAACTCGTCCTCCTCTTCGTAGCGGCGGTCGTTCATGTCGCGGCGGTAAACGGTCTGGTTCGTCTCCAGGACGTGCTGGAGCACCGAGCCCGCGACCCGACGCCGGGTGCCGGGCGGCAGGACTTCGTCGGCGCCCCGTCCGGCCACCGCCATCACGTGCGCCGCCTCGTTCTCGGCAAGCACCAGCGCGACGCGGTCGAACGGGACGAGGCCGCGCAGCTCGCGAATGAATGCATCGAAGGCCTCGTCGAGCTCGAGCGAGGACGAGAGCGCGCGCGCAGCCCGGTTTGCCGCCTCGAGCAGGTCGGCGCGCCGGCCGAGCGCGTCGCGCAGGCGTTCCGCCTCGCTCGCCCGCGCCTCTGCCGTCCGCGTCTCCGTCAGCAGCAGGTCGACGAGCCGGCCTGTGATCGCTCCGATCACCAGCCCGAGCCCGGCGCGTAGTGCGATCGAATCGACGTCGTAGCCGAGTGGCTCGAAGCGGTCGGACCGGAACCACTCCACCGCAGCGAGAAGCGGCACCGAGGCGAGGGCGGTCCCGATCCCTCCGATCGTCCCGAACCGAAGCGCCGCCTCGACGATCGGGAGATAGAACAGCGTCCACGTCGCGCGATCGCTGCTGTACGCGAACACGAACATGAAGGCGAACACGATCGCCATGTCGAAGACGATCGCGGCCTCCGCGACCCGGCGGCGGGAGGCCGTGGACTGCTCCCGCCACGTCAGCGCGAACAGGGCGACGGCTCCGGCCGCGAAGGCGCCGCACGTGATCCAGGCCCAGGTTGCGTAGCCGGGTGGAGGGTCGGCGACCGCGGTGCGCACGACGGCGAGAGGGACGACCAGCAGGCGCGCGGTCGAGAACCAGCGCCCAATCGTGCGCAGTCGCTCGTGCTCGCGATTCATCCTGCGCCCTGTTCGAGGTGGCGCCGGAGCTGGTTCTCGAGTACGACGAGCGCGTTCCTTCGCAGGTAGCGCGGGTCGTTCTTCGGCACGAACAGCCTGTCGTACCGACGCCGAAGCTCCTCGTCGGATGCCTCGAGCCATTCGACGAGCGAGACGTGGGGCTCCGAATCTGACGAGACCGTGTCAGGCGAGCGCTTTTCGACGCCGCGGTTCCACGGGCACACGTCCTGGCAGATGTCGCACCCGTAGACCTGGTCGCCGAGGTCGGCGCGATAGCTGTCAGGGATCGGCCTCGCCGATTGCGTCCAGTACGAAAGGCACTTGTTCGCGTCCAGCGTCCCGGGCTCGTCGAGGGCGCCCGTCGGACAGGCTTCGATGCACAGCGTGCAGGAGCCGCAATCGAGCTCCAGCGGCGGCGTCGGTTCCAGCTCGACGGTCGTGATCAGCGTGCCGAGGACGACCCACGAGCCGAACCGCCGCGTGATCAGCATCGTGTTCTTGCCGTAGAAGCCGACGCCGGAGCGCGCCGCACCCTCACGGTCGACGTGCTGGTTCTCGTCGACGAGGACCCTGTAGTCGCCGCCGATCCGGCGACCGAGCGCGTCGAGCTTCTCGCGGAGATCGCCGTAGTTCTCCTTCCAGGTGTAGCGGGGCAGACGTCCGTGCCCGGGCGGCGTCTCTCCGTCGTGCTCGTAATAGCAGAGCGCGGCCGAGACGACGGTGCGAGCGCCGTGGACCAGCTGTTCCGGATGGCATGAGACCTCCGGCTGCGCCATCGTGAAGCGCATGTCGGCGAAGAGCCCGCGGCGGCGGCGATCGTGAATGTGGCGCTCCGTCTCCTCGTACGGCTCGGCCGGAGCGGCCCCGACCACGTCGATGCCGAGCTCCGTCGCGATGCGCTCGAGCTCAGCCGCGGTCATGAAAACATTGTGCCCCGATGAAAGCCGTGCGTATCCACGAGGACGGCGGGCCGGAGGTGCTCCGCTACGAGGAAGCGCCGGATCCGGTAACCGGTCCCGGCGAGGTGCTCGTCCGTCTGCGGGCGGCGTCGATGAACCGTCTCGACCTCTGGTTGCGACAGGGCAGGCCTTCGGTGCCCAAGCCGCGGATCCTCGGCGCAGACGGCGCGGGCGTGCGGGCCGACACGGGCGAGAACGTGGTGATCAACCCGGGGATCGAGCGGGAGGACGGACGCATCTTCGTCGTCGGCGAGCACTCGGACGGGACGCACGCGGAGCTGATCGCAGTTCCCGAGGGAAACGTCTATCCCATTCCCGCGGGCTTGTCCTTCGAGGAGGCGGCCGCGTTCCCGCTCGTGTTCGAGACGGCTTACCGGATGCTCGTGACGAAGGCGGGCCTTCGGGAAGGCGAGTGGGTGCTCGTCTGGGGAATCGGCGGAGGAGTGGCAACGGCATCGCTCGCGATCGCGAAGGCCCTAGGCGCGCGCGTGCTGGCGACGTCGTCGAGCGACGCGAAGCTGGAGCACGCCCGAGAGCTGGGCGCCGACGCCGTCGTCAACCACTCGTCCGGCGACATCGCGGCGGTCGCCAAGGAGGTGACGGAGGGTGCGGGAGTCGACGTTGTTGTCGAGCACGTCGGCGAGGCGACGTGGAAGACGTCGCTCGCCGTCGTGCGGCCGGCGGGGCGGGTCGTCGTGTGCGGGGCGACGAGCGGACCGAACCCTCCGGCGCAGCTGCACCGGATCTGGTGGAAGCAGCTGACGATCTACGGCTCGACGATGGGGACGAAGGAGGATTTCGAGGGCGCCTACGACCTGGTCGCCCGCGGCCGCGCACGGCCGGTGCTGGACGAGGTGTTCCCGTTGAGCGAAGCCCGCGCAGCCCACGAGCGCATGGAGCGCGGCGACCAGTTCGGCAAGATCATCCTCCGGATTCCGGACTAGGCGAAAATGGACCGGTCCGGGGGTCTGACCCCTGGACTACGGAACGTCCATTCGCCGCGCTCTCTCTTAGGAGGACGCTCCTCGTTCGACCCTGCGAAGCCGACCGGCCAACTCCGCCAGCATCGCGATCGAGATTCCGGGCTCCTGCTTGAGGAGCTTCAGGAAGGGCCGCCGCGGTAGCTTCATCGCCTGGAGGTCGCCGACGGCGACGACAGTGGCCGAGCGCGGCTCGCCGTCGATCAGGCCCATCTCCCCGAAGTAGTCGCCAACCCCGAGCACGCGGGCATGCGGCTTGCCGAGCACCTTCGCCCGGCCGCCGAGAATGAGATAGAAGGCATCCGGCGCATCGCCGGCCTGGATGAGGATCTGCCCCGATGGCGACTCCTCGAACCGGGCGAGCCGCGCGACCGTGCGCAGTTGCCGCTTGCTGCACTTCGAGAAGAGCGGCAGCGCGGCGAGCACGCGCGCCCAGTCCTTTGCGGTTGGCGGACGGTCCCACGGACGATCCAGCAGCGCATCGAGTTCGTCGCGTGCTGCTCCTGGCGGGCTTACTCTCGCCATTCTGCTCCTCTCGTCCCTCCGCGCATGCTGGGCGGCGAACGCGATTCAATCACGCGTGTTGAGGGCTGCGCGTCTCCATCGACGCCCGCCTCCGAGCCCGGCCTCGCCTAGCCGGTAGCAGCGCCGGTAGCATCCGCCCTCGCGCGGGGTCAGAAGCCCGCGAACCCGCTAGCCGAAGCCGACTGAGGCGCCGGTTGCGGCGCCGTCATCAGGACGTGCGGGCTGTGCCCGCGCGTCCGTCTGCAATGACCGGTCGAACCGCCCGCCGTTAGCCAAAGCCAAGGATGAACTTGGCGTCGTCGGACATCTTTTCGGGCGTCCAGGGCGGATCCCAGGTGAGCTCGGTCTCGACGTCCGAGACCTCGGGCATCGAGCGCACGACCTCCTCCACGTTCTGCTGGATCATCGGTCCGGCCGGGCACCCCATCGAGGTCAGGCTGTAGACGACCTTCACCTTCGAGTCCTCCACCTCGACGTCGTAGAGGAGCCCGAGCTCGACGATGTCCATACCGAGCTCCGGGTCCTCGACCTGGCGCAGCGCCTCGACGACGTCGTCCCTTGTCGGCATGCCTCGATGCTAGCCGAGCAGGCGCACGTCCTCGCGCCGCTCGCGGGAAAAGAAGTGGATCCCGTCGACGAACCGCACCCAGTTGCAGCGCGTGCACATCACGATCGAGTTCGTGCGTGCGCTGTCGGCGAGGAAACGGACGCCGCGGAGGATGTCGCCGTTGGACACGCCGGTCGCAACCATGATCACCTCGCCCGGCGCGAGGTCCTCCGTCGTGAAAATCCGCTCCGGATCGTCGATGCCGGACTCACGCGCCGCTTCGATCTCGCGCCGCGTCGTCGGCCAGAGCTGAGCCTGCAGCTCACCGCCGAGACACCGCAACGCGGCGGAGGCAAGTACCGCCTGGCGCGTGCCGCCGATCCCGACAGCGAGATGGTCGTTCGTTCCGCGAACGGCGGCCGAGATCGAAGCAGTGACGTCGCCGTCCTGAATCAGCTTGATTCGCGCGCCCGCGGCGCGGATCTCCTCGATCAGGTCGTGATGGCGCGGCCGGTCGAGCACGATCGTCGTCACGTCGTTCACGCTCCGCCCGAAGGCGTCGGCGATCGCCCGGATGTTGTCCTCGATCGGGCGCCGCAGGTCGATTGCCCCGCGTGCGCGTGGGCCGACGGCCATCTTCCGCATGTACATGTCGGGAAGCATCTGGAACGTCCCGGGATCGCCGACCGCGACCATCGACATCGCCCCGGTGCCGCCGCGGGCGACGACGCCGCGGCCTTCGAGGGGATCGAGCGCGAGGTCGACCTCCATCCCTCCCACGCCGATCCGCTCGCCCGTCTCCAGCCCGCTCGACTGCCCTCCGGCGCCGATCACGATCCGGCCGTCAATCGGCAGCGTCGCGAGCGCTTGACGCATCGAGGAAGACGCATCGCTCTCGGCGCCCTCCTGGTCGTCCCGACCGAGCCAGCGCGCGCCGGAAAGAGCGGCGCGCTCGGTCACCCGCGCGAAGCTCTCGCACAGGCAGTACGCGGCCGCTCCGGCTTCGGCGCGGACTTCACGCTCCTGGGCGGTCTCGGTCACCCCACTGCCTCGAGCTGCTCGGCGCTGTCCAGGACGATGCTCATCGCAGCCGCAATCGCCATCTCCACGTCGGCGTTGTCGATCACCCGCACGCCGTGGCGATTGGCTCGCTCGACGATGAAGTCCTGGATCGTGCGAATGTGGCCGATCGAGTCGAGGTAGCGCTCCGAAGGCCGCACGCCCTCCGACGCGTGGTCGCGGATCCAGAAGTGCGACGCATGCTCTTCGACGTCTTCGATCGAGAGCACGAACTGCACGACGAGGGCGCCCTCGACCGGCGGAAGCATTCCGGGCACCAGATGGACGCCCTCCATCACCATCGACCAGCCTTCCTGGAGGGCTCGTTCGATCGCCGCGCGCACGCCCACGAGCACGTTGCGCGTCTGCTCGAGGAACCCATGGACGACACGCTTCGGATCGTCCTCGTCCTCGACTGCGTCGCCCGCCTCGAAGCTCGAAAAGTGGATCGACGGCATGAAGTCCTGCGAGAAGAACGCCCGCATCGTCTGCCGGACGAAGTCGGTCGACGTCACACGCGTGATGCCCAGCCGATAGGCGAGCTCCGTCGCCACCGTCGACTTCCCCGTGCCTGTGGCGCCGCCGACAAGGATCAGAAGCGGAAGCTCGAGCTCGGACACCTGCCGGTAGAGCCGGAGCTGGCGCGCGACGTTCGCGCCCTGCTCGTTCCCGAGCGTCTCCAGCGCAAGCTCGTCCAGCCGGTCGAGCGTCAGGGCGGTGCGGCCGGAAGCGGTGAGGTCGGCCTCGCAGCGCGACGCGAGCACGTACGCCCGGTCGGCGCGGACGCCGGCGGCTACAAGGTGGCGCGCCAGGAGGCCCTTCGAAAAGGGGACGCCCTCTTCTCCGCCAAGTGGGAGCGGCTCCCGATGCCGGCGCTCGCTCATGACCGCACGGGCTGCTCCACGAGCCCTTCCAGCGTGGAATCGAGATTCGGCTCGCCCTCGAGCGGCACGACCACGTTGTTCGCAAAGACGACCGGAATCTCCCGCCTCGAGGCGGCCTCGGCGACGACATCGATCGCCGCCGCCTTGATCTCGACCAGGTAGACGTCCGCCTCGAGCGTCTCGAGCTCCTGTGCGAGCGCGGCGCGGTCGGCGAGATTCCGCGAGACATGGACGATTTCGGCTCCGAGGTGGTCGACAGGGGCGGGCCCGGTCGTAAAGACGGCTACCCGTCCCTCGAGTGGCTCCATCGGTTGCAGCCGCAGGTCGATTCCGATCACCGGGACGTCCTTCAGCTCCCGAATAGAACCGGGATCGCAGCCTCCGAGTGCCAGCACGAGGTCCGAGATGAGCACCCGGTACGGGTTGAGGAACTCGTTTGCATCCTGTCCCGGTCCGACCACGAGGATCCGCCGGTCGACCCAAACGCCCGGGATCGCCGCGCCGCTGCCGTCGAACACGATGAGGTCGGGGCGCTGCGCCTCCGCGAGCTCGGCCCCTCGCCGAACGTTGGACGTGAAGACCTGGCCGGCCAGCCCGCCGCCCGCGCGCCGGCAGCCGATCGTCGTCACGCCGGCGAGCGCCGCCGTCTCGAGGTAGTCGGACGCCGCGTGGCCACCGGCGCGCGAGATCTCGAGCAGGCGCTCGAGCGTCGGCTGCACCTCGACGATCTCGGGCTCCGCCGGGCCGCCGCGGCCCATCGCCACTACCACGACCTTGCTTCTCCGCGAGAGCACGCGGGCGATGTGCGCCGTGACGGCCGTCTTGCCCACGCGCTTGCCGGTGCCGATCACGGCGAGTGACGGCGTCGAGACGAGCGGCAAGAGCTCGGGCGGCTCGAACCGGAAGTCGGGCCCGACGTAGCGAAGCCCTCGCGCGAGCGCCCGGCTCGCCCACAACATGCGAGTGCGCGGATCGAGCACCGGCTCGTCGCTGAGGTCGACGACGACCTCCGCCGAAACGTCGCCCAGCGACTGCACGAGCGGCACGCCGTAGCCGTCGTCGCCCCGCAGCTTCTCCGTGCCGCCGACGAGCAGAGCGCCGACGAACTCGTACGGAAGCTCGGCGAGCGCGTCGCGCACGACGGGCGCGTAGTGCTCACCGTCGATGATCGCCAGGGCCTTCACGACCGAGTCGTCACCTCGCCTTCGATCCGGGCCGTGTACTTCTCGAACTCGAGCGTCTCGGTCGAGAACTGAATGATCCGCTCCGACCCGTGGAACGGGTACTTCCGCCAGACGTCGACGTGGTTCTCGCTGATCTCGATCAGGTTGTAGCAGGGGCGGGTCTTACCCCTCAGCCGATGGGACGAGACCGTGCCCGCGTTGACGATGAAGAGGTTCTCCAGCCGCCAGGCATACGGGACGTGCTTGTGGCCCGAGAGGACGAGATCGACGCCGGCGCGCTGGAGGCATTCGATCGCATCACCGGCGTCGTAGACGATGTTCCGCTCGCGCCCCGTTCCCGGCACCGGCAGCAGGTGGTGGTGGAGCACGAAGAGCCGCAGATCGGCCGGTTCCGCGAACTGCTCCTCGATCCACTTGTAGCGGCCGCGGCCGATCTGGCCGTGATCGAGATCCGGCTCCGTCGAGTCGACCGCGACCACGGTGACGCCGTCGACGCGCAGCACGTGGTTCCGCGGCCCGAACATCTCCTCGAAGTGGACGTAGCCGACGTTCCGCGAGTCGTGGTTCCCCGGAATGACCACCACTGAGTCGCACTTGATGCGGTCGAGGTACATCTTCGCCATCGCGTACTCGTGCTTGAAGCCGAAGGTGGTCAGGTCCCCCGAGCAGATCACGATCTTCGGCCCGACGTCGTTGATCTCGGTGATCGCGCGCTCCATCAAGCCGGGGACGAAGTCGGGCCCCCCACAATGGATGTCCGAGATGTGGGCGATGGTGAACGCGTCGCGCTTCGCGTCCATGAATCGAAGTGTAAGTCCGCGTTAGAAGATCGCGACGACGGGCCAGTAGAACGCGGCGGCCACGAGCGCGGCGGCGGGGACGGTCAGGATCCAGGCGGCGACGATGTTCCCGGCGACGCCCCAGCGGACGGCCGAGAGTCGCTTGGTCGCGCCGGCGCCCATGACCGCGCCCGAGATCACGTGTGTCGTCGAGAGCGGGTAGCCGTACTTCGTCGCGGCGTAGATCGTGACGCCGGCCGTCGCCTGCGCCGCGAAGCCGCTCGGCGGCTCGATGCTGAAGACGCGCTGGCCGAGCGTCCGCATGATCCTCCAGCCTCCGACGTACGTTCCGGCCGCGATCGCGAGGCCCGCGGCCACGATCACCCACGTCGGGATGTGATCGAACTCCTCCTGGTGGCCGCTGGTCACGAGCGCCAGCGTGATCACGCCCATCGTCTTCTGCGCGTCGTTTGCACCATGCGTGAAGGCCATCCAGGTGCCTGAGCCGAGCTGGCCGAGCCGGAAGGTGCGGTTCGCGAGGCCGGGGGTGATCCAGACGAGCAGCCAGTAGATCGCGAGCAGCAGCAAGAACGCGCCGGCGAAGGCGATCGCCGGCGCGATCACGGCCGGGATGGCGACGTTGTGGGCGAGGCCGTGCCACTCGACGCCGCTTGATCCCGACTGGGCCAGCGCCGCCCCCACCAGGCCCCCGATCAGTGCGTGCGACGAACTGGACGGGAGGCCGAACCACCAGGTGAGGAGGTTCCAGGTGATCGCTCCGGCGAGCGCCGCCAGAACCGTCTGGGAGGTCGCGAGGGCCGGGTCGATGATCCCCTTGCCGACGGTCTTCGCGACCGCGGTCGTGACGAACGCGCCGGCGAGGTTCGCCACCGCCGCGACCACTACGGCCAGCCGGGGCGACAGCGCACGCGTCGAGACCGACGTTGCGACCGCGTTCGCCGTGTCGTGGAAGCCGTTCGTGAAGTCGAACCCGAGCGCCACCACCACGACGGTGACAAGAAGGATGTCCTCCAATTAGCGGTTTTTGACCAGGATTGCCTCGAGCACGTCGGCGGCGCGCTCGAGCGCGTCGACCGCCTCCTCGAGCCGCTCGTGGATGTCCTTCCAGCGGATGATCGCGATCGGATCCTGCCCCGACTGGAACAGCTCGGCGATGGCGTCGCGGACGAGGCGATCGCCCTCGTCCTCGAGGCGGCGGAGCTCGATCAGCTGCGCCGTTGAGTCCTTGAAGCCTTCGAGCCGGCCGATCGCCTCGTCGAGGTTACGGGCAGCGCGAAGAATCACCTCGGCCTGGGCGCGGGCCTTGTCGGGGACGCGCTCCACGCCGAAGATGCCGAGGTTGTCGGCCGCCTCGTCGACGTGGTCGCAGATGTCGTCGAGCGCTCCCGCGAGTCGGTACATGTCGTCGCGATCGAAGGGCGTCACGAACGTCCGGTTGAGCAGGTCGACGACCTCGTGCGTGAGGTGGTCACCCTCGTGCTCGCGCTCCTTGATCCGCGTGATCAGCTCCGCGCCGTCATCGGGGAACCGGTCGAGCAGCTCGACGAGAAGGCGAGCGATCTCGACCGTGTTCGCGGACGCGCGCGAGTAGAGGTCGAAGAAGGCTCGGTTCTGGGGGATCAGGCGTACGATTGCGGGCTGCCGTATACCAATTTCCGCGCCACGGCCGCATCCGAACCCGCTGCTACCCTTGTTGTCGGCCGCGAAATTGCGCGATTTCCAGGCATATCGGGGGACAGAGCCGCCGCGCTTCGCCAACGACGCCGAGCGGGAGTGCGCGCAGATCCTCGACTACTACCGCGTTCCGTGGGCGTATGAGCCGCGGACCTTCGCCCTCGAACAGGACGAGTCCGGGCGGATTACCGAGGCCTTTACACCGGACTTCTACCTGCCCGAGCAGGATCTCTACCTCGAGGTCACGACGATGCGGCAGCCGCTCGTCACGCGGAAGAACAAGAAGCTCCGGAAGCTGCGCCAGCGCTATCCCGACGTGCGGGTCAAGCTCTTCTACAAGCGCGATCTCGAGCGTCTCGCGCAGCGGTACCAGCTCCGCTGAGCCCCGGTCCCAGAATCGGGGACGTCTACCTGCGCGCCGAGGAGATCCGCGCCCGCGTGGCGGAGTTGGGCGCCGAGATTGCTGCCGACTACGAGGCGGGTCAACTGCTGCTGGTCGGCTTGCTCAAGGGAAGCTTCGTCTTCCTCGCCGACCTTTCGCGCGAGCTTCCCACCGGCCACGCGATCGACTTCGTCGAGCTGGCGGCGTTCGGGGGCGGCGAGGTCGGCGGGCACTCCCGGGTCCGCTTGGTCAAAGACCTCGATTCCGAGATCACTGACCGCGACGTGCTGCTCGTCGAGGACATCGTCGACACCGGTCTCACCCTCAACTACCTGCGCAGCGTTCTCCGCCTGCGCTCTCCGCGCTCGCTCGCGATCGCGACGCTGCTCGATCGGCCGTATCGCCGGCTCGTCGACGATCTGCCGGTGCGATACACCGGGTTCGTCGTTCCGGACGAGTTCTTCGTGGGCTACGGCTTCGACATCGCGGAGCGGTACCGCAACCTGCCCGGCCTGCACGTCGCAAAAGTTTAGGCAAGCCTAACATTTCGCTACACTGGCGCCATGATGGCCACGCGCGCAGACGCTGTCGCTGCCGCGCAGCCGATCGGGGCCGCCGAGCGCGTTCTTCGCGGCGCCCCCCACCCGCTCCGGATCCTTCCGTTCCTCGGCCCGGCGTTTGTCGCGTGCGTCGCGTACATGGATCCCGGCAACTTCGCCACGAACATCGCAGGGGGCTCGAAGTTCGGCTTCACGCTCGTCTGGGTGATCGTCGCCTCGAACCTGATGGCGATGCTGATCCAGACGCTGTCGGCGAAACTCGGCATCGCCACCGGCCGGAACCTGCCGGAGGTCTGCCGGGAGCGCTTTGCGCGCAAGACCACGATCGGGCTCTGGATTCAGGCCGAGCTCATCGCGATGGCGACCGACCTGGCCGAGTTCCTCGGCGCGGCGCTCG
Source organism: Actinomycetota bacterium (assembly GCA_046728975.1). Lineage (GTDB taxonomy): Bacteria > Actinomycetota > Thermoleophilia > Gaiellales > Gaiellaceae > JBKPFU01. Next base: position 61,044 of record JBKPFU010000073.1, on the reverse strand, counting down.
GCTTCCATCTGCTCCTCGGGATCGACCTCTTTCCGGCGGCGCTGATCACCGGGGCCGTCACTTTCGCGATCCTCGGGCTTCAGCGCTTCGGCTTCCGGCCGTTCGAGGTGGTGATCGCCTCCCTCGTGGGCGTGATCGGCGTCTCGTACATTGCCGAGCTCTTCTACGCCGATCCTCCGCTCGGCTCGGTCGCCCATCACGCCGTCGTCCCCGCCTTCGCCGGCTCGGAGTCGGTGCTGCTCGCCGTCGGGATCCTCGGTGCGACCGTGATGCCGCACGTCATCTACCTCCACTCGGCGCTGCTGCAGAACCGCGTTGTTCCCCAGAACGACGCGGAGGCGAAGAAGCTCTACAAGTACACGCGGATCGACGTGATCATCGCGATGTCGATCGCGGGTGTGATCAACATGTCGATGCTCGTGATGGCCGCGAGCGTCTTCTTCGAGAGCGGGCTGAACGACGTCGATTCGCTGGAGGGCGCGCATCGAACGCTGGAGCCGATCCTCGGCGGCGCCTCGAGCACCCTCTTCGCACTCGCGCTGCTCGCCTCCGGTCTCTCGAGCTCGACCGTCGGGACGCTTTCCGGTCAGGTCGTGATGCAAGGCTTCATCCGCCGCCGGATTCCCCTCTTCGTCCGGCGCGCGGTAACGATGATCCCGGCGCTGCTCGTGATCGGGATCGGGGTCGATCCGTCCCGGACGCTGGTGATCAGTCAGGTCGTGCTCTCGTTCGGCATCCCGTTCGCGCTGATCCCGCTTGTCATGTTCACCAGCCGCCGCGACATCATGGGCCCGCTCGCGAACCGGCGCGCGACCACGGTGACGGCGGCCGTGGTCGCCACGTTGATCTCGGCGCTGAACGTCTTCCTGCTCGCGCAGACGTTCGGCCTCACATAGGAATTCCACCGAGCCCTCTTAGCGCCCGGCCGCCCGAATTCACGGGCGGCCGGCGCCGTCGGGAGACGAATGCGTCGCGAGAAGACGCGATCAGACGCGCCTTCTTACGACTTACAAGTTAGAAACGCCTGAGTTGCGAAACGGGATACGGCTCCCCGATCAGAGGTAGCCGAGGGGATCGACCGGCGACCCGTTCACGCGCACCTCGAAATGCAGGTGCGGGCCGAAGCAGTGCCCGGTGCAGCCGACATAACCGATCACCTGGCCCTGCGAGACGCCCTGTCCATTCCCGGCCGCGACGCTCGACTGATGGCCGTAGGCGGTTGCGAGGCCGCCTCCGTGATCGATCACGAGAAGGTTTCCGTAACCGCTCATCCAGCCGGCGTAGATGACGGTGCCGGACGCCGCGGCATGAATCGGCGTCCCCGAGGGAGCGGCAATGTCGATCCCTGCGTGCAAACGGCCCCAGCGCATTCCGAAGCCGCTGACGACGGGGCCGCTGACGGGCCAGATGAGCCCGCTCGACGAGGGTGTCGTGTCCGACGAAGCGGAGGAGGACGAAGCGGAGGCGGCGCGCGCGGCCTGGGCCGCCGCGATCTGCGCCCCGAGCTGCGCGCTGACCTGGGCGAGCGCCCCGGCCTCGCTCGCGGCCTCACGCTCGGCGGAACGCGCACCCGCGAGCGAGCGCTGTTTGCGCAATCGCGAGCTCGAGAGCTGGTGCTCGGAGGCGAGCAGCGTGTTCCGCACGGTCCGAACCTGCGCCGTTCGGTAAGCGACGGCGCGGGTGGTCGCCGCGACGCGGTCGCGGAGCTTCTTCGTGCGTGCCCGCGCGATCCGCGCCTGCTCCTTTGCGGCGTCCACATCGAGCGCAATCCGGCGGTCCTGCTGCGCGAGCTCGGTCAGGTATTCGAGGTCGTCGACGGCATCGGAGAAGTTCGACGCCGAGAACAGCACTCCGAGCGTGTCGATGTCGCCGGACTCGTAGATCGCGACGAGCCTCGAGTTCAACCGCTCGAGCGAAACCCGATACTGCCCGCGCAGGAAATTGAGGCGCTTCGTCTCGAGCCGAAAGAGCGCGGCGAGGCGATCGAGCTTCTCCTGGTAGAGGGCGAGATCGTGCTCGAGCGTCGCCAGCCGGCTCGAGACGTCGACGACGCGGGCCTCGAGGCTGCGGATCTGAGAAGTGACGTCGGCGATTTGCGCCGACAAAGCCTGCTCCTGCCGCTGCGCCGCGGCGATCTGTTCGTGCAGGCGCCCGAGCCGGGCATCGATCGACTGCTTCCGTGTTGCGACATCCCCGCTCGCCGTGGGCGCGAGCAGAAGCAAGGCGACGAGCGCGGGAGCGAACCGCCTGGCCACGTGCCTCATGTTCGGGACCCGGCCGGACGTCCCTGCCCGGCCGCTCGCGCTACTCCTCCTGAGGTGCCTCGGGAGCGGGCACGGCCGGCGGGGACGGCTCGGGCCGCGGTTCGGGCACAGGTTGGGGAGCGGGCGGCTCGGACGGAACGGGGGCAGGCTCGGGCACGTGGATGGGGGCCGGCGGCTCCGACGGCACGGGCGAAGGCTCGGGCGCCGGCGGCTCGACCACCTCTGTCGGCTGCACCTGGAGGTGCGCGCGGTCGATGCGCTTCCTCGCCTTCTCGGCTACCTGGTTCATCTCGCCCTCCTTGGCTGAGATCGCCTCGTCGAGCTGACGCATGCGATTTGCAGCGGATTCTCGCGACTCGTCGTCGCCACCGTACACTGCCTCGCCCAAAGCGCGCGCCGCCTCCGCTCGTTGAGCGACAAGCGCGGACACCTCCCGGCGAAGCCGAATGAGCTCCAGCTGTGCGCCCGAATAGGCCCCGACCGCGTCCGCGGCGGCTCCGGCCTGGGCGCGGAGGGAGCCGAATAAACTGCCCGAGACCCGCCCTGCGGCCTCGATCAACCGCGGACGGCCTCGGACGACGTTCACGGGAACCGGGCCGGTCTCCTCCGTTGGGAGCTCGTCGATCGCCGTGTCGCCCTCGGACGAGACGCGAACGCCGCATTCAGGACAGAAGCGACTCCCGTCCGGGAGCGCGCTGCCGCAGTTCCGGCAGTTAGCCACGGATCCTCGCTTTGTCGACGGGCGCCTCCTTCTTTCCGTCCAGGGCCCGCAGGGCGGCCGCGACTCGGTGCCGCAGCGGCCCGACGAGCTCGCGGTAGTCCTCGTCGCTGACCTTACCGGTGCGATGGTCGAACTCGAGCTCCTTCAGCGCCGCGAGCGCCCGGTCGCGCTCCTCGGCGAGCTCCAGCCGAAGGCGTTCCTCCGGATCGGGCTCGCCGAGGCGGTCGTTGCGCCCTTCGGGATCCCGAAGGAACGGCCGCGCGACGAAGACGACGCACGCGACTGCAAGGAGCAGACCGAGGAGAAGTTCCCAGCTCATGAGGCGCGCTGATCACGGCACCGCACACCGGTGCCTTCCGGGCGCCGATTCTAGCGAGGGGGTGCCTAAACCTCGGCGGCCGGCGCCGGACGCCGTGCGGGCACGCGGTACCCGTGCTCCTCGCAGAGCGACCCCGGCGAATCCTCCGTCAAGGCGTCGCAATAGCCCTTCCCGTAGGCGGCCCGCATGAAGGCGGCGACGACCTCGAGGTTCCACTCCCCGATCTCGCTCGCCTCGCGCCAGAGGTCACTCAGGCGGAGGTCGATGTCGAGCTCGAGAAGGTCGATTCGGCTTGGCTTCTTGGCCATGTGCTGAGCGTAGAGAGGCCGTCGGACGGCACCCCGCGGATACGCTGGACCGAATGACGAAGCTCCACTTCGGGCCCGCTCGGGTCCCGTCGCGCGAGAGCCCCGAGGCTGCGATCGAGCTGCTGCGCGAGCGTGGCTACAACGCATGCGAGATCGACTTCGAGGGCAAGTTCTGGATGGATTACCCCTGGGCCGAGCGGTTCGGGGAGCTCGCGCGCGCGAACGGGATCGTCCTCTCCGTTCATGCGCCGATCGCGGGGTTCATGGGCCACGTCGAGCGCGACAAGAAGCAGCGGATGGCGGTGGGCATGCTCGATCACTCGGCGGGAATCGCAACAGCTGCCGGGGCAGAGCTGGTCGTATTCCACCCCGGGTTCCTGCTCGGCCGTGAGCGTGACGTGGCGATCGGCTCCGTCTGCGAGCAACTGGGGGAGCTGCGAGAGCGGTTAGAGGGTAAGGGCCGAGCCGTCCCGTTCGGAGTCGAGATCATGGGCCGGGTGAACGACCTGGGCAGCGCGGAGGACGTCTTCGCCATCGCGGGACGGTGCGGATGGGTCCGGCCCGTCCTTGATTTCGCGCACCTGCATGCGACCTCCGACGGCGCGTTCACCGAGGTCGAGGCGTTCGCGGACGTGCTCGCCGCCGCCGACGCGCTGCTACCGCCGAAGGCGCCTTTCCACATCCACTTCTCCGACATTGCCTTCGCCAACCGCAACGAGACGAAGCACCTCGCGTACGGCGAAGGGACGCTCCGCGCCGAGCCGCTAGGCGAAGCGCTGGTCCGCTTCAAGCGCCCGGCGACCGTGATCAGCGAGTCGCCGGACGAGACGTCACATCAGGCCGTGCGCGCGGCGCTGGTCTCGGCGTCCGGCCGGAGGTCCTCGAGGCGAGCGTCGACCGCCGCCGCCTCGTCGTCGCGACCGCGTTCGCGGAGGAACTGAGCGAGCGCCTCGAACGGCTCGTTCTGGAGCTTCACGCAGTCCGTCGGCGCGATCCTCTCGACCGCCTCGCGTAGGAGTGCCTCCGCTTCCTCGTCCAGGCCCTGCGCAGCTCGAACGAGCCCGAGGGTCATCGCGGTCGTCGACAGCGACGTGACGTCCTGCGGGCCGACCGTCTCGCGCGCCTTCAATGCGAACTTCTCGGCTTCGTCGAGATCACCCCGCTCGAGCATCAGTTGCGCGATCCCGCGCTGCGCCTCGCAGAGCGTGCCGCGGTCCTCCAGGGCCTTCAGCACGCGAATCGACTCGCGGTAGAGGCGCTCGGCGGCCTTGGCGTCGCCCTGCCGCGCGATAACCCGAGCGAGACGGAAGTGCGCCCGGCCGAGCATCGACTGGTTGCCGGCCTCCGAGAAGAGCTCGATCGCGCGACCCAGGGCCGCCTCGGCCGCTTCCAGCTCGTCGCGGGAACCGTAGAAATCGCCGAGGCCGATCATCACCCACGCCTCCGAGATCAGCGACCCGCTCTGCTCCGCAAGCCTCCGCGCCTGCTCGAGCAGACGCTCGGCGCCCGCCGAATCCCCACGGAGGAGACGGAGCTGCGCGAGCTCCGCCGCCGCGTGCGCTTCGAGATCGGCGCGTCCCGTGGCCCGCGCGATCTCGTGCTGCTCGTTTGCGTAGCGCTCCGACTCGCTAACGTCGCCCTTCCACCAGGCCGCGATCTGAAGCTGCCCGAGGGCCTCGTAGCGGCCGGCGAGATCGTCGTCGTCCACGATCTCCAGCGCGCGTCCTGCCAGCCGCTCCGCTTCCTCGAGATCGGCGCCGCGGAAGAGCGCCTCTTCGGCGAGAGCGGCCAGCGCGCGAGCCTCGATCGCATTGTCGCCGGCGTCCTTTGCGTCGGCGCGGACACGCTCCATCTCGATCGACACGGTCGGAAGATCCGCAAGGCGCCAGGCTGCCCGGGCGGCCTGGTAGCGGCGCTCGAGCGTCGGCTCGAGCTCTACCGCCCGCACCAGAAGCTTGCGGGCCGAGCGGTTCGCCTCGCGCGCCAGCGCGCGACGGCCGGCGCCTTCGAGAGCCACGGCGGCGTCGTGCGCAAGCTCCTCGGGCGCGGAGCCGTCGAGCTCGGCGAGGAGCTGGGTCGCGTGGTCGAGGTGGTACGCGCGGATCTCGAGGAGCTCCTCTCCCGCGCGCTCCTTCAGCCACTCGGCGAAGCGCGCGTGGTGCTCGGCGCGGTCGCTCTTCGAGAGACCCGAGTAGGCGACTTCGCGGATGAGCACGTGCTTGAAGCGGTAGGCGGTCTCGCCGGAGATCGTCGAATGCTGCTCGGGGAGGATGAAGTCGCGCAGGAGCAGATCCTCGATCACACCGGAGATGTCCTCGAGCTCGGGCGCGAGATGCTCGACCGCGCCGACCCAGAAGATGCGACCGATCATCGCCGCCCGCTGGATCAGCGTCTTCGACTCCGCCGGAAGCCTGTCGACGCGCGCGGCGATCAGGGCCTGGAGCGAGTCCGGGATGCGCGCCGTGACGCCATCCAGCCCCTCCTCTCTGACCATCCGGATCGTTTCCTCGACGAACAGTGGGTTCCCCTCCGTCTTGTCGAGCAGCTCGGCCCTCTCGTGCTCCGAGAGCTCCGCGCCCTCGAGCAGCGCCGCCATCAGCTCCTCGCTCTCGTCGCGCGGGAGGGGCTCCAGCTCGATCGCGGTCGCGCGGAGGCGGCCGCCACCCCAGTTCGGGCGGTTGTCGAGCAGCTCCGGTCGCGCGATGCAGAGCAGCAAGAGAGGCGCGTCCCGCACCCACTCCGAGAGGTGCACGATCAGCTCGAGCAGCGGATCCTCGGCCCAGTGGATGTCCTCGAACACGAGGACGAGCGGCTGCTCCTGCGCCATCCGCTGCGCCCACGCGCGCGCGGCCCAGGCGATCTCCTGCTGGCTGCGCTCACCGTGAACGGCCTCGAGGACACCAGAAGCGAGGCCGAGCAGGTCGGCCACGACCTCGTCCTCGCACGTGTCGCGAAGCTTCTCGATCGCGACGTCGAGCGGGTCGTCGTCGGCGATCCCCGCCGCGTACTTGACCATCTCCGCGAGCGGCCAGTACGTGACGCCCTCCCCGTACGGAAGCGAGCGGCCTGCGAGCACTGTTGCGCCCTCGAGGCTCTCTGCGAACTCGCGCGCGAGCCGGCTCTTGCCGACGCCGGGCTCGCCGTAGGCGGTGAACAGGTGCGCGCGGCGGTCGCGGATCGCGCGGTTGAAAGTGTTCTCGAGCAGGGCGAGCTCGCCTTCGCGGCCGATGAACGGCGCGGCCAGGCTTCTCGGGCCGCCGCCGTCTCGCCGAGCGCAGACCGCCTTCCACGCCCAGATCGGCTCCTCGCGGCCGCGGATCTCCACCGGGCCGACGTCTTCGACCTCGAAGCGGCCGAAGGTGAGCCGGTGCGCTCCGGGCCCGATCCGGAGCTCGCCTTTCTCCGCGGACTGCTGGAGGCGGGCGGCGAGGTTGACGGCTTCGCCGGTCGCGAATGTCGAATCGCCGTCCTCGGCCACGACCTCGCCGGACTCGACTCCGATGCGGGCCTCGAGCTCGAGCTCCCGCACCGTGTCGAGGATCGCGAGCCCGGCGCGAACCGCGCGCTCGGCGTCGTCCTCGTGCGCCTGCGGGATCCCGAACGCGGCCATGACGGCGTCCCCGGCGAACTTCTCGACGATCCCTCCGTGCGTCGTGACGCAGTGGGAGACGCGCTGGAAGTACTCGTTCACGCGGCGGCGCACGACCTCCGGATCCCTCGAGGACACGAAGGAGGTCGAGTCGACCAGATCCACGAACAGCACTGTCGCGAGCTTTCGCTCCACGGCCATAAGTCTAGAAACGACGAGCGGGGCGCCGAAATGCCCCGCTCGTCGCGATTTTTCGTGCCCTTTTTAGCCGCGCCGCCGGAGTCGGAACGCGAGCAAGCCGGCGAAGACGAATCCGCAGGCGATTGCGCCGCCGCTCAGCGCCGCCGCGGAGCGCATCCGTGAGGCGACGGCCTTCGGCAGCACCATCGTCCTGCCGTCGCGGTGGATGTAGCCCCGCTTTGGCGAATAGCGGAGGGCCGCGCCGTCCGACCACGGGCTCTGGCGATCCGTGACGAACCAGACCTTCTTCCAGTCACGGATTGCACGCCAGCCACGGCGCGCGTTGAGGGTGAGCAGCCGCTCGTAGGTGGCGGGCCGCGCAACCGCCTTGCCGCCGATCGTCACCTCGGTGATCTGCGGCTTTGCGAACGGTTCGATGCCTGTGGCCGCCGCCGCCACCGTCTCCCGGAACTCGGTATTCGGCTTCCACCAGGTCGCGAAGCCCTTCTCGTCGCGACCGGAGCCCTGGATGCCGACGCTCGGCACGTACCACGTCTCGAAAGTGGGCGGAACACCTTCGTCCTGTGGCACGTCAATCGTGTAGATCAGCTTGTAGTACGGGGCGAGCGCGGGCGTGTTCCCCCTCGCTCCGCCTTCGCCCATGCGGGTCAGCAGCGCCTTGTCCGTGATCGCGGTGCAGGCCGAGGCGCCGCAAACCTGGAGCTTTACGAGCTCTTTCGCAGACGCCGTCGCCGGCGCCAGTAGCGCGAGCGCGGCGACAGCCAGCAGCGTTCGCATCGCGTCTCCTTCGTCTCGAGAACAATCTTCCTACACCGGCCGCGCCTTTGGGGTTCCCATACGATCCGACCCGTGCTCGACCCGAAGGTGTTCAAGGCGTACGACATCCGCGGGATCTACCCGACAGAGCTCGACGAGGAGGGCGCCTACGCCATTGCTCGCGCCTACGTGGAGGTCTTCGAGCCTCGGTCCGTAGCGGTCGGCCACGACATGAGGGTTTCATCGCCGGCGATGGCAGAAGCAGTCATCCGAGGAAGCTCAGAGGGAGGTTCCGACGTCTACGACATCGGCCTGGTCGGGACCGAGATGGTCTATTTCGCCGTCGGCGACCGGGCGCTGGACGGCGGGATCGCTGTCACCGCCTCGCACAACCCGAAGGAGTACACCGGCATGAAGATCGTCCGCGCGGGCGCGCTCCCCGTCGGCGGCGACTCGGGCCTGCTAGACATCCGCGACCGAGCCCTGGCCGGATTCGACGCGTCCGGGGGTCAGACCCCTGGACGGGTCCGAAAGGAGGACGTCTATCCGGCCTTCGTCAACAAGGTCCTGTCCTTCATCGACGTCGAGGCCGTCAAGCCGCTGCGGGTCGTCATCGACGCGGCGAACGGGATGGCCGGGGCGATGCTGCCGCCGGTGCTGCAGCGGCTGCCGGTCGAGGCGCGGACGTTCTTCTTCGAGGCGGACGGAACATTCCCGAACCACGAGCCGAACCCGCTGCTGCCCGAGAATCGCGAGTTCATCGTCCGCAAGACGCTCGAGGAGGGCGCGGACTTCGGCGTCGCGTTCGACGGCGACGCCGACCGCTGCTTCTTCGTCGACGACACGGGCGAGTTTGTGCCGGGCGATTTCGTGACCGCGCTGCTCGCGGAGGCCGTCCTCGAGAAGGAGCCGGGCGCGAAGATCATCTACGACGTCCGGGCGAGCTGGGCCGTTCCTGAGACGATCGAGCGCGGCGGCGGCGTGCCGCTGATGAACCGCGTCGGGCACGCGTTCATCAAGCATCGGATGCGCGAGGAGGACGCGGCCTTCGGCGGCGAGGTCTCCGGCCACTACTACTTCCGGAACTTCTCGCAGGCCGACTCGGGCGTCATTCCATTCCTGCTCATGCTCGAGCTCGTCTCGAAGAGGAACCGCAAGCTGTCGGAGATCCTGGACGAGTTCCGCGGGCACTACTTCATCACCGGCGAGCTGAACACCCCGGTCTCGGACGTCGGGCTCAAGCTCCAGGAGGTCCGGGAGCGATTCGGTAAAGAGGGGCACGTCAGCGAGCTGGACGGGATCTCCGTCGACGCAAACGATTGGCACATGAACGTGCGCCCTTCCAACACGGAGCCCCTGCTGCGCCTCAACCTCGAAGCCCGCTCGCGCGACCTGATGGAGAAAAAGCGAGACGAGGTGCTCGAGGTCATCCGCGCGTGAGAGCGCGCGAGCTCGGGATCGAGATCGGCTCGCTCGAGGCGGGCCCGCTGAACGCGATCACCGATGTCGCCGGAGTGCGCGTCGGCCACACGACCCTCGTCGAGGGGGACGACGTGCGCACCGGAGTCACCGTCATCGTGCCGGGCACAGCCGGCGAGCGCTGGTTCGCGGCCGCGCACCGCCTGAACGGCAACGGCGAGGTGACAGGGCTCGAGTGGATCCGGGAGTCTGGCTTCCTTACGACGCCGATCGCGATCACGAACACCTTCTCGGTCGGCGTCGTCCGCGACGCGCTCGTCTCAGCGGCGGCCAAGGAGAGCCGCGCCGAGTGGCATCTGCCGGTCGTCGGCGAGACGTACGACGGCCTGCTCAACGACATCGCCCGGATGCACGTCCGAAGCGAGCACGTCTTTGCCGCACTGGACGAAGCCTCCGACGGCCCCGTCGCCGAGGGAGCGGTCGGGGGCGGGACCGGGATGATCTCGCACGGGTTCAAAGGCGGGATCGGAACGGCCTCTCGCGTGGTGGACGCGTTCACTGTCGGCGTGCTCGTCCAGGCGAACCACGGCCGCCGCGACCGACTGCAGATCGACGGCGTCCCCGTCGGGCAACGGCTCGGGAAGGACGTGGTTCCACTGCCGCCGCGAGAAGACGCCGGCGCCGGATCGATCATCGTCGTCGCTGCAACCGATGCGCCGCTCCTCGCGCACCAGTGCGAGAGGCTGGCGCAGAGGTGCGCGCTCGGGATCGGGCGAACCGGCAGCGCCGGCGAGGACTCGAGCGGCGACTTCATCCTCGCGTTCGCCACCGGAAACGAGGGTCTCGGCGCCGACCACGGGACCGTTCCTCTGGCGATGCTGCCGAACGAGCGGATGAACGGGCTCTTCTACGCTGCGATCGAGGGGACCGAGGAGGCGATCGTGAACGCGCTGCTCGCGGCCGAGACGATGACGGGCCGTGGCGGTGCGACCGTCTACGGGCTCGATGCCGAGACCCTCACTGAGGTCCTGCACCGGTGACGCTCGAGCTCGGGCAGGAAACCGATCGCAAGCCGCCCTTCAAGCTGTCCGCGTTCACGCGGGTCGGCTTCTCGGACACCGATGCGCAGGGGATCGTCTACTACGGGCGCTACATGCCCTACTTCGATACGGCTCGCGTCGAGTACCACCGCCATCTGGGCCTGCTGCCGGAGCACGCGGGCGAGCGCCAGTTCGTGATGCGCGCTTCGACGGTCGACTACTTCGCCCCGGCCGTATTCGACGACCTCCTGGAGGTCTTCATCCGGATCGCGCGCATCGGGCGGACGAGCGCGACCTATGAGCTCGCCACCTACCGCGTCGAAGACGACGTGCTGATGGTGACCGCGACGCAGACACTGGTGCTCATCGATCTCGAAGAGCGCCGCGCCGCCCCGATTCCCGACTGGTACAAGGAGGCGATCCGGGCGTTCGAGGGCGAAGACCTAGAGCTCGCGGTGCCTCGTTAGGCGGCGGCGAGCCCACCTGGAGGCCCGCCGCCGTAGATCGCTCCTACACGTATGCGTTCGTCCAGTGGACGATCGTGATCAGCTTGTAGCCGCCGCGCAGATTCGCGGTGAACGTCGACTCGTGGCTCGGTAGGCCGAGAAGGGCGGCTGCCGCGCCCCCGACGGTCGAGGTCGAATCGAGATGGCTGTAGATGGCCTCGAGCTGGTCGTAGTCGTGCTGATTCGGGTGCGTCGACTTCGTGTCCGAGCTGCTGGTGTTGTGGTAGTAGTCCATGCAGGTGTTCAACGAGATTCCGGATTCGTCCTGATGGTCGAGCCCGAAGTCGTGACCCACCTCCTGGCACATCACGTGCTGCTTCTCCGCCGAGTTGTTGTACGCCGGTAGCCCGAAGTAGGTGTCGTTCACCTTCGTCGTGCCCTGGACGATGTGGCTTCCGGAGAGCCAGATCTGCGCGATGCCGAGCCAGCCGTTCTGGCCGTAGGCGCCGTTGCAAACCTCGATGCGCCCGCTCGTCGGGCGACAGTTCTTGTTCCTGGCTCGGCCGGCCACGATCGGGGCATCGAGCACGCTCGACCTCGACCAGTCGGTCGACGTCGTCGCCAGGTACGGGTCCCAGCTCGACGAGACGTTGTCGCCGACCCGAACCGTGAACGGGTTCGCCGTTCGCGCCCAGTGGTAGCCGTTCCACGAATGGTTCGCCAGCGCCGGCGAGACGGCGACCGCGGCGGCTGCGCACGCGAGCGCGACGGCAAGAGCAAGTCGTTTCATTGACCCTCTCCTCGTAGGGGACTGCGGCGCACGAAGTCTGGAACGATCGGCGAACGTTGTCAATGGGCCGCACCACGCGCCGGGCGCCCGCCCTCGCCGTCCTCGAAGACGAAGGACGGGCGCCGCAGCTTTTGCGTGGACCCTCTCCCCTACGTCTCGTTGTAGTCGCATCCGAGCGGCGCGCCATCCCTCGTTCGAGGTACCCCGCCCGTTCGAACGATCATCCCTCGTTCGAGGGGTCCGAATGGTTCGCCGCGGCCGACGAACCACGCTTTCCTACATGCGTGTGGCTACGAAGACGTCCGTGTTGTAGGGAAGGTCCACGACCTCCCGATCGCCGGCGAGCGCGACGAGCTTTTCGAGCAGTTCGGAGCGCTCGTCTTCTGGCAGCGCAGCGATGAAGCTAACCGAGGCGAAGCGGTCCGCGAGGCCCTGCCGATCGACCCGCTGCACGTGCGGGAACGTCCATTCCTCCAGCGGCCCGAACAGCGGCGAGCGCTCGAATTCTCCCCGCCAGCGGCGCTCCCGCTCGCTCGGGGTCTCTTGCCGGTACGGCGCGAGGAGCTCGTCGATCGCCTCGTGCAGAGGATCGTCGACCGAGCGGCTGTTCCAGATCAGGGCCAGCGCGCCGCCCGCGCGCAGAACGCGATGGATCTCCGCGAGCGCCGCGTCAACGTCGAACCAGTGGAACGCCTGGCCGACCGTGACGCCGTCGGCGGACGCGCCCGGAAGCGGCATCGATTCGGCCGTTCCCGACAGCGCCTCGACGTCCGGCAGCGCCTGCTCGAGCTTTGCCCGCATCTCGTCGAGCGGCTCCACCGCAATCACCGTGGCGCCCGTCGGGACGAGCTGCTGGGTCAGCTTGCCGGTGCCGGCCGCAAGGTCGACCACGGTTTTCCCGGGGGCGAGACCGAGACGGCGGCTCAGCCAGTCGATCGCGTCCTGCGGATAGTCCGGCCGGCCGCGCTCGTACGCGTCGGCGGCGGCGCTGAACCCGAGCGCGACGGGATGAATCGGCTCGGCTATGACGGCGTGACGCGGTAGGCGTCGAAGACGGCGTCGACGTTGCGGAGCGCCGTCAGCAGGCCGCGCAGTGACTTCACATCCCCGACCTCGGCGACGTACCAGTTCTTGGCGAGCTGGTCGTCGACGTGACCGCCATACTCGACGATGTTGGCGCCGTGCTCGGCGAACGTTCGGGCAACGTCCTCCAGGAGGCGCGGGCGATCCCAGGAGTCGACCGCGATCTGGACGCGGAAGCTCTGGCTGGCGCCGCCGTCCCAGTCGACGGTCGTGAACCGCTCCGGGTTTCGCTTCAGCGCCTTCACGTTGGAGCAGTCGGCGCGGTGGATCGTGATCCCCTTGCCGAGAGAGATGTAGCCGACGATCTCGTCGCCCGGGACCGGCGTGCAGCACTTGGCGAGACGGACGAGGACGTCCTCGACGCCCTTGACCTTGATCCCGAGCGCGTCGCCGGGGGTTGCGCGCCGCGCCTTCGGAGCCTTCGGGACGGCCTCCTCCGCCGCGACCTCGGTCGTCTTCAGCCCCTGAAGCACCTTGTTGACGATGTGGCCGGGCTGGAGCTTGCCGGCGCCGAGCGCGACGTAGAAGTCCTCCGCCTTCTTGAAGCCGGCCTCCCGGATCACCTGCGCGAGGAGCGGCGAGCCGGCGATCTTCCGGTACGGCAGCTTCTGCTTCTTCAGCGCCTCCTCGAGCGCGTCACGGCCCTTCTTCTCGGTCTCCTCACGCGTCTCGCGCGAGAACCACTGGCGGATCTTGTTCCGTGCGCGAGAGGAGGCAGCGAGCGAGAGCCAGTCGCGCGACGGGCCCCGGCCCGCCTTCGAGGTCAGGATCTCGACTCGGTCGCCGCTCTTCAGGCGGTAGTGGAGCGGGACGATCCGGCCGTTGATCTTGGCGCCGACGGTACGGTGGCCGACGTCCGTGTGCACCGCATATGCGAAGTCGATGGGAGTGGCGCCGGCCGGCAGCGTCTTCAGCTCGCCTTTCGGCGTGAAGACGAAGACCTCCTCGTCGAAGAAGTCGCGCTGCGTCGCCTTCATGAACTCGAGCGGGTCTGCCTCGTCCTTGGCCGAGTCCGTCAGCTGCTTGACCCACTCGAGCCACTCGTCGTCGGCGACCTTGCGGCCCCGCTTGTCGAACCGCCAGTGCGCAGCGATCCCGAGCTCGGCGGTCCGGTGCATCTCGCGCGTCCGCACCTGGATCTCGAGCGGGACACCCTGCGGCCCGATCACGGTCGTGTGTAGCGCGCGATAGCCGTTCACCTTCGGCATCGCGATGTAGTCCTTGAAGCGGCCGGGCATGGGCTTCCAAAGTGCATGGATCAGGCCGAGCGCTCCGTAGCAGTCGCGCGTGCCCTCGTCGCCTGAGCGCTCGACGATCACGCGCAGCGCCGTCAGGTCGTAGATCTCGTTGAACTCGCGGCCCTTCTTGGTCATCTTGTCGTAGATCGAGAAGAAGTGCTTTGCGCGGCCCGAGATCTCGGCCGGGATGTCGACTTTCTCGAGCTCCTTCTGCAGTACGGCCGCCGCCTCGTTCACGCGCTCCTCGCGCTCGGCGCGCCGCTCGGCGACCATCGTCTTGATCTCGTCGTATTTGCGTGGGTGCAGGCGCTCGAACGCGAGGTCCTCGAGCTCCCACTTCATCGCGTGGATCCCGAGCCGGTGCGCCAGCGGGGCGTAGACCTCGAGCGTCTCCCGCGCCTTCTGCAGCTGCTTCTGCTTGCCCAGGTACTCGATCGCGCGCATGTTGTGCAGGCGGTCGGCGAGCTTGATCAGCATCACCCGAGGGTCCTCGGCCATCGCCACGATCATCTTCCGGTAGTTCTCGGCCTCGGCCTGTTCGCGGCTTTGGAACTGAATCCGCGTCAGCTTTGTGACGCCCTCGACAAGCTGCGCGATCTCGTCGCCGAACTCTGCCCGGAGCTCCTTGGAGTCGGTGTCCGTGTCCTCGACCACGTCGTGCAGCAACGCAGCGGCGATCGTCTGCTCGTCGAGCCGCAGCTCGGCGCAGATCTTTGCGACCGACCACGGGTGCTGGATGAAATCCTCGCCGGACCGCCGCTGCTGGCCCTCATGGGCGCGCGCCGCGAACGTAAATGCCCGCGTGAGCAGGTCTTTGTCGAGATCCGGGTTGTACGCCGAGACATCGGCGATCAGCTCCGCCAGAAGCTCCTGATGCTTCTCGCCGGCCTCGAGAACGGTCATGAACACAGTGTACTCCCGGCCTCTGAAGCCAAATCTGGCCCAAATTGGGGCATGTCCAACCGACGGAGCCGCTACGAATCCCTTAAGCAGGAGCCTTCGTTCTGCCGAAGAACGAGTCACGCCTATGCGCAAACTGCGCCGCATCCAACGCAAAGAAGCCGCGCTCGTGCGGCTGCTCGTCTCGCTCGACGACGCAGCGCGCGCGGCGCGCCCGTGGCGCCCGCGGCGGGTCTACCGCGCGGGACTCAGCACCCGCTAGGCGCTCCTTACGCGGCTTCGGCCAACGGCTCCTCGGACAGGAGCCCACGGAACCGCGGGGAGTCGAAGAGGTGTGCCCTGGCGGCTCCCTCGGCAAGGCCGAGCTCGGCGAAGATCGCGTGCGCCTCCGCTGAGCGCTCGGCAGCGGGCTTTCGCCATTCGCCCTTGAGCCACTCCCGCAGGTCGCTGTAGCGCGGGTTCGCGTCGAAGACACGCCTGACGACGAGCTGCGGCGCGACCGTGCCGTTCCAGTGGTTCTCCTCGAGCCGGAAGGCCACGTCGTAGGCACCGACGCGGCGGAGACGATCGAGCTGGCGGCCCTGCCCGAAGGCGATCGCGCTCCCCGCATCGCGCGCGTCGGCCTTGACCCGGAAGCGCAGGTGCTTGCCTTCGCCGACCGTAACGAGCTCCGCGAGCTCGCAGCCCGCGAGCAGCAGCGTGACGTTCGGGTTCCCGAGCCCGAACGGCGCCAGGCGCGAAAGCTCGGCGCAGAGCTCGAGCGTCAGCTCGTGCCCGTGGACAAGCGCGTCCACCGAAACCCGCGGCACGAGCGCGTCCTCGGTGAGGGTCGCATCTGCAAGCGAGACGAAACGCTCGCGGAAGCCGTCGATGCGTTCCGGGCGGACGGACAGGCCCGCCGCGGCAGCATGACCTCCGTGCCGCTCGAGCTCGTCGGTGCAGTGCTGTAGCCCGTCGTGGAGGTCGAATCCGGCGATCGAGCGGCCGGAGCCCTTCCAGTGGCCGTCCGTGCCGGCGACCAGGACGACCGGGCGGTTGTAGCGCTCGACCAGCCGCGACGCGACGATCCCGATCACGCCCTCGTGCCAGTCCTCGCGGGCGAGCACATACGCGCGCCGGCGGCGCGCGGCATCGGTCCAGCCTTCGATCTCCTCGGTCGCCTCGCGCAGGATCCGCTCCTCGATCGTCTGCCGGTCGCGGTTCAGCTCCTCCAGCTCTCCGGCGACGCGGGCGGCTTCCTCCTTGTCTTCGGTGAGCAGAAGCTCGAGTGCCGCCTCGGGCTTGCTCAGTCTCCCGGCCGCATTCAGGCGGGGGGCGATCCGGAAGCCGATCGAGCCCGCATCGACCGTCGTCGGGTCGACGCGAGAGATCCGCATCAGCTCCCGCAGCCCCGGCTTCTGTGTCGTCCCGAGCGCGTGGAGGCCGGCGAGCACCAGCCCGCGGTTCTCGTCGAGGAGCGGCACGACGTCGGCGACGGTTGCCACTGCGGCGAGATCCACGTGCTTCTCGGCGGCTACCCCGAGCGCCTGGAGCAGCTTGTAGACGACGCCAGTGCCGCAAAGCTCAGGGAAGGGATAGCTCGACGGGCGCGTCGCCACGACTGGGCAGTCCGGCAGCGCTTCCCCGGGTCGGTGGTGATCGGTCACGACGATCTCGAGCCCAAGGGACTTGGCGTGCTCGACCTCCTCCACCGCCGTGATCCCGCAGTCGACGGTGATTATGAGCGCGCAGCCCTCTTCGGCGAGCCGGCTCAACGTATCGCCGCTGACGCCGTACCCCTCCTCGAAGCGGCTCGGCAGGTGCCATGTCACATCGGCGCCGAGCTCGCGCAAGCCGAGCACGGCGAGCGCGGTCGCGCAGATCCCGTCGGCGTCGTAGTCGCCGTGGACGCAGATGCGCTTTCCGTCGGCGATCGCGCGCCTGATCGATCGGCAGGCGGCTTCCATGTCGCCGAGCAGGAACGGGTCGTGCGCCGGCACCGCGCCCTCGAGAAACCTCCGGGCGGCCTCGGGCTCGGCATAGCCGCGCCGCACGAGGACGGCAGCCGTCGTCTCACTGATGTCGAGGGCGTCGGCAAGCCTGCGAGCGTCGTCGCGTGAGCAAGGCTCGATCGTCCAACTGCCCTCGAACATGGGCAGTCAACGTTAGGTCCCGAGTCGGACGGCGGCCGTACGCGGCGCGCGAATTTTGATTGTCGCGACGCTCCGCCGAACGTGATCCTAGGCTCCGTAGGAGGGACGGCGGCCGTACGGCGGCGCGCGAATTTTGATCGTCGCGACGTCTCGCCGAACGTGATCCCGGGGCTCCGTAGGAGGGACGGCGCTAGTGCTCGCGCGGCAATTCGATACCGAGCAGCGTCAGAATCACGACAAGTACGACGGTGGCGGCGCCCAGGGCGATGATCAGTCTCGGATGCCGCGCTTCGCGCAGCGACTCGAGAGCCGCCCGAACCCAGAAGACAACGAGGCCGGCGGCCGCTGCCGCGCAGACGACCACCACCGGCGCCAGGAGCGTCACGCGATCGAGCGGCAGCTCGAGCGCCCACGCCACGATGAGCACGAGGGCGCCGACGACGGCCCCTGAAACCGCTGCCGCTCTCATGCTCACCGGTCACGACTCTAGCTCCGCGGCGAGAGCAGTCCCGCCGGACCGGCTCGTTATCCTTGCCGCCGTGAGCGAGCCGAACTACTACTCGGGCGACGACTATGTCGTCGAGTTCCTCGGGTACCGCTTCAGCTTCAACGTCGACGACTTCGAGCAACGGGTGATCGCCGCAGCGGTCAAGCTCGGCCTGATCGAGGCGAACGACCTCGACGAAGACGAGACGAACGATCTCGTCGAGCTCGCTGCCGACGGCCGGATCGAGGAGCCGCGCAGCGGCCTCGGCACCTATCTCACCCGCCATTGGGAGCAGCTTTCGCTCGTGGACGGCGAGTCGCTCGTCTACTGGCTTCGCAAGCTCATCTTCCGCGGCGCGTGGCTCGACCACCACGTCAAGGACGGGCGCATCGAAGTCTCGTGGGAGGACGAGGTCGGAGAATTCGCGTATCTCGACCCCGACGGCAAGCGCCCCCTGCTCGAGGTAGCCCCAGTGCCGTCCTGGCACGAGCTCCAGTTCCGCCGGTAGGTTGACTTGGCCTATCGGTAAGCATAGACTTACCGTAAGTCATGGCTTACGAAGACGGCGTAGCGGCGCTTGGTGATGCGACCCGGCGGGCGATTTTCGAGCGTCTGCGGCGCGGCCCGATGGCGGTCGGAGAGATCGCGCACGGCGTTCCGGTCAGCCGACCCGCGGTCTCCCAGCACCTGCGCGTGCTGAAGGACGCTGGCCTGGTGACCGAGCGCCGCGATGGCACGCGCCGGCTGTACCGCCTCGATCCGCGAGGCGTCGGGCAGCTCCGCGCGTACTTCGATGAGTTCTGGACGGTCGCGCTCGAGAACTTCAAGGCCGCGGCCGAGTCGAACGAGAGGAGGAAGCGATGAGAACGGAGGCCATGGATCTGTCCGTTCGGAAATCGGTGACCGTGCAGACGGACGTCGAACATGCGTTCCGCGTCTTCACCGAGGAGATCGCCTCGTGGTGGCCGGTCGAGACGCACTCGATCCACAAGCAGGTCACGCCGGTGCTGGAAGGCAGACCCGGCGGACGGGTCTACGAGCGCACCGACGACGGCCGGGAGGAGCACTGGGCGAAGGTGCTCGCCTGGGAGCCGCCGCATCGGCTCGTGCTCGAGTGGCAGGTGAACCCGCAGCGGCGGCCGAGCGAGATCGAGGTCATTTTCAGCGCCGAGGGCGAGATCACCCGTGTGGACCTCGAGCACCGCGGCCTCGAGGACGAGGAGATGCAGGGCAGCTACGACGACGGCTGGGGGACCGTGCTCGGCCGCTACGCGGGCAGGGTGTTCAACGCGAGCTAATCCTCACCGTCCCAGTAGTCCAGCATCGGCCCGGGCCGGCTCAGCATGATCCGCTCGCCCTTCGCGCTCCGCGCGCCGATCTTGCCGCTGTCGAGGTACTCGACGATGTCCGGAGTGATCAGGGTCGAAAGCATCAGGACGCGGATCGGCGAGTCGGTGCGGTTGCTCACTTGGTGGGCTCCCTCCTTGCCGCGCGGAAAGCAAACGACGTCACCTTCGGTCAGGGCATGCTCGCCCTCGGGTGTGCGAAGCGTCGGCTCTCCGCGGAGGACGACGACCCACTCCTCGTTCGCGTGGTGCGTGTGGTACGGCCAAAGTCGGTCACCCGGCTCGAGCTCGTACATGCTGCCGCCGATCAACTCGGCTCCGATCCGACCGCCCACCCAGGCGTCCTTGCTGCGCCAGCCCTCACGGTCCTCGGTGCGATCCCATTCGTCGCCGTTCAGGTTGAAGATCTTCACGCCGGCGAGACTAAACGCTCTCGGGCAGCGAGAAGCCGAAGCGCTCGCGGTGCTCCTCGGCGCGGGAGAGCTCGACCCGGCGAATGGCGTTCATCGGGACGACGAGCTCCTCCGGGAGCTCGTCGCTGTCCTCGTCATCGAGGTCGCGATGCGGGCGCAACGTGACGAAGCCGAAGCCCGGCTCCGCCGCGACGGTGTCTACGGGGAAGCGCTGGCCGTCGGCGAGCTCGACCTCGACGAACGCTTGCTGCACCCCCACCCGCTGCGCGAAGCGCTGGATCTGGCGGTGCAGCGCGCCGACGAACTCGTCGGTCGGCGCGGTTGAGCCCGGCAGCCAGAGGTCGTGCACGGGTGTGATGCTAGAAGAGCTGGTCGCGGGAGGTCGCGCCGCCGAAGCGGGCGCGGCCGAGCTCGGTCACGACCCGGCCGCGCGGCGTTCGTTGCAGGTAGCCGAGCTGGAGCAGGTAGGGCTCGTACACGTCCTCGATCGTGTCCGGCTCCTCTCCCAGAGCGACAGCGAGAGTCGAGAGGCCGACGGGGCCGCCGCCGAACTTGTCCAGGATCGCCCGCAGGAGCGCCCGATCTGTCCGCTCGAGGCCGTCCCCGTCCACCTCCATCAGCTGGAGCGCCTCGCGCGCGATCTCGAGCGTGATCGCGCCCTCGTGGCGCACCTGCGCGACGTCGCGGACGCGCCGCAGGATCCGGTTCGCGATTCGCGGCGTTCCACGCGCGCGGCGGGCGATCTCCGCCGCAGCGGTGTCCTCGACGGCGACATCGAGAATCCGCGCCGAGCGTCGCACGATGATCGAAAGCTCCTCGGGCTCGTAATGCTCCAGCCGGTATGTCATCCCGAACCGATCCCGCAGCGGCGTCGTGAGCAGGCCCGTGCGCGTCGTCGCGCCGATGAGCGTGAACGGCGGCAGATCGAGCGTGAGCGTCCGAGCGGCCGGGCCCTGGCCGACGACGATGTCGAGGCGAAAATCCTCGAGCGCCGGGTAGAGGATTTCCTCGACGGCGCGGTTGATGCGATGAATCTCGTCGATGAACAGAACGTCCCGTTCCGCCAGGCCCGTGAGTATCGCCGCGACATCTCCTTTCCGCTCCAGCGCCGGCCCCGCGACCGCCCGCAGCCCCACCCCGAGCTCCTCGCGCACGATGTAGGCAAGGCTCGTCTTGCCGAGGCCCGGCGGGCCGATCAGGAGTAGGTGATCGAGCGCCTCGCCCCGTGACCGGGCCGCCTCGAGCGCGATCGAGATCTGCTCCTTGACGCGCTCCTGCCCGACGAAATCGTCCAGGCGCCGCGGCCGCAGCGAGCGATCGAGCTCTTCTTCGCTCCCGTCCTGGAGGACCGGAGCGAGAAACACCTCGCTCACGCCGCTCTCCTGAGCGCGCGTCGCACCCGCTCCTCGACCGGCAGCTCGGGATCGACCTCCGCGAGCACCTTCTCCGCCTCGGCGACCGAGTAGCCGAGCTCGACGAGCGCGTCGCGCGCGGTGACGTGCGTCTTGCGAACGGCGGCAGGGGCGACGTCGCCGAGCTTCTCTTTCAGCTCGAGCACGACTCGCTGCGCGGTCTTCTTGCCGATCCCGGGAATCGCCTCGAATCGGGCCGTGTCCTCGAGCGCGATCGCCCGGCGAAGCTCGTCTGGCGCCGAGCCGGAGACGATCGCGAGCGCGACTTTGGGCCCGACCCCGTTCACGGACAGCAGGTGCTCGAACAGCTCGCGCTCGCCGGCCTCGGCGAACCCGTACAGCTGCAGGACGTCTTCCCGCACGTGAAGGTAGGTCTCGAGCTCGATCTCGCCGCCGGCCTCGGCCTTGCGGATCGCACTCTCTGTCGGACTGACCAGATAGCCGACGCCGCCGACCTCCAGCACGAGCCCGTCCGGGCGCGAGGTCACCGGCTTGCCCCGAAGCCGCGCGATCAACCGGCCGCCACCCGCAGCATGGGCGGCGCGAGCGCGTGGCAGATCGCGACCGCGAGCGCGTCGGCGGCATGGTGCGGGGTCGGCACCGTTCGGAGGCTGAGGATCGCCATCACCATCCGCTGCACCTGCGCCTTCTCGGCGCGGCCGTAGCCGCAAACCGCCTGCTTGACGCGCGTCGGTGCGTACTCAGCGCACGCGACGCCTGCGCATGCGGCCGCGACGAGCACGGCCCCGCGCGCCTGCCCGACCGAGAGCGCGGTACGGGCGTCGGCGCCGACGAATGACTCTTCGAGCACGACTGCATCCGGCTCGAATTGCTCGATGAGCGCGGCGACGCCGTCGAAGATCGTCTTCAGCCGCAGCTCCGGCTGCCGGCCCGCCGGCGTGCGCCAGCAGCCGTGCTCCACCTCCCGGAGGCGGCCGTCTCTTTCGTGGATGATCGCGTAACCGCACGCTGCCGTGCCCGGATCGATTCCGAGAACCCTCACGCTCCGACATTAGGGACCGCATCGGACGTTCCTGCTAGCCCGAAAACCGCCTCGAAAACCGCCTGTCCATGAGGCCCGTAGGGTCAGGCGAGTTGCGGAGAGGGCTCTACATCGCGTTGCTGGCCGTGGTCGTCAGCGCGATGCCGGCATCCGGCAAGGCGCGCACTGCCGTCGGCGCCTGCCAGGCGGGCGACGTGATGGTCGAGATCAGCTCGTACGCGTTCCACCCGAGCGACGTGAGCGTCTCGCCCGGATCGACCGTCTGCTGGAAGAACTCCGACGCGGTCAGCCACACCGCGACGTCGGATACAGCCGTGTTCGACTCGGGCGACCTCGCGCCGAACGACGCCTTCAGGTTCACGTTCTCGAGTGAAGGGACGTACGCGTACCACTGCAAGCCGCACCCGTTCATGACCGGGACGATCCGCGTGACGAGCGGCGCTCCGCCTCCGCCTCCGCCTCCGCCTCCGCCACCACCTCCACCGCCTCCCCCGCCGCCGCCGCCTCCTCCTCCACCCTCGCCGCCTCCACCGCCCCCGCCCGCTTCTGCTCAGCAGCTTCGGTGCGTCGTTCCGCGGCTACGCGGCACCACGCTTGTGCGCGCGCGAGTCGCTCTTCGGCGGGCCAGGTGCCGGCTCGGCACCGTCGCACGCGCCTACTCGCCCGTCATGCGTCGAGGCCGCGTGATCTCGCAGAGGCCGCGCGCCGGGGTTCGCCGACCCCGCGGCACGCGGGTGAACGTGGTCGTCAGCAGGGGTCGCCGCCCGACTTAGGCTGCGACCTCTTCGAGCACGTTCTCGGGGATGTCGAAGTTGGCGTAGACCTCTTGGACGTCGTCGAGCTCTTCCAGCGCGTCGACGATCCTCAGGATCTTCCGTGCATCGCTCTCGTCGTCGAGGCGAACGGTCGTCTTCGGAACCATCGTCGTCTCGACGGAGTCGTACGAGATCCCGGCCTGCTCGAGCGCTTCGCGCACCGCGCTCAGCGCCTCGGGCGTCGATGTGATCTGGAACGTCGACCCGTCGAGCTCGACATCGTCGGCGCCGCCTTCCGCCGCCGCAAGCGTCAGCTCGTCCTCGTCGACGCCGTCGGCGGAGACGAGGATGATGCCGCGGCGCTCGAACAGCCATGCGACCGCCCCGGAGGCGGCGAGGTTGCCGTCGTTCTTCGAGAACACGTGTCGCACCTCGGAGGCGGTGCGGTTGCGGTTGTCAGTGAGCGCCTCCACGATCAGCGCGACGCCGTTCGGCGCGTATCCCTCGTAGACGACGGTCTCGAAGGCGGCTGCATCGGTCTCGGCGCCCGATCCACGCGCGATCGCGCGCTCGATGTTCTCCTTCGGCATCGAGTACGACCGCGCCTTCTCGATCGCGTTCTGCAGCGCGAGGTTTGCGGCCGGATCGGGTCCCCCCTCCCGCGCGGCAACGATGATCGCGCGCGAGAGCTTCGAGAAGAGCTTGCCGCGCTTGGCGTCGGCCGCGCCCTTCTTGTGCTTGATCGACGACCACTTGCTATGCCCGGACACAATCGCGCCTCCCTTGCAAACGGCGATGCGCGTGGACGGCTCCGCGAACGCTGGAGCCACCGCTGCCATCGTGAAGGAGGGGGTTCGTGGGGGAACCAGGGGTTCCCCCACGCGCACTATGCCCGGACACGCCGCTCCTCCCGCACGAGGTCGAGAAAGCGCTCGTGCACCCGCGTGTCGTCGGTCAGCTCCGGGTGGAACGAAGCGACCAGGAAGCGGCCGTCGCGCAGCAGCACCGGCTCGCCGTCGAGCTCGGCCAGCACCTCGACGCCCGGGCCGACCTCGCCGACGCGCGGTGCTCGAATGAAGACGCCGCGAAGCGGCTCGTCCTGGTCCGAGAGCTCGAGATCGGCCTCGAAGCTCGCCACCTGCCGACCGTAGGCGTTCCGCTTCACGGACAGATCGACGAGCCCGAGATGCTCGCGATCGAGCACGATCATTCCGGCGCAGGTTCCGAAAACCGGGCCCGCAAACTCGCGCACCGCCTCGTCGAGCCCATAGAGGCGCATCAGTCGCATGAAGGTCGTGGACTCGCCGCCCGGGACGATGAGCCCGTCGAGGCCTTCGAGCTGCTCCGGCTTTCGCACCTCCACCGGCTCGGCGCCCAGGCGCCGAAGCACCGCTGCGTGCTCGCGGAAGTTCCCCTGGACGGCGAGAACGCCGATTTTGAGCCGCTCTGCCACGGCGGAAATTGTATTGGCGGCGCTCCGGCTCCCTGTTAGCCTGCCCGCCGACGGGTCAAATCGAGGGGGGATTTCTTTGAGACGGACACTGATTGCAGTCTCCGTGGCGCTGGTTGCCGTCGCCGTCGCCACGGTCGCAGTCGCTGCCAAGATCGGTCCTGGGAGCAGCACGGGAACCGGCCGGGTGTTTCTGCCGAACCCCGTTGCAGAGCTCCAGAACCAGAGCCTGACCGACCAGAAGGACGCGGATTACGCCGCACTACAGCCCGCGTATCACAACGTCCGACTGACGAATCTGGACGGCAGCGGCTACCTACGCGGGGACTGGGTGAACGTCGTCAGCGAGACGGGCAACCCCGCGTTCTCGCCTACGAACACTTTCGTCTACAACCGGCACCAGGACGAGTTCGAGCAGGTGATGGCGTACTACTGGCTTACTCAGGCGCAGCTCTACATCCGCAGCCTCGGCTTCCGCACCGGCGGCCGGTTCCGGCCGATCAACGAGGAGTCGCAGGACGTACGGATCAACCAGTGGGGTCAGGACAACTCGTTCGAGACCGACCACCCGAAAGACGAGCTTCGCTTCGGCAAGGGTGGCGTCGACGACGCCGAGGATGCCGAGGTCATCCTGCACGAGTACGGACACGCGATCCATGTCTCGCAGTCGCCGATCTTCTACAGCTCGGTCGAAGCCGGGTCGATCGGCGAGGGCTTTGCCGACTACTGGGCCGTGACCGTCTCGGACGTCGTCTCGCCGACGCCGGACGAGCCCTGCGTCGCCGATTGGGACTCGGTCTCATACACGTCGACGGTGCCGCACTGCCTCCGCCGCGTCGACACGAACCTGCACTACCCCGAGGACCTCAACGGTCGCGTCCATCACGACGGGCAGATCTGGTCCCGGGCGCTATGGGACATCCGTAACGCGCTCGGCCACACCGTCGCCGACACGATCATCCTGCAGGCGCAGTTCGACTTCCCGGGCACGACGATGCCGGACCTCGCCCAGCGGACCGTGAACGCCGCACGCACTCTGTACGGCAACTCGACCGCGAATACGGTCAAGGCCGCGTTCGTCGCGCGCGGAATCCTTCACTAGGACAGTGGCATGAGAGGGGCGCTCCGGCGCCCCTCTCGATCCTCCTAATAGTCTTCGTCCGTGGCCGGAGAGACCAGAACGGTCGTCGACTCGCTCGCGCAGCTGACGCTGTTCGCCGATCTCACGCAGCCGCAGCTCGAGGAAATCGCCCACACGGTCGAGGAGGAGGTGTTCGCCGAGGGGCAGCGCGTCCTCCGCCAGGGGATGAGCGGTGGCGGCTTCTATCTCATCCTCGAGGGCGAGGCGAAGGTGGTCGTCAACGGCGTCGAGCGCGCCCGGCTCGGACGCGGGGAGTTCTTCGGCGAGATCTCCGTGCTGACCGGCGACGCTCCGACGGCCGACGTGATCGCGACGACGCTCCTTCGCTGCCTGACCATCCCGGCCGGAGAGCTCGAGCCGTTTCTGCTCGAGCACCCGCGGGTGATGCTGCGGATGCTCCAGGCGGGCGCCCGGCGGCTCCGAGCCGCGAATTTGTGGCAGCGCTAGAGCGCCCGTTCCCGCCCGGCGACTACGACGTCGTCGTCGTCGGCAGCGGCCCGGGCGGCATCCAGACCGCGTATTGCCTCGCGCGCTCGGGCATCGAGCGGTTCGCCGTCCTCTCGCGCGACGAGGAGCCCGGCGGGATGTTCAGGCGCTTCCCTGTTTTCCAGCGCCTGATCAGCTGGACGAAGCCCGAAGCGCCGTTCGAGCGCGGCACGCGCGAGTACGAGTGGTACGACCACAACAGCCTGCTCGGCGACGAGCCCGACCACTGCGCTCTGGTGCCGAATTTCATGGACCGAACCTTCGACCTGCCGGCGAGGGACGAGATGGAGGCCGCGCTCCGCGAGTTCGTCGACCGGGCCGACGTGCAAGTCCGTTACGACTGTGAGTGGGAAAGCGCGCGACGGGAGGGTGACCGGCTCGTGCTCTCCACGTCGGACGGCGAGTACCGCTGCCGTGCCGCCGTCTTCGCGCTCGGCGTCACCAAAGCGTGGATTCCTCCGATCCCCGGCCTCGAGCACGCGACGCACTACGTCGACACCGGCGTCCCCGCCGACTACGAAGGCAAACGGGTGCTGATCATCGGGAAGCGGAACTCGGGATTCGAGCTCGCGCACGGCCTGCTTCCGTGGGCGAAGCAGATCACGCTTGCATCGCCCCGTCCGGTGCAGACGGCCGTGCTCGCGCTGTCGGCGCTTCGTGTGCGCTACCTCCACCCCTACGACGAGTACGTGCGCGGCGGCTCGGGAACGTTCGTCCTCGACGCCGCGATCGACCGTGTCGAGCGCCGGAACGGCGCCTACCGCGTCCACGCCGACGGCACGACCTGGAAAGGGAGGTTCGAGCTCGAGGCGGACGAGGTCATCGCCGCTACGGGCTTCCGCACGCCCCTGGACGGCTTGGCGGAGCTTGGGGTAACGACCGTCTCAGATGGCCGGATTCCCGCGCTGACGCCGTTCTGGGAGAGCGTCTCGGCACCCGGCGTTTACTTCGCAGGCAACGCCACCCAGGGGTCGCGCGGGATGACGAAGCACGGCGCCTCCGCCAGCTCGAGCTCGGTGAACGGCTTCCGCTACAACGCGCGCGTCCTCGTCGAGCACATCGCCGAGAAGCACTTCGGGATCGAGCGCAGGCGAGCTGAGCTGGCGCGGGGCGAGGTCGTCCCGTTCCTGCTCGCCGAGCTTGCGCGCGCGCCCGAGCTCTGGATCCAGAAGGGATACCTGGCTCGAGTCGTCGAGCTCGGTGATCGAGGCATCAGGGACGGCGGCATCGTCCCGCTGACCCACTTCGTCGACACGGACGGCGGCGACGCGGTCGCGGCCGCGGTCGAGATCGACGCCGACGGCACGATCGTGCCAGCGCTCTACGTGCGCCGCGGCGGACGCGTCCGGGACCACGTGCTCCCCTCCCACCCGTTGCGCGCGTTCGACGGTCCCGAGCAGCGAGCCGGGGTCGAGAGGCTGCTCAACCCGATCCTCGGCTAGCGCGACAGCACGTACCCGACCGTCGCGCCGTAGAGGACGTGGTCTGCGAGCTGCGGCGCGAACGGAAGCTTCCTGATGCGCACGAACCGACGGCCGACGACGAGGTCGAGGGCAGCTATCGCAAGGCCGGCCGACGCGCCCCACGCAATCGCGCCGCGCCGTGGAAGGACGAGGTCGAGCACGAGGCCCCAGAAGACCGAAACGCCTAGATGCACGGGGACGGCGGCCGCGACTGGACGCGCCGGCCGCTCCTCGTTGGGCAACAGCATCGACCCCACCGCGAGCGTAGGCTCGAGCGGATCGTCGTCTCGGACGAGGGCGCTAACGATAGACGGGACGCCGCCGACGATCCCTCCGGCCACGCCGGCGAAGACTGCGCCGCGCCTGGAGTCGGCGCCTACCAGCCGCGAGTCTCAAGGAGCTCCTCGGGCGCCAGGCCGGCGGCGGAGAGGCCGCTCATGGGATCGCCGAGCCCCTGCGAGACGCGCGCGAGAACCTCCGGATCGCGGAAGTGCGTCGTCGCCTCGACGATCGCCTTCGCCCGCGTCTCCGGCTCCCCCGACTTGAAGATGCCGGAGCCGACGAAGACGCCGTCCGCGCCGAGCTGCATGCAGAGCGCTGCGTCGGCGGGCGTCGCGATCCCGCCGGCGGTGAACGTGACGACCGGCAGCCTGCCGTTTTCGGCTACCCACTTGACCAGCTCGTAGGGCGCCTGGAGCTCCTTCGCCTCTCCGTAGAGCTCGTCGTCGCGGAGCGACTGCAGGCGGCGGATACCGCCGAACACGGCGCGCATGTGGCGAACCGCATTGACGATGTCGCCCGTTCCTGCCTCCCCCTTGGTGCGGATCATGGCGGCGCCCTCGGCGATCCGCCGGAGTGCCTCGCCTAGGTTGCGGCAGCCGCACACGAACGGGATCGTGAACTGCCACTTGTCGATGTGGTTCTCCTCGTCGGCGGGGGTCAGCACCTCGCTCTCGTCGACATAGTCGACCTCTAGCGCCTCGAGGATTTGCGCCTCGACGAAGTGGCCGATGCGCGCCTTCGCCATCACGGGGATGCTCACGGCCTCCTGGATCTCGCGGATCTTGTCCGGGTCGGCCATCCGGGCGACGCCACCCTCGGAACGGATGTCGGCAGGCACACGCTCGAGCGCCATCACGGCGACCGCGCCCGCCTCCTCGGCGATCGTCGCCTGCTCGGCGGTCGTGACGTCCATGATCACCCCGCCTTTCAGCATCTCGGCGAGGCCGGTCTTGACCCTCATCGTCCCGAGCTCGAGCATCGGCTGAAGTCTAGCCCGAGGGGATTTACGGCCGTTGGCGGGGTTAACTCCCCAGCAGGAGGCCCCATGCTTGGCCCGCGAGCGTACGGCGCAGCGAGGGTGGCCGGCGACCCCGCGGCCTTCGGGGCCGCCGTTAACCGGCTCCTGGACCGGCCCGACGAGCGCCGGCGGCCCGAGCAGAGGGCTCGAAAGTTCGCTTTGGCGCTTCCGACGTGGAACGATTCGGTGCGCATGCTGGAATCGTGCTACCGGGAACTAAGCGGGTTCGGCGCTGTCACAGCCCCGCTCTCCGCTCCGCAGCGGGCGACCTAGCGTGGCCACGCGCACCAGGGCGCAGGAAGAGAAGCGCCGCCAGATCCTCGAGGCCGCCGTCCGTGCCTTCGCCGCGAAGGGCTATCACGCCTGCCGCGTCGGCGACATCGCCGAGGAGGCAGGCGTCGCCTACGGGCTCCTGTACCACTACTTCGACTCGAAGGAAGAGGTTCTACGCAGCATCTTCCATCAGACCTGGACGGACATGCTCGGAACGATCCAGGAGATCGAGCAGCTCGACATCCCCGCACGCGAGCAGCTGCGCAAGGTGGTCGAGCTCGTCCTCCGCACGTGGAAGCGCGACCCGGATCTCGTGCGCGTGCTCGTGCGCGAGGTGACGCGGAGCGGCGAGCTTCAGCAGCAGATCGAGGAAATCGAGCAAGCCTTTCAGGCGCTGGAGCGGATCGTCGAGCGCGGGCAGCGCGAAGGTGACTTCCGTTCCGAGGTCGACCCTCGTCTCGCCGCCTGGATTCTCTACGGGGCGATGGAGGAGATCCTCACCGGTTGGGCCCTGGGGCGCCTGAACGACGCGGAGGCCGATGTCTCGCGCGCGGAGCAGACGGTGCTCGCCACCATCTGCGACGGCCTGGCGGTCTAACCGAGCTCGTCTTCGAGCTGCCGAACGGCCTGCTCTGCCTCGTCGGCCTCCGCTCGCGCCCGCTCGGCGTCCCTCCGTGAGCGCTCGGCCTCCCGCTCCGCCTGGTATGCGGCTCGTGCGCGATCGCGTGCCTCGGCCCGCGCGTCCCTCAGCCGTTTCCGGAGCTCGACCTTCGGGTCGGGCTTCGGTGGCGCCTTCGGTTGCTTTCTCGCGGGCACGACTCCGGCAAAGACCTCGAACCCAGTCGGCTCGAGCTCCTCGGTCAGTGCGCCGCGTGCGAGCTGAGCGCCCACCTCGTCGTCTGCGGCGGCGCCCCTGAGGGTCTGGGTGATGCGCTGCATCGTCGCGTCGCTCGCAGGGCGCTGCTCCTGCTCCAGGACACTGCGCGCGTCGGCGACGAGCTCCTGAACCGCGTCCCGCTCGGTCTCGCTCAGCTCGCGGACGTCGCCGCGCCCTCCGGCCTGCGCCTTGCGCAGCGCACCGCCGAGCTCGAGGAGCTTCTGGACCTTGTTCGGCTTGCGCCGGGCGACCTGGTTGACCGCCCACACCGGCACGCTCGGCTTCGAGAGCCCCTTGACGCGAGCGGCCGCCTCGGTTTGACCGGCTTTTGCCAGCCGCGTGGAAAGCTCGTTTCGCGCGCGCGTGAACTCCTCGAGCGGTAGGCCGTACAGCCCGTCTAGCTCCTGCTCGAGATCGGGGACTACAGCCAGGTGTTTCTTGTCAGGCAGCCTCGCGCAGCGCCTCGATCAGCTCGTCTTTCGACATCTTCGAGCGACCGGGGATGTTAGCTCGCCGCGCACGTTCTTCGAGCTCGCCCTTGGAGAGGGCGTCGAGCCGCTGTCGATCGCGGTGGCGGCGTGAACGACCGCTGCCGCCCGCTGCCTCGAGGCTCGCCCGCAACGCCTCGAGCAGGTCGGGCGGCCGTTCCTCCTCGGGCTCCGCAACGGCGTGAATCTCTTTGCCGGCCCGTTTGGCTTGGATGATGTCGATGAGCGCGTCCCGGTACGTGTCCTTGTACTTCTCCGGCTTGAACTCGCCCGAGAAGTTCTTGATCAGCTGCAGGGCCATGTCGAGCTCGGCCTTCGCGACGCTCTGCTTCTTCGGCTTGATCTCGTCCAAGGCCCGGATCTCGTCGGCGAAGTAGAGCTGCTCGAGCGTGATCACGCCCTCGCGCACGCGCAGGCAGCCGAGGTTCTGCTTGTCACGCATCACGAACTTGCCGATCGCCGCGAGCTCCGAATCCTCCATCGCCCGCACGAACAGCGAATAGACCTTCTCGCCGCCGTCCTGGGGCCCGAGGTAGTACGTGCGGGCAAAATAGATCGGGTCGATCTCGGCGTACGGGACGAAGTCGCTGATGTCGATCGTCTTGTACCCCTCGACCTTCGCCGCCTCGAAGTCCTCGTCCTCCATGTAGACGAACTCGCCCTTCTTGAACTCGAACGCCTTCACGATCTCGTCGTCCGAGACAGGCTTTTCCTCGCGCTTGCAGATCTTCTGGTAGCCGATCGGGCTGTCATCCTTCTGGTGGAGCCAGTGGAAGTGGAGCTTGTGCTCCTCGATCGCGCTGTACATGCGAACGGGGATGTTGACGAGGCCGAAGCTGATCGACCCGGACCACATAGCGCGGGGCATGAACCGGCTTTTTCCGGGATCAGGCGCTCGAAAACGTGGGGGCTTGGTTACTTGCGCGCGCGTGGATCGAGCCCTTGGGCGAAATCGGCCGCCTCGCCCTTGTGCTTCTCGATCACCCAGTACCGGTCGTGCTTCGCGATTACGGCCTCGACATCCAGGATCTCGTGACCGGGGACGATCGCAAAACGCGTGGACTCGGCTCGCACGCGCTCATACTCCTCGAGCGTCATCTCGACCCGCTCCTGACAGGATGCGTTCCCGCACTCGCACAGAAACGCGGTCAGCTCCGTCGTCGCCTGCATCGAGTCGCTCAGCCTCGCGACGCGTTCGTTGACCTCCCTGAACAGGGCCTCGTTTTGCCCGATCCGGCGTTCCCGCTCTTCCATACCCACTCGCCCGCTCCTAGGCTCGTCGATTCTAGTGCGATTATTCCGGGCCGATCCGGGCAAGCGCCGTAGGAGATGAACGAGGCGCGCGAGGAAGGCGACGGCCTTCGTCTACTGCTCGCTGCGCGGGAATTGGTCGCGCGCGGTTGGTGCCGCGGGGCCGACGCTCGCAACGCTGCGGGTGTCGAAGTCGATCCGTGGGACGCAGACGCCGTCAGCTGGTCGCTCCTTGGCGCGATCGTCGCGGTACTGGAGTGGGAGGCGCAGCACCGCGGCGAGATGCCCATCGAGGACCTGGCCGCTGCGCTCTACGCGCTCGCTGATCTCATCGACACCGACTCGCTCGTCGAATGGAACGACGCGCTGGCGCGCACCCAAGACGACGTGACGGCCGTGCTCTCGGCTGCGGCCGACCGATATTCGCCCTGGCCGCGGACTGCTCTCTCAAACTCGGGCTAGCACCGGCCCGCAAGGCTCACAACCGGTTGGAAGGACGAACCGGCCTGCTCACGTCTCGTGATCAGTGAGAGAGATACCTTCTACAACGCCGTCGCCCAGGGAGCAAGACGTGACCATCTGCCCGACCTGTGGACAGCAGAATCCTGCCGGCGCCCGGTTCTGCCTGGCCTGCGGAACCCGCCTACCGGAGGCAGAAGCCGCGCCGCGCGAGATGCGAAAGATGGTGACGGTCGTCTTCTCGGACGTTGCGAGGTCGACCGCGCTGGGCGAGCGCCTCGATCCCGAATCGCTTCGCCGCGGCATGGGGCGCTACTTCGACGAGATGAGCGCTGTGATCGAGCGCCACGGCGGCACCGTGGAGAAGTTCATTGGCGACGCGATCATGGCCGTGTTCGGAATTCCGACGGTGCACGAAGACGATGCGCTTCGTGCCGTCGCGGCAATGGTCGAGATGCGAGAGGAGCTGGAGCGCTTGAACCGGGAGCTCGAGCGCGAGCTCGGAATCCAGATCGAGATCCGCCTCGGTGCCAACACCGGCGAGGTCGTGGCGGGCGATCCCGCGGCCGGTCAACGGCTCGTGACCGGCGACGCCGTGAACGTCGCGAAGCGGCTCGAGCAGGCCGCGAAGTCAGGCGAGATCCTGATCGGCAGGGAAACGCAACGGCTCGTGCGGGACGCCGTTCGTGTAGAGGAGGTCGCCGCGCTCGAGATCGAGGGCAAGCAAGAGCCCGTGCCCGCCGCCCGCGTGCTCGAAATCATCTCAGGAGCTCCGGGGCACCGCCGACGGTTGGAGGCCCCGATGATCGGCCGCGGGGACGAGCGCGCCCTGCTCGAGCGCGCCTTCGAGCGCGCGGTGCGGCAGCGGTCGTGCCACCTCTTCACGCTCCTCGGAGCGGCGGGAGTCGGCAAATCGCGTCTCGTGGCCGAGGTCGTGGCAAATCTCTCCGACCGCGCGACGATCGTCTCCGGCCGTTGCCTCGCTTACGGCGAGGGAATCACCTTCTGGCCGGTCGCGGAGGTTGTTAGACAGTTGGTTGACGTGCAATCCGCTCGGGACATCGAGCGGCTTGTCGAAGACGATCCCGACGCAAAGGTGATTGCAGACCGAGTGGCGGGCGCCATCGGCCTGGCCGACGCCGTCGGCAGCGGGGAAGAAACCTTCTGGGCCGTGCGGAAGCTGCTCGAGCGGCACGCCTGGATGCAGCCGCTCGTTGTCGTTTTCGACGACGTGCACTGGGCGGAACCCACCTTCCTCGACCTTGTGGAACACGTCGCCGACTGGTCACGCGACGCTCCGATGCTCCTCGTCTGCGTCGCCCGGCCCGAGCTTCTCGACCACCGCTCCAACTGGGGTGGCGGCAAGCTCAACGCGACAAGCATCCTGCTCGAGCCGCTCGCCGACGCCGAGTCGGACCGACTCATCGAGAACCTCCTCGGCCATGCGTCCCTGGCCGCGGAGCCCCGCGCGCGGATCAAGGAGGCGGCCGAAGGCAATCCGCTCTTCGTCGAGGAGATGCTGTCGATGCTCATCGACGACGGGCTGCTCCGCCAGGAGAACGGGCGGTGGTCCTCGACGGCCGACCTTGCCCAGATCTCGATGCCGTCCACGATTCAGGCGCTCCTCGCGGCGAGGCTCGACCGCCTCGAACGCGACGAGCGGGCGATCATCGATCGGGCCGCCGTCGAGGGGAAGGTCTTTCACGTCGGCGCCGTGAGCGAGCTTGCGCCTGATCGCCTTCGTCGTGCCGTGGACGCGCACCTGATGACACTCCTCCGGAAGGAACTCATTCGCCCCGCGCGAACCGAGCTTCCCGGTCAACAGGCTTTTGGTTTCCGGCACCTCCTCCTGCGCGACGCCGCTTACGAGGCGCTTCCGAAGCACGTTCGCGCGGAGCTCCACGAGCGGTATGCGGACTGGCTTACCGGCGCCGTGCGCGAGCACGCGCCCGAATACGAGGAGATCCTCGGCTACCACCTCGAGCGAGCGCACCGGTCGCGTGCCGAGCTCGGCCCGGTCGACGCGCACACCGAAGGCGTCGGCCGGCATGCGGCGGAGTGCCTCGCAGCGGCCGGTCGACGCGCGCTCGCCCGCGGTGACGCCCACGCTGCGACGAATCTGCTCGAGCGCGCCCTTGCTCTCGTGCCGGCGACTGACCCAGCCGGTCTCGAGCTTGCACCCGACCTGACGGACGCCCTCATCCTCGCGGGAAGCTTCGAACGGGCAGACCAGGTCGCGACGGCGGCGATCGAAGCCGCAGGAGATTCGCGCCACGGCCTCGTCGCCTTGCTCATACGCTCGCAGAACCGCACGTTCACCCAACCGGAAGGCAGCCTCGAGCGCCTGCGAAAGGTCGCTGAGGATGCGTTGCCCGAGCTGGAGAAGGCGCGTGACGACAAGGGCCTCGCGCGGGCCTGGACGGCGATCGCCTGGACCGATCACATCGCAATGCGCTTCGAAGCCGCGACCGACGCCCGCGAACGGGCGTTCGCCCACGCGCGGCGCGCGGGTGACGAGCGGCAGGCAAATGAGGCGCTGATCCAGATCGGCATCGATCTCATCTACGGGCCGACGCCGGCGGAAGAGGCGATCAGACGATGCAAGGCAGTTCTCGACGACACGTCCATCTCCCGTTGGGGCGAGATGGGCTTCATGGACGCCCTTGCCGTTCACGAAGCGATGCTCGGCCACTTCGACGCGGCGCGCGAGCTCGTCGGACGCGTCCGGGCGATGACCGAGGATCTCGGCCTTGCGCGCGGAATCCCGTTCGTTCTGCGAGCCGAGCACGCTTGGATCGTCGAGACGCTGGCTGGGAACGCCGGCGCGGCCGAGCGGGAGATCCGCGCCGCCTACGAGGTGCTCGAACAGATGGGCGAGAAAGGCCTGCTGTCGACCCAAGCGGCGCGGCTCGCGCAGTCGCTCTACGCCCAACAGCGGTACGAGGAGGCCGAGCACTACACGAAGGTCAGCGAGCAAGCCGGCGCGAGCGACGACATCGTGACGCAGGTGCTCTGGCGGCAGGTGCGTGCGAAGACACTCGCGCTGCGCGGTCATGTCGAGGACGCCGAAGAGCTGGCCCGCGAGGCCGTCGCGCTCGCCGAGCCGACTGACGCCCTTGACACGCGGGCGGACGGCCTCGCCGACCTGGCCGAGGTCTTACGCCTCGTCGGCCGGACAGACGACACGAAGGCAGTCCTGGAGGCCGCCATAGGGCTCTACGAGCAGAAGGGCGACGTCGTCTCGGCCGCTCGCGCGCGCGACGTTCTGGCGAACCTGGTTCAGACGTGACAGACTCCGCCGCCATGAAACGAGCTGCTGTATTGGCCTCGATGCTGGGTGCGCTCGTGCTGATCGGAAGCAGTCCCGCCTTCTTCGGGAAAACCGACCCCACGGCGAAGGTCAGCAAGAACGGCCACGTCATTCGGGCGACCGGCACGCTCACGTGCGACGTTGGCGAGCGGCTCTCGCTCCGCCTGACGATCACCCAGGCTCAGACTGCGGCGTACGCGGAGGGGCGCACGCGAGCGCGGTGCACGGGAGCGGAACTGCAGTGGAAGGTGCGCGCAGACGGCCGGCTCCGGACGCGGTTCGCCCAAGGAGCCGCCCAGGCATGCGCGCTCGGCATCACGCGACGCAATGGGCGTCCGACAGACGCGCACCAATGGTGCGTCGACGTCACGCTCGTTCCCGCGAGCCCCTAGACCGAGGCCACCGGACGTCGCAGATTTCGTCCGGGAAGCGATGGGCCCGCCTGGACCTCGAACGTCCCTGCTAACGGGCGTTTTCAGCGCCGATTATCACCGGTGTATGCACCGGACGACCACGAACACGGCGCGGTGGACGCACCCGGAGTGGTTCCACACTTAGATCCTTTGACTGAATCCGATTTGGATCTCAGGATTCAGGCGAAGCGGAAGGTTCGGCTCTAGGGTCCGAGGACACCCGTTCCCCTGCGACGGGACCAGTCAATGGTCGCAGGAGAGCCGCCGCCCGAAGCGGCTGTCCTGATGGTGCGGAGCCGACCTCGCCCGCTCGGAACCGATACGTCCGCGAGGTCGGCTCCCTCACTCGCGACGGCGCCCAACCGAATCTCACATTGGCCAGCCTGGACTCGGACCAGGGACCAACGGATTTGAGCTCGCTCGATCCGGACGAAATCTTCGATTTCGTCCGGGACACGATGGGCCCGCCTGGACTCGAACCAGGGACCAACGGATTATGAGTCCGCTGCTCTAACCAGCTGAGCTACGGGCCCGCCCCAACCAGGGTACCGCCCCTTCCACCCGCCGAAACTGTGGGGCGGTTGAAAAATCCACCTCGCGAGGAACGCCGTATTCTCACGTCGGTGAAGAAGCTCCTCGTCCTCTTGTTCGCGGCCGCCTTTCTCGCCGCAGGGTGCGGCGGCTCGAACAACGAGAGTGCAGGCGGTGGCAACACGACGACGTCCGAGAACACGACTACCTCCGAGGGCGGCGCTGCGCCGATCAAGAAGATCGTGATCTCGGAAACAGAGTTCAAGCTCGACCCGAGCAGCGTGAAGCTCGACAAGCCCGGAACGTACGTCTTCGAGGCGAAGAACAACGGCTCCGTTGAGCACGCGCTCGAGGTCGAGGGTCAGGGTGTCGAGGAGGAGACGTCCACGATCGGGCCGGGTGAAGAGGCCGAGGTTCGGGTGACGCTCACGAAGTCCGGCTCCTATGAGATGTACTGCCCGGTCGACGGCCATCGAGACCAGGGCATGGAGGGAACGATCTCCCTCGGCGGTGGCGCCGGCGGCGGCACGACGACCGGCGAGGACAACATGAAGACGGAAACGGAGTCGAAGACCGAAACGTCCGGCGGCAACGGCGGCTACTAACTCCGTCGCTACTTGACGGTTCGACGTGACGTAGCGGTCACAATCCCTCAAAATAGACCCGTGCGTGCGGGCCGACGAGGACAAGGCTAGGCGGGCGTGAAGGTCTTTCAGCACGAGCGTCAGCTCCGAACGGCGGGCGGGCTCACGGTTCGCGACATCACCGACGAGGTCGCCGAGGCCGTCCAGGAGTCCGGTGTCATCGACGGGATCGCATGCGTGTACTCGCCGCACACGACCTGCTGCGTCCGCGTGAACGAGTTCGAGAGCGGCTTTCTCGAGGACTTCACGCGGCTCCTGCGGCGGCTCGTGCCGAACGACTCCTACTACGCCCACGACGACTGGGATCGCCGCACCGAGAACATCTGTCCGGAGGACATGGAGGTCGGCAACGGCCACTCGCACTGCATGGCGATGCTGCTCGGCCCCGCCGGCGAATCGATTCCCGTCCGCGACGGCGAGCTCTGCCTTGGGGCGTGGCAGCGCGTGCTCTTCTTCGAGCTCGACCGAGAGCGCGATCGCCGCTGGATCGTCCAGGTCGTCGGGAACGAGGCTTAGAGCTCGCTTCAAAATGAAGCGCTGTGCCGCCGGGCCGCGCTGGAGCGGCGCGATGCGGCGTCCTCGGTCGCGCCCGTATCTCATCGATACGAGCGCTCCCTGCGTCCTTGCCTCGCACCGCCCCATCGCACTCGGACGACGAGGCCCCATTCTAAAACGAGCTCTAGCGAGCCGTAACGGAAAGCGCCGATTCTCGGGCGCGCTGCTCGAGAAGCTCGCGCTCCCGCGTATTTCGTGTCAGCGACGCGGCCTGCTCGAACTCGGCCCGGGCTTCGGCGAACCGGCCAAGCTTCGTCAGGAGGTCGCCGCGCACGCTCGGCAGCAGGTAGTAGCTCTTCAGCGCCGGCTCCGACTCGAGCGCGTCGACGAGCTCGAGGCCCGCCGCCGGGCCGAACGCCATTCCGACGGCGACCGCTCGATTGAGCTCGACCACCGGCGAAGGCGCGAGCTGTGCGAGCGCGTCGTAGAGCGCGACGATCCGCGGCCAGTCCGTCTCCTCTGGGGTGCGTGCGCGCGCGTGACACGCCGCAATGGCGGCCTGGAGCCTGTAGGGGCCGAGCACGCCGTCGAGCGCCTCGCCGCGCTCGAGCGCGGCGAAGCCGCGCTGAATCAAGAGATGATCCCACCGCGCGCGGTCTTGGTCGAACAGCAGGACCGGCTCGCCCGAAGGGCCAACCCGCGCCCGTAGGCGCGACGCCTGGATCTCCAGTAGCGCGACCAGCCCCTGGACCTCCGGCTCTGTCGGAACGAGCTCGGCCAGGATGCGCCCGAGCCGCAGCGCGTCCTCGCATAGATACGGCCGCACCCATTCGTCGCCCGCAGTCGCCGAGTAGCCCTCGTTGAACACGAGGTAGATGACTTCGAGGACCGACGAGAGCCGCTCCTCGAGCTCGTCCGCTCGCGGAACCTCGAACGGGACGTGCGCCTCGGCCAGCGTCCGCTTCGCCCTGACGATCCGCTGGGCGACGGTTGCTTCCGGAACGAGGAAGGCGTGCGCGATCTCCTCGGTCGTCAGGCCGCCGAGGAGACGGAGCGTCAGCGCAACCCGCGCGTCGGTTGAAAGAACCGGGTGGCAGCACGTGAACACGAGGCGGAGCAGGTCGTCGCCGATGTCTTCGTCGATCGCGGCGTCGAGATCCGGCGCCGCGGTCTCCTGCTGGGCCTCAAGCTCGCGCCCGAGCTCCTCGTGCTTGCGCTCGAGCCGCTCCTGTCGGCGAAGGAGATCGATCGCGCGGTTCTTCGCTGTGGCCATGAGCCAGGCGCCCGGGTTGTCCGGGACGCCTGACTTCGGCCATTGCTCCAGCGCGGCGACGAGCGCGTCCTGCGCGAGCTCCTCGGCCATGCCGACGTCGCGCACCATCCGAGCGAGGCCCGCGATCAGCTTCGCGGACTCGATCCTCCAGACCGCCTCGATCGTGCGCTGCGTCGCCGATGCGGTCACTGCTTGTCGGCGACCTGCGCGCGAATGCGCTCCTCCTGCTCCCTGAGCTCAGGCGTGAACTCCTCGCCGAAGTCGTCGGCCTCGAACACCTGCCGGAGCTCGACCTCGCCCTCCTTGAACGGAATCCGCTTGAGCCACTCGATGGCCTCCTCCTTCGACTTCACCTGCCACAGCCAGAAGCCGGCGATCAGCTCCTTCGTCTCGGTGAACGGGCCGTCGATCACCGTTCGCTCGCTTCCGGAGAAGCGCACGCGGGCGCCCTTCGAGCTCGGCTGAAGTCCCTCGCCGGCGAGCATAACGCCGGCCTTCGCCAGCTCCTCGTTGTACTTGCCCATCTCCGCCAGCACCTCCGTGCTCGGCAGGTCGCCCGCCTCGGACTCCGGACTCGCCTTCACAAGCACCATGAATCGCATCGTTCGCCTCCTCCTCGTTTGGGGTTCCTACCTACACGTCGAACGACAAGCACTGAAATCGACACGGCCTCAAGCGGCGGGCTCAGCCGCCTTGAGCACCGCTCCGTCCAGCTCGAATACGAAGAAATCGCGACGCATTACGGGCACGGCGACGTTGTAGACCGGCACCTCCCCGATGAAGCCTTCGAAGCGCCCACGGTGGCCGTGGCCGTGCAGAACGACGTCGGGGCAGTGCTCGGCGATCGGCGGTGCCATCCGGTCGGTTCCCAGGAAGGCCCAGATCACCCGCGGCTCGCCCTCGAGCGTCGTCGTCGTCGGGGAGTAGTGCAGGAGGACGATGCGGTAGTCGCAGTCGCGGATGTGCGCGAGGCCGTCCGAGATCGCCGTGACCTCTTCGCTCGTCTCCGCGTAGACCTGGCGAAGAAGCGGCTCGCCGAAGTCCGGCAGGTACGCGTCCGGAAAGCCGCCCACGAATCCCTTCGTGCCCACGACTCCCACGTGTGTGCCGTCCAGGTCGCAGGTCGTCCAGCCGCGGTCGAGGACGGTCACCCCGCCGCCCTCCAGCGCCGCAGCGACATCGTCGCGCCGGTTTGCGTGCCAGTCATGGTTGCCGAGGACCGCAATCACCGGCATCGCGAGCGGCCGGCAGATCTCGGCAAGGACCGCAGCCTGCTCCGGCTCGCCGTACGTGGTCAAGTCGCCGGCGAGTAGAACGAGGTCGGCTTCGTCCTCGATCCCGGCGAACGCGCGCTCGACTACGGCGCGATTTTCCGGACTGCAGTGGATGTCGCCGGCGGCAGCGATGCGGATCGGCCTCGGCATCGGCCACATTCAACCGGAACGGATTCAGCGGGTTGCCGCACGGGTACCGCCGTGGACGTGGCGGTCAAGGCCACACCCCCGTTCGAGGAGCTTCTGGAGACGCTGAAGCGCTCGGCGGCGGCGCTCCGCGACGCCGACGTTCCGTTCGCGCTGGCAGGCGGCCTCGCAGCCTGGGCGCGCGGCGGCCCCGAGACCGACCACGACCTCGATTTCGTCGTCAAGCCCGAGGACGCCGATCGTGCACTCGACGCGCTCGCGCAGGCCGGAATGCGTCCGGAAAAGCCGCCAGAGGGGTGGCTCTACAAAGCGTTCGACGGCGACGTCATGATCGACCTGCTCTTCAACCCGAGCGGGATCGAGGTCGACAACGAGATGCTGGAGCGCGCGGAGGAGCTCGAGGTCGCCGCAATCCGAATGCGTGTCGTCTCGCTCGAGGACGTGATCGCGACCAAGCTGCTCGCTCTGAAGGAGCACGAGCTCGACTACGACTCGTTGCTCGAGACGGTCCGACCGTTGCGCGAGCAGATCGATTGGGACGAGCTTCGGCGCCGGACGGAGCACTCGCCCTTCGCCAAGGCGTTCTTCACGCTCGTCGAGGAGCTCGGAATCGCGTGAGAGTGGTCGTCGTCGGTGCGACTGGCAACGTCGGGACGAGCCTGCTGACTCGGTTGGCCGACGACCCCGACATCGCCTCGGTGCTCGGCCTTGCGCGGCGGCTGCCCGCGCTCGAG
This sequence comes from Actinomycetota bacterium, assembly GCA_046728975.1. GTDB lineage: Bacteria > Actinomycetota > Thermoleophilia > Gaiellales > Gaiellaceae > JBKPFU01. The sequence continues at coordinate 20,413 of JBKPFU010000073.1, read as the reverse complement.
CTGCCGAAGGTGGAGTGGCGCGCGGTCGACGTGGCGAGCGATCAGCTCGCAGCGCATTTCGACGGAGCCGACGCGGTCGTCCATCTCGCCTGGGCAATCCAGCCCTCGCACGACCTCGACCTGCTCTGGCGGATCAACGTGCACGGTTCGGCGCGCGTGTTCCGCGCGGTCGCCGAGGCGGGTGTGCCGTCGCTCGTCTACGCCTCCTCGGTCGGTGTGTACGCGCCCGGGCCGAAGGACCGCCGCGTCGGCGAAACGTGGCCGGCGACTGGAATCCGCACGAGCTTCTACTCGCGGCACAAGGCCGAGGTGGAGCGGAAGCTCGATCGGTTCGAGCGGGAGCATCCCGAGACCCGAACGGTTCGGCTACGCCCGGGGCTGATCTTCAAGCGCGAATCGGGCGAGGAACAGCGCCGCCTGTTCGCGGGACGCCTGTTTCCGCGCGTTTTGGCGCACCGCCGCTTGCTGCGGCTCGTGCCCGAGATTCCCGGGCTCCGCTTCCAGGCCGTGCACTCCTCTGACGTGGGCGAGGCGTATCGCCTCGCCGCCAAGACCGACGCGCACGGAGCGTTCAACATCGCGGCCGAGCCGGTGCTCGACCCGGCCACCCTCGCCGAGCTGCTCGGCGCGCGTCCCGTCCGCGTGCCACGCGCGCTCGCGCGCTCGGCCGCCTGGATGACGTGGAGGCTCCATCTCCAACCCTCACCCGAGGGGTGGCTGGACCTGGGGCTTGCGGTCCCGCTGCTCGACAGCACGCGGGCGCGCGAAGAGCTCGGCTGGACGCCTCGGTACGACGCCCGCGAGGCATTCCTCGAGCTCCTGCACGGGATCCGTGAGGGCGCGCGCCTTCCGACGCCGCCGCTGACGGCCGGCGCGCCGCGATGAAAGCCGTCGTCTGGCACGGGAAGGAGGACGTCAGGGTCGACGAGGTGCCCGACCCCCAGCTCCGAGAGCCGACCGACGCGATCATCCGGATCACGTCGACAGCCATCTGCGGTTCGGACCTCCACCTGTACTCGAAGCTCGGCCCGGTGATGCGCGAGGGCGACATCATCGGGCACGAGCCGATGGGCGTCGTGGAGGAGGTCGGCTCGGAGGTGAGGCAGATCGTGCCTGGCGACCGGGTCGTGGTCCCGTTCAACATCGCCTGCGGCTCCTGCTGGATGTGCGAGCGGCAGCTCTACTCGCAGTGCGAGACGACGCAGAACTACAAGTGGCACAAGGGCGCCAGCCTGCTCGGGTACACGCACCTGTACGGCGGCGTCCCGGGGGCGCAGGCTGAGTACCTCCGCGTCCCCATGGCCCACTTCGGACCGATCAAGGTGGAACAGGACGGCGCGCCCGATAGCCGCTTCCTGTTCCTGTCCGACGTCCTGCCGACAGCGTGGCAGGCGGTTGAGTACGCCGAGCTCGAGCCAGGCGAGACGGTCGGGGTCTGGGGGCTCGGCCCGGTTGGACAGATGGCGGCGCGGATCGCGCTGCACAAGGGAGCGGAGCGCGTGCTCGGGATCGACCAGGTCCCGGAACGGCTCGCGATGGCGGAGCGGCACGGTGTCGAGACGATCGACTTCGGCTCGGTCGGCGACGTGGTCGAGATCGTGCGCGAGCTCACCGACGGGCGCGGCGTCGACCGCGCGATCGACGCGGTCGGCATGGAGGCCGAAGGAGGTCCGGTGTCGCGGTTCCTCCAAACGACAAGACTCGTGCCCGACCGGCTCCAGGCGCTCTGGCAGTCGGGACGGTCGGTGCGCCGCGGCGGGACGCTTTCGCTCGTCGGCGTCTACGCCGGGGTCGTGCCGGTCACGCCGATCGGCGAGCTCTTCGACCGTCAGGTCACGATCACGATGGGCCAGGCGAACGTAAAGCGGTGGGTTCCGGAGATCCTCCCGCTTCTCACTGACGACGACCCGCTGGGCGTGGACGACTTGACGACGCACGAGCTGCCGCTCGCAGAGGCCCCCCGCGCGTACGAGCTCTTCCAGAAGAAGCTCGACGGCTGCATCAAGGTCGTGCTCCACCCATGATCGGCGCGCTGCGGGCCTGGACGCTGTGGTGGTTCGCCCTCTTCGGGCTGTGGGACGTGATGCAGGGGACGAACGAGAAGATGGAGCTGGCAGCCGGAGCAGGCGCCGCCGCGGTCGGCGCGAGCTTCGCCGAGCTCGCGCGGCGGCACGGCCTGCTCGGGTTCGCGTTCGAGCTCAGGTGGCTTGCGAAGGCGGCCAGGATCCCCTGGCGTGTCGTCTTCGAGTTCGCGGTCGTTGCGTGGGCGCTCGTTGTGCATCTCCTGCGTGCGCGCAACCTGCGCAGCGTCTGGGACGCCGTTCCGTTCCCGGCCGGCGGCGACGACAGCGTGTCGGCGGGCCGGCGAGCAGCGGCGATCACGATCGAGAACTTCAGCCCGAACACGATCGGCGTCGACATCGACTGCGAGCGCGAAGTCGCTCTCCGCCACAACCTCGACCCCAGGCGCACCTCCCCCGGCATCCCGGGATGAACGTCTGGCTGATCGGCGCGACGATCCTGTTGCTGGCGGTGGTCCCCTGCGGCTACGTCGTCATGCGGGGCGCGCTGCTCGAGGCGCTCGTCGCCATCGAGCTCGCGGGAACGATCGTGGCGATGGTGCTGCTTCTGATCTCCGAGGGCTACCACCGCAACTCGTACTACACGCTGCCGCTCGTGCTCGCGTTCACGAACTTCGTGGCGGCGCTGATCTTCGTCCGCTTCATCGCCGACCGGAAGCTGTGACGACCACGCGCGACTACGCCGTCTACGTCCTCGTCAGCCTTGGCGTCGCCGCCGAGCTCCTCGCGTGCCTCGGGCTCCTTGCGATGCGGAACGCGATCGACCGCCTCCACTACGCCGGCGCCGGAACGACGCTCGGGCCCACACTGCTTGCGGCCGCAGTCTGCGTGCGCGAAGGCTTCGTGTCGGCGCAGGGCCTCGCCGCCGTGTTGATCGCGGTCGTCCTCGCGCTCGCGGGCTCGGCGCTCGGCACCGCAACGGCGAGGGTGATCCGGCTGGAGATGCGCGGCCGGCTCGAGTCGAGCCCGGCCGAGCGCGAGAGGGGCGCCCCGTGAACGCTCTCCAGCTCGTCGCAACGGTGCTCGTCGGCGCCGGCGCATTGGCCGTCGTCCTGACGCGTGACCTCGTCCGCCTCGCGATGGTCAGCAGCCTCTACTCGCTGCTGCTGGTCGTCTTTTTCCTCCTGCTCCAGGCGCCGGACGTGGCGCTCTCGGCGCTCGTGGTGGGGACGATCGGCTACCCGGTCGTGTTGCTGGTCGCCATCATGCTCCACCGCGCGGAGTGAACAGGCGCGCCCGCTCTGTGCTGCTCGGCGCCGGCCTCGCAGGCCTTGCGGCGCTGCTTCTATGGGGCACCGCCGGACTGCCGGACTTCGGCCACTACCGCGGGCAGTACGGAAGGATCCTGAACGAGGCCGCGGTCCCCGAACGGCAAGCGACGAACGTTGTCACGGCGGTCGTCTTCGACTACCGCGGGCTCGACACCCTGGGCGAGGTCTTCATCCTGTTCGCGGCGGTCACAGGAGTCGCGTTGCTCCTACGCGAGCAGCGCGAGGAGGACGTCCCGGAGCTCACGGACGCGGTCGACAGCGACGCGCTGCGTGCGGTCGGGATTTCACTCGCCGCGGCGACGCTCGTGCTCGGGCTGTGGGTCGTCGCGCACGGCGCGATCACGCCCGGAGGAGGGTTTCAGGGCGGCGTCATCGTCGCCTCCGCGTTCCTGCTGCTCTGGCTCGCAGGCGCGTTCCGTCCCTACCGGCGCTCGACGCCGACACCGGTGGTAGACCTCGGTGAGGGACTCGGAGCCGGCGGTTACGTGACCGTCGGTCTCATCGCGCTCTTCCTCGGAACACCGTTCCTCCACAACCTCCTGCCCCACGGTGTCGCCGGGAAGCTGTCGTCCGGCGGCAGCATCCCGCTGCTCAACTGGGCGACAGCGCTCGAGGTCGCGTCGGCGTTCGTCCTCGTCTTCAGCGAGTTCCTCGAAGAGCGCGCGTTCGTGCTCGCCGGCAAGCCCAAATGAGCTACCTCCCGTACCTCCTCGCAGTCTGGATCTTCGTCGTCGGAATCTTCGGGATCGTCACGAGCCGGAACTTCATCCACCTCGTGGTCTGCCTGTCGGTCACGCAGTCGTCGACGTACGTATTGCTCCTGAGCGTCGGCTACGTGAAGGGCGGGACGGCTCCGATCTTCAAGGACGTCAAGCAGGGAACGAAGGCGGTCGACCCCGTTGTCCAGGCGCTGACGCTCACGGACATCGTCGTCGGCGTCACGGTCGCGGCGCTCCTGCTGGCGCTGGCGATTCTGGGCAAGCGGCACGCCGGCACGATGGACCCCGAGGAGCTCCGGCCGATGCGCGGCTGATGGACGTCCTCGCGCCGCTGCCGGTCGCGATCCCGCTGCTCGCGGCGGCGTTCCTGACTGCATTCGGCCATTTCCTGCCGGTTCGGCTCGACGACCTCGTCGGCATCGCCGCCGCGGGCGCGGCCGCTGTGATCTCGCTCGTGCTGCTCGCACACGCCGCCGACCACTACGTCGTCTACTGGTTCGGCGGCTGGGCTCCGCGCGACGGCGTCGCGCTCGGGATCTCCTTCACGATCGACGCCTTTGGCGCTGCCATAGCGGCGCTCGCCGGCACGCTCGTGACCGCGTCGCTCGTCTTCTCCTGGCGGTACTTCGACGAGGTCGGGACGCTGTTCCACGTCCTGATGCTCGTCTTCCTGGCCGCAATGTCGGGATTCGCGCTCTCGGGCGACCTGTTCAACATGTTCGTCTGGTTCGAGCTGATGAGCGTCGCCGCCTACGCGCTCACCGGCTACCGGGTGGAAGAGGCGAGCCCGCTCCAGGGCGCGATCAACTTCGCAATCACGAACAGCGTCGGGTCGTTCTGCATCCTCTTCGGGATCGGCCTGCTGTACGCGCGGACGGGCGCGCTCAACCTCGCCCAGCTCGGCCAGGCGCTCGGAGGGCACAAGGCGGACGGCCTGGTGGTGGCCGCGTTCGCCCTCCTCATGGGCGGGCTGCTCGTGAAGGCGGCGGTCGTGCCCTTCCATTTCTGGCTCGCGGATGCGCACGCGGTCGCCCCCACCCCGGTCTGCGTCCTCTTCTCCGGAATCATGGTCGAGCTCGGCGTGTACGGCGCCGCGCGCGTCTATTGGACTGCCTTCGCCGACGTGCCCGAAACACACGGGCCGGGCTTTCGCGCCATCCTGCTCGGGTTCGGGACGCTGGGTGCGTTGCTCGGCGCCACGATGTGCTTCCTCCAGCGCCACCTTAAGCGCCTGCTCGCCTACTCCACGATCGGCCATGCGGGCATCTTCCTGATCGGCGTGGCCCTGCTGTCGGAACAGGGCCTCGCGGGCTCGGGCGTCTACGTTCTCTCGCACGGGCTGCTGAAGGGTGCGCTTTTCCTCTGCGTCGGCATCCTGCTCTACCGCGCCGGCAGCGTCGACGAGCTCAACTTACGCGGCCGCGCCCAGGAGCTGGCGCCGACCGGCGTCGTGTTCGGGCTCTGCGCGGTTGCGATCGCAGGGCCGCCCCCGCTGGGAACGTTCATGGGCAAGTCCTTGATCGAGGAGGGCGCGTCGCAGCTTCATTACCACTGGGTGCCGGTGGTGATCACGATCGCCTCGATCGTCACCTCGGGCGCGATGCTCCGCGCCGCCGGCCGTGTCTTCCTCGGCCGCGGCGCTACGGATGAGCCATACCTATCGCCCGAGCCGGACGAGGAGCGCGAGGTCGAATCGGCCCCGTCCCGCAGCACGGCGCTGATGCTCGCCCCCGCGGCGGCGCTCGCGATTGCGGGCGCGGGCCTCAGCCTCGTCCCGGGGCTCGAGCAGCACGCCGAGGAGGCAGCCCACCACTTCCAGGACACGCATGGCTACGTCGCAGCGGTCCTGCAAGGACGCACGGAGCATCCGCCGGTGTTGAACTTCGATCTGCTCCAGCTTCCCACGGCCAGCGTCCTCTGGGGGATGGCTTCAGCGGTCGGCGCCGTCCTCCTCGCGCTCGCGGCGCTGAACCGAGAGCGAGCGACCGCGCCGATCCGGCGCGGCCTGTCACGCCTCCAACCGGGTGCCGGCGCGCTGCGCGCGCTGCACAGCGGCGTGATCGGCGACTACGTCACCTGGCTGGTCGTGGGTATCGCCGTGCTCGGCGGCCTCTTCGCGGTCGCGCTTCGCTAGCGGGTCAGGCCGCGTCGGACATGGCCTCGAGCTCGCGGTTCATGGCGAGCCGCTCGAGGGCGTTCGCCTCGATCTGGCGGACGCGCTCGCGCGTGAGGCCGAGCTCGCGGCCGATCGCCTCGAGCGAATGCGGATCGCGGTCGCCGTTGAGGCCGTACCGCATTTGGACGACCTCGCGCTCGCGCTCCGGGAGCGCCGCGACGGCCCTCCGCAGCGCTTGCTCCTGCAGGCTGATCTCGACCTCCCGCCCGGGCTCCTCGGTTTCGCCCGGCATCAGGTCGCCCAGGGTGCCCTCGTTCTCCGCTCCGATCGGCCGGTCGATGCTCGTCACCGCCCTGGCCGCGGACCGCACCTCGCGGACCTGCTTCAGCGGCAGCTTGGCCTCCTTGGCGATCTCCTCGTCGCTTGGCTGCCGGCCCAGTTTCATCAGCAGCTCGCGCTCGGCGCGCGAGATCTTCTGCTCGCGCTCGGCGATGTGCACTGGGATCCGGATCGTTCGCGACTTGTTCGCGACCCCGCGCTGCACGGCCTGTCGGATCCACCAGGTGGCGTAGGTGGAGAACTTGAACCCCTTGCGCCAGTCGAACTTCTCGACCGCGCGGATGAGCCCGATGATTCCCTCCTGGATCAGATCGAGCAGCGGTAGATCGTGGCCCTGGTACCGCTTCGCGATCGAGACGACCAGGCGCAGGTTCGAATTGATCATCCGCTCCTTCGCTTCCCGGTCGCCCCGCTCGACCCGCTTTGCGAGCTCCACCTCCTCGGCCGCCGTCAGCAGCGGCCACTTGCCCGCCTCGTTCAGAAAGAGCTGCAGCGCGTCAGTCGTCGCCGTGGCGAGGTCACCGTTGACGTAGGTCGAGTCCTGCCGCTCCTGGCCGCAGTCGTCCCGAAGCTCGATCCCCCGCTCGTCCAGCTCCTCGTACAGTCGGGCGAACTCCTCGTCACCGAGCTCGAGCTCTTGGACGAGCTCGCTGAAGCGGGAGAGGTCGACGCAGCCGTCGCGCTCTCCCTGCTCGATCAGCGCCTGGATCTGATCATGCGTCGCATGCGCCATCGGTCAAACGTTATCCCCGCTTTTGCGACAGCTCATTCATCTAGATCAAACCGCATACCCGTGCGGTGTGCGGCCACGGGTAGAAGCCGCGCCCGCTGCGATAGGCCCGCTCGGCCACCCACATCTGCTCGAGCGCGCTCCAGCGGTTCGCCCAGCCTCGCCGCAGGAGCGCGGCCGGTGCGTAGCGGAGCATGAAGCTGCGGTCCATCTGGAGACCGCCCCAGTAGGGCTCGCCGAAGTCGCTCCAGCTCCCTTCGTAGCGGTGGATGCAGAGCCACGCAAAGCGATGCGGCGGCCGCCCTGCCTGGCGGCGAACCCGACCAGCGTGGGTGCGCCAGAAGGCGAGCGCGCGCCGGGTGTGTAAGGGCGACGCGAAACGTGTGCGCTTCTGCCCCATCACGGACTCCCAATGCCACGCGGTTTGGCGGAAGCGGCGGGTGAGACGGGGATTGACCGGCGCCCGATGCCGGGCCGAATAGGCCGTCAACGCGGCGCCCGAGAAGCCGGACGCGGTGTGGGCGTCCTGCCGCGCCCGTGCGACGGCGGCTGCCGCGAGCGCCCCAGCGAGCGCGACGCACAGCGCGAGCGCGAGAAAGCCTGCCTTGTTGTGCACGAAGAAGACCCCTTTCTTCGGTGAATGGCCACAGTTCTTCTGGCGGGCGCAGTGCGCTCTGCGGCGCGAGCACCGCACCCACGGTCGGTTCTTCTCCCGACCTACCGAAGGTGTTAAACGGCTGGAAACCGCTGAAGTTAGTGACTTCGGCCACGAAGGCGGCGGCTGATAGCTTCGCGCTCGGTGCGCCGGCTGCTCGTCCTCGTGAGCGCGATCATCGCGACGGACACGATGCTGTTCGCGGTCTTGACGCCGCTGCTGCCGCATTACGCGGACGAATTCGGCCTGTCGAAGAGCGGCGCGGGCGTGCTGATGGGCACGTACGCCGCGGGGGCCCTGCTCGCTGCCGTCCCCGGCGGTCTAGCGGCGGCGCGTTTCGGGCCGAAGCCCGCCGTGCTGGGCGGCCTCGTGCTGATGTCGATCGCCAGCGTCGGTTTCGCGGTCGCCGGAGACGTTTGGACGCTCGGGGCTTCACGGCTCCTCCAGGGAATCGGGAGCGTCTTTTCTTGGGCCGGCGGCCTTGCGTGGCTGATTTCGGCCGCGCCGCGAGAACGCCGAGGGGAGCTCCTCGGCGGTGCGATGGGCGCGGCCGTGTTCGGCGCGCTGTTGGGCCCGGCGCTCGGCGGCGCAGCGGGAGTCGTCGGCGCGCGGTGGTCATTCGTCGTTGTCGCCGTCCTCGGCCTCGCCCTGCTTGTGGCCGCGGCCTCCACCGAGGGGACCCCCGCCGAGCCGCAGTCGCTCGCGCGTGCGCGAAAGGCCCTGACCGAACCTCAGTTCGCGGCGGGGCTGTGGCTGATCACGCTCCCGGCGCTGCTCTTCGGTGTGCTGGTCGTGCTCGTGCCGCTCCGGCTCGGCGACTTCGGCTGGCGCGCGATCGCGATCGGCGCCGTCTTTCTGGCGACGACCGCGCTCGAGGTCGTGCTCAATCCGATGATCGGCCGCTACTCCGACCGGCGCGGCCGATTGCAACCGGTGCGGATGGCGCTCATCGGATCGGTGATCGTCTCAATCGCGCTGGCCTTGGCGGGGCGACCCGAGCTGATCGTCGTGCTCGTGCTCGCGGCGGGAATCGCCTATGGCAGCTTCTACACGCCGGCCCTGGCGATCATCTCCGACGGCGCCGAGAGGCTCGGCATCGCCCAGGGGCTCGCCTTCGGAGTCATGAACGCCTGCTGGGCGGTCGGCGCGCTCATCGGACCGGCCGCGGGTGGAGCGCTCGCGGACGCGACTGGAGACGCTGTGCCCTACCTAGTCATGGCCGGAATCTGCCTGGCTACCTTGGTGGCCGCACAGAGCCGTGCGGCACCGGAGGCCGCCTAGCGCCCGCCTTGATTCGGCATAGGTAGAGATTCCTCTACCAAGCCTGCGCGTGCTAGGCGTACGCTTCCGCTATGCCCTTTTGCACCGCATGCGGCACCGAGAACCCGCAGCAGGCAAAGTTCTGCCTCGCCTGCGGCACGGCAATGGCCGAGGCGCCGCCGTCGCCGGGCGAAGAGCGAAAGGTCATCACCGCGATTTTCGTCGACCTCGTCGGCTCGACCGCGCGGTCCGAGCAGCTCGACCCCGAAGACGTGAAGGAACTCGTCGCTCCGTACCACGCGCGGGTGCGCGCCGAGCTCGAGGGACACGGAGGCACGTTCGAGAAGTTCAGCGGCGATGCCGTGCTCGCGCTCTTCGGAACGCCGAAGGCGCACGAAGACGACCCGGAGCGCGCGATTCGCGCCGGCCTAGCCGTTCGTGAGGCAATTGCCGACCTAAACGCCGCAGATGAGTGGCTCGACCTCCACATCCGGATCGGAATCCATACCGGTGAGGCGCTCGTCATGCTGGGTGCGCGTGTGGCCGAGGGGGAGTGGTCGGCGGCGGGAGACGTGCTGAACACCGCTGCTCGAATCCAGTCCGGTGCGCCGACCGATGGCATCCTCGTAGGTGAACAGACCTACCTCGCCGCGAAGGGGCTATTCGAATTCCGCGAAGTGGAGCCGTTGCAGGCGAAGGGAAAGTCGGCGCCCGTAGCCGTCTGGGAGGTACTTCGTGCGCGGGACGGCGCCCCCGGCACACCGGTCGTCGAGATGCCACTCGTCGGGCGCGACGTGGAGCTCGAGGAGCTCTCGTCGTTCTGCGACGCGGTTCTCCAGGAGCGGCGCGTCGGTATCGCGACCATCCTGGGCTCGCCCGGAATCGGCAAGAGCCGACTGCTGGTGGAGCTCGTACGCCGACTCGAGGACCGCTGCGACATTTACTGGGGCAGGTGCCTCTCGTACGGCGAAGGAATTACGTACTGGCCCGTCGCCGAGATCATCAAGGACGCCGCAGGGATCCGTCGCAACGACGACGGCGACACGACGACGGCGAAGCTGGCCGGGCTGCTGGAGACGCTGGGAACCTCCGACCCGGACGAGCTCCGCACGATCGCTGCCGCGGTCTCGAACCTCTTGGGCGTCGCCACGACACCCCGCGGCACGTATTCGGCGGCCGACATTGGCCAATCGGAGCTGCACTGGGGCCTCCGCCGCCTTCTCGAGCTGCGCGCCGAGCGGCGGTCGACCGTCGTCGTCATCGAGGACCTGCACTGGGCGGAGCCGACCCTGCTCGAGCTGCTGGCGTTCGTCGGCGAGAGCAGCGCCGAGGCTCCGCTGCTCGTGCTCGGCACCGCGAGGCCCGAGGCGGCGGAGTCGCCACTCCCGATTTTCACCCCGACCGGCAGGCGTCGGGTTCTGGAGCTCGATGCGCTCAGCGGCGAAGACAGCGTCGAACTGGTTGCTCGGCTGGTCCCCGAGGGCGTCCAGGTGCCGGTCGACCGGCTGCTCGACGCGGCCGGTGGAAACCCGCTCTTCCTGGAGGAGACGGTGCGTATGCTCGCCGAGGCCGGGGCTTCGGCCGACGGCGACGAGTTCCCGGTGCCGTCGAACCTGCAGGCGTTGATCGCGTCGCGGCTCGACCAGCTGGGGGCGAACGAGAAGCGCCTCGCCCAGAACGCTTCGGTGATCGGCACCACGTTCTGGCTCGGCGCCGTCGCCTCGATGAACGGGATCGAAGGTGATCTCGACGAGGCGCTGGCGGAGCTTGAGCGGCGTGACCTCGTGCGGCCCGGCGACGCCTCGCGGATGGCGGACGAACGCGCGTACGCCTTCAAGCACGCCCTGATCCGCGACGTCTCTTACGGCCAGCTCCCGAAAGGGCGTCGCGCCGTGCTCCACCGCCGCTTTGCCGACTGGGTAATTGGTCTGCCGGGCCGCGAGCAGGAGCTAAGCGAGATCGTGGCGTACCACCTTGAGCAGGCGTGCCTCACGGCACGCACCGTCGCGCGCCCGCCCGAGCCGCCACCCATCGAGCGCGCCGTAGCCGCGCTCAAGCGCGCGGCAGCGAAAGCCGAGCGCCGGGAGGGGTTCCGCGAGGCGGAGCGCTTTTACACACGTGCGCTCGAGCTCGCCGACGAGGCCGATGTCGTGACCCGGGCGGACCTCCGCTACCGACGTGCGCGAATGATCGTGGGCCGCGGGGAACTGAAGCTTGCGCGTGACGAGCTCGTGGACGTCGTAGCGGCAGCGGCGGACCCGGATCAGCCCGCTCTTCGCTGTGCCGCACTTCTCACGCTCGCGAACGTGGACTGGAAGCAGGGTTTAGCCGCCGAAGAACGTCAACGGCTATCTGAGGCCGCGGCGATCGCGAGGGAGATCGGCGACCGCCGCCTCGAGATCCTCGTCAGCTTCGAGCTCGCGAATGTACGAGCTTGGTTCGACCGTCAGGCGGCCGCGGCCGTAGACGACCTTCGGACTGCAGTGGAGCGCGCGAGGGAGTACGGTGACCGCGCGCTCTTGACGGAGGCCCATCTCCGGCTCGGTAGCGAGCTGATGAATCTCGGAGAGCTCGCAGAAGCGGAAGAGCAGTTTGAGCAGGCGGTCGCGCTCGCGGGTGAGGAGGGCAGCCACCGTGACGAGGCACGCGCAACGACCGCGCTCGGCGTTGTTAAGTACTACCGAGGCGAGGAGGAGGTCGCGGAACAGCTCGCGGCGCAGGCGCTGGAGTGGCTCGAGCGAACGGGCGACACGTTTCTGCAGATCCAGAACCTGCGCTCACTGGCGCGTTACGACCTCGCTCGGGGCGCGGTCGAGGAGGCCGAGCAACAGCTTCGCACAGCCCTTCCGCTCGCACTCGAGTGCGGCGGCTGGATCGCGATCGACATCTATCGTCACCTGGCAGAGACGCTCGTAAGGGGTGGTCGCGTCGACGACGCGCGCGAACTCATCGCGTTCGCGGCGCGCAGCGTCCCCGAGGAGGACCACTATGCGCGCGCCGCACTCCTCGTCGGGGAGGCAGTTGTCGCAACGGCGAGCGCCGAACCGACGACTGCGGCGACGGCGTTCGCGGAAGCGCTACGGCTGATGGAGGAGCAACAGCTCGTGATCGACGTCTGTGAGACGCGGAGCGAACTGGCACGCGCACTCAAGACCTTCGGCGACCTCGGCGGCGCCCGGACCGAGCTCGAGCGCGCGCGCGCCGCCTTCGCACGCATGGGCGCGCGGACGATCGTGGATCATCTCGATCGGGAGCTCGCCGAGCTCGGCGAGGAGGCCGAGAAAGGGTCGATCGAGACGCTGGCGTAGGGCACTTCCGCGGCAAGCGAGCAACCCACCGCGGAAGCGCCTACGCTTGATTCAGCCGATCACGGCGGCGGGATTGATCCCGAACTCGCCGACTGCGAACCCGCTCGTGTCCGTGGTCGTGACAGTGATTGACGAGAGCGCCGCATCGCCGGTTCCGTAGAAGCCGAAGTACTGCGCGCCCGAGTCACCCTGCACGGGGATCGGCCCTGAGGTCGTGCCATCCTGCGCCGTCGCCTCCACCGAGAAGACGTCGAAGGTGTTCGGTTCGGCGTAGAAATAGAACGCCTTCGTCCCGGCTGGCAAGGTGAGCGTGATCTGCGTGCCTACCGTGTAGTAGACGTCGCCCGTGTAACCGTGGCTCCAGGTCGCCCAGCCCTGCCCCACCCGCACGTGTGTCAGCGACGGCGAGAAGCCGACGGTGCCCCCGGGACCGGTGACGTTCGAGACCGTCTCGCCGAGAGGTCGACCGTCGGGACCGAAAGCGGTCATCGTGTACGGCCCGAGCGTCGCGGGCGGCGCCGCGGTTCCCGGCGAGCCATCGAACGCAATCGAGCTCTCGGTGCAGGTGGTGCCCGTGCAGTTGAAGCCCGTGTTGACGGTGCTGCCGGAGCTCGTGTTCGTCGAGATGGTGCCGTTCGTGTTTTGCGTCTCGGTGACCGTGCAGTTGCCGGAGCTCTGGCAATCGGCTTCGTAGATGGCGCTGATGTTCGGGGTCGGATCGCCGGTCGTCTGCACGGAGCCGTTCTGCACCAGATCGAGCGTGTCGCGGGCGTTTCCGCTCTGGTCCGCGCAGCACTTGAAGGGGTCGACAGCGGTCTGCTCGACATTCGGGCCCAGCGCGTTCTGCGTGATGCTGTGGACCTGCTTGATCCTCGCGGTCGAGACGCCGCTGCTCGTTTGTGTGATGTCGCCGAACAGGTCGCCGCTAGCAAACTGCGTCCCGGTCGTCGCCGAGTTCGCCGTCTCCGTCTGCGTGGAGTACTGATCGACCCTGATCGACTGCGCGCCGCTGTTGGACGTCTGCGAGATGTCGAAGTCCTGCGAGCTCTTCAGACTCTGCGACACGCTCCCCGCATCCGTCGTCGCCGACTGCGTGACAATGAGATCCAGCTGAACGCTGTTCGAGCCGGTATCGCTCGTCTGTGTGATCTGCGCATACTGACTGCCTTGGAGCGCCTGCTGGCCCGACTGAGTGATCCGCTCCGAGACCTGCGCACTGTTCGAGATGCTTCCAGTCGCGGTCTGGACCACGGTGCAAGACTGGTCAATCGAGCTTCCCCCGGTCGCGGTGCAGCTTGCGACATTGCCGGTACAGCTCTTCGTCAAGTTCGTCACGCTGCACTTCGCCACGTTTCCGGGCGGCGGCTTCGCCGCGGAGAAGCTCACCGCCCTGGCGCTCCCGCGTACGGGTGCCGGGGTCGCGATCTGGACGACCCGCGACGAGCGAGTACAGTTCCAGCCCTTCCCCGGGCACCGTGGCCCGGCGTAGTTCCTCGGTCCTCGCTGAATCACGACGCCGCGCGGCGTGACGCCGATCGAGCGGAGGTACCGCTTGATCGCCGCCGACGTCGAAAGATCGATTCCGCGTTTCACCGGAGCTCGGGCTTGCATCGCGCCCGCCCCGGCCGACGCCACAAGCACGGCGACACCGGTCGTCAGTGCAATGGTCTTCAAAAGTTGTTTCAAGTTCCTCGACCCTCCTCTTCCGCAGAGACGGCAGCTAGGCTGCCGCGAGTCCTCAGCCACCCTAAGCGATTGTGCCGCGTGAGTCTAGGGGCCGGAAAAGAAGGTCGGTTGTGGCCGATCAGTCGCTTTCCATCTTCTGAGGGGGAAGAACACAAGCGGGTGTTGGCCCGCAACCGCGTTGCCAGGGGAACCACTGCGGCCGCCAGCTTCAACCCGTGACCGCTTTTCTTCGGTCAATCCACGGTCGACGACGACCAGCTCGCCGCGGTTGCCCTGGGGCGCAGCGAGTTCAAGAGCGCCAGCGTTCCGACGAAAAAGCCGCGTCGAAACGGTGAAGAACGTCGTGTTTTCCACGTTCTGGCGTTACGCGGCATAGACTCGATTAGCCGTGGCGCGGCACCTGATCGGCCTGTTGCTGGCAACCGAGGAGGACTGGCCGGCTACGTTCGAAACGGTGCTCGAGCGCTTGGGACCGGTCCGCTACCGCGGCGAGACGCACGAGTTTCCGGCCGAGCGCATCCTCAACGAGCCTTTCGACCTGCGCTACACGCCGCGCTACGGGCTCGTCATCGACCGCCTGGCCTGGTGGTACGACCTTCCGCGCGAGTGGCTGAAGAAGATCGCCCTGATGGACAACGTCTACCTGCTCAACAACCCGTTCACGTTCCAGGCGATGGAGAAGCACGCTGCGTACTGCGCGATGATCCGCCTCGGGATCAAGGTCCCCGACACCTGGTTGGTTCCGCACCGGCTCCCGCCCGACAACCCGCGATACGTGCCGATGGCGGAGCGTTACAACCCGCCGTTCGATCTCGAGGAGATCGGCGAGCGGGTGGGCTATCCGCTGTACATGAAGCCCTTCGACGGGGGCATGTGGGTCGGCGTCAGCAGGATCTCGAACGCGGCGGAGCTCCGCCACGCCTACGAGCACTCAGGCGAGCGGATGATGCACGTGCAGGGGGCGGTCGAGAAGTTCGACGTCTTCACGCGCTCGCTCTCGATCGGCCCGCAGACGATGGTCATGCACTTCGATCCGGCCGCGGACGGCCACTACCGCTACATCCTCGATCGCGACTTCCTGCCGCCGGAGCTCGAACGAGAGGTGGCGCTGATCAGCCGGCTCGTGAACGCCTTCTTCCGCTGGGAGTTCAACTCCTGCGAGACGATCGTGAAGGACGGCGAGGCGCATCCGATCGACTACGCCAACGCCTCGCCGGACATCTCGCTCGTCAGCCTGCACTACTACTTTCCGTGGGCGATCGAAGCCCTGGTGGCGTGGTGCGTCTTCTGCTGCGTGAGCGGGCGCGTCATGCGGATCAACCAGAACACGCGCGACTACTTCGAGATCGGGGATAGCGACCTGCCGTACGAGGAGAAACTGGCGCGCTACGACCAGCTCGTCGATCAGTACTTCCAGCGTGACGAGTTCGAGACGTTCCGGGCAGACGCCTTGCCTCGGCTCCACGAGCTGGTGGTGGAGTACGTCGAGAGCCCGGAGTTCGACGAGTTGATCGTTAGCACGATCACGAGCGACGTGCTGGAGCCCGAGAAGCACGAGCAGTTGATCGAGCGGTCCCGAGCGAACACGCGTGCGTGGGCGAGCGATCAGCGCGGCGTCGTCTAGCCGCTCGTAACCGCTGAAGCGAGTTGATAGGTTACGGATCGTGATCGCACGGGTTTGGAGAGGCTGGGCGAGGCCGGAAGACGCGGACGCCTATTCGCGCTACGTCGTCGAGACAGGCATGAACGCCTCGCTCGCCACCGACGGCAATCGAGGCGTGCAGCTTCTCCGGCGTCCCGACGGCGAGCGCAT
Organism: Actinomycetota bacterium; assembly: GCA_046728975.1. Lineage (GTDB taxonomy): Bacteria > Actinomycetota > Thermoleophilia > Gaiellales > Gaiellaceae > JBKPFU01. The sequence continues at coordinate 4,435 of JBKPFU010000073.1, read as the reverse complement.
CGAGTTCGTCACGATCACGCTCTGGGAGTCACTCGAGGCGGTTGGCCGGTTTGCCGGCGACGACCCCGAGCGCGCGGTCTTCTACCCGGAGGACGGGCGTTACCTCGTCGATCGCGAGCTGACGGTCGCGCACTACGAGATCGTCGACTCGCGCTCGAGCGACCGCAGCACGGAGGCCTCGACCGGCTCCCGCTTCCCTTCACCGCGCAGTCAAGCGTCGAGCGCGTCGCCGCCCCATAGCTCCACCCTGAAGCGCATGGGCTACGCAGATTTCCCGTGGCGCCACCTCGGCGTTTCTCGTCGACGACGGCCTGCTGACGCCGACCAGCTCGAGCTGGCGCTCGTTGAGCAACGGAAGAGCGGCCGCCTCCTCGGCGAGATCCTCGTCGACTGGAGCTACGTGACCGGGTTCGTGCTGGCACGCGCGCTCGCCAAGCAGCACGGCGTCGAGCTGCGGCCGACCGATGAGGATCCGGTATCGGAGACGCCATCGGCCGACACAACGCGCTACGCGGCTGGCGTCCGCTGGGGAATGTGCTCGTCGACGGCGGTTACGCGACCGAGGCCGAGCTCGAGCGCGCCCTGGCCGAGCAGCGGCAGGGCGGGCGTCGGCTGGGCGAGATCCTCGTCGAGAACGACTACCTCTCAGGACCTGCGCTCGCGGCCGCGCTCGCCGAGCAGCACGGCGTCGACATCACCGACGGGGACGGGTTTGGCGATGCATTTCAGACGACGGTCATGCCGACTGCCTCTGGACACGCCGTCTACCCAGGTCTGCGCGGCCACGTTCGAGCCGCGTTACCAAGCTGGCGCGCCACTTTACGAGGGCGCCAACTTCCTCGAAGCCGCTGACTTTGCGTTCGAGTTCGTCGAGGGCCACGCCCCGGCGGGGCTCGAGATCCAGCGGATCGCCGGCGGCGCCCGCGAGACGGTCTGGATGTACAGCGAGCGCCGCGCCGCCGCCGTCGCCGAGTCGCGGAAGAGCCTGACGGAGACGTTCGGCTTCGACCCTACGAGCTGGAACGCCGGCCGCCACTTCAACCCGTAGGACTAGGCGACCGCGGTCGCGGTGATCTCGACCTTGAGCTCGGGGAAGGCGAGCCCGGCGACCTGAACGAGCGTGCTCGCGGCGCTCCAGCCCGCAGCCCGCAGGCGTTCTGCACGCACCGGCGCGCTGGCTCGAAACTCTTCGATCGAGGTCACGTACCAGGTGACGCGAACGACGTTCGCGAGCGTCATGGCCGCCTCGGTCAGCACGGCCTCGAGGTTGTCGAGCGTCTGAACGACCTGCGCGCTCATGTCACCCGAGACGACGTTGCCGTCGGCGTCGATGGCGGTCTGGCCGGCGCACCAAAGGATTCGCTCGGCACCCGAGGTCTCGACGCCTTGCTCGAACCCGAACTGCTCCTGCCAGCTCCAGGGATTGATCGAACGCCGCTCCACGGCGGGATCGTAGTCGCGCCGTGTGCTCGAGCGTTACCGCCGGCTCTTGAATTCGGTCGCGCAGAGCGAGATGCTCGGTCGCTCTCGAAAGGAGGACCACCATGCGCACGTTCGCCATCGTCCTCGTTGCTGGAATCGCGCTCGCGCTGCCGGCCGTGTCGAGCGGACATACGGCCGGGCCGCACAAGGTAACGCTGAAGCCCGGGACTTCGAGCTCCGTGCGGCAGACGACGTTCACCGGCCACTCAGGGTTCGATCTACGGTTCACCGCCTACTTCGGCACCGTGAACACGCATTGCGCCTTCCTCGACCACATCAACTTCTACATCTACAACCTCGGGCCGAACGGAATGGGCGGCGGGAAGGCGTATCTCTACAACGCAGCGGTTCAGCTCGCCTACGACGCCGACGTCGGACGCTATTACTACTCAGCCACGACCTACAGGCTGAACGTCTCGCGCTGGTGGTGCGGTGGTTACGGCCCGGCCGATCACGCCGCCGTCACGGTCGAGAAGCTGAACATCGGCAGCTGCTGGAGCGACTGCAACGCGCACCACTCAATAGCCACGTTCTACGTGCCGTAACGGCGCGCAAACCGAACCCACCAGGCGGTTGTAGAGCTTCGCGACCGTCAGTCGCACGCTTCCGAACTACGATCGCGCCGTGCCGATCGACCACGTAAAGCTGCCCGTGAGCGACCTCGACGTCAGCCGCGCGTTCTACTCGGCTGCGCTGTCCGCGTTCGGGTACCGGACCGTGTGGGACGAAGAGCCGACGCTCGGCTTCGGCGTCGGCGACGGCGGCCAGGAGAACGAGCCGTTCGCGCCGTATCGCGCCGACCGACCGCGCGCCGGCAGCCACATCGCGTTTACCGCTTCGAGCCCTGCCGAGGTGGACGCTTTCTACGCTGCCGCGATCGCGGCAGGCGGACGTGACAACGGTGCGCCCGGGGAGCGGCCCTACGGCGGCTACTACTACGCCGCCTTCGTCCTCGATCCAGATGGCTGCTTCTAAACGTCCGTTGGGACGTGTCGTCGCAGCCGGCAGTCGCCGCTCGAAGGGCGTTACCTCCATGGACAGATGCGGACATTTCTGCTTTCGGGCGTGCTGGCAAAAGTATCGGCGAAACCGAGCCGTGATCAGGCTTGTCCACATGAACCGGTCATCGAAGTCGGCTGGGTTCGATGCCAACGAGGCTTGCGACTCAGTGACGTCACCCGGGGCCACCTCGGCTGCGCTCTGTCAGAGGGTCCATCGGATTTCGATCGAAGGGAGGGGAGATGAGTTGTAAAGCCGTACCTCGCCGGCACAGCCGGCTGCCGTCCCGCTTGGCGAGTTGGTTGGTCTTAACGACTTTCATCGCTGCGGGGCTCGCCGGTGTGGGCTCCGCGGAGGCTGGCAATGCCGAAGTCAGCGTCGCGAGCCCCTCGGGCCAGACGCCGCGGAACCACCAGAACGAGCCGTCGGTCGCGATCGATGCGCACAACCCGAACGTGCTGGTCGCGGGGTCGAACGACCTGGTCGATGAGCAGCCTTGCCCGCAGGACGACGCGATCCTGAAGGGCACCTGCTGGGATCGCATCAAGGGAGTCGGGATCTCGGGCGTCTACTTCTCGTTTGACCGCGGCAACTCCTGGGTCCAGCCCGAGTATCCGGGCGGCTGGACGGCGGCCGACTGTTCTCCCTCCACCGAGTGCGATGGTCATGTCGGGCCGATCCACACGCTGCCGTGGTACTTCGAGTCGCAGCTGGTCTCGCTCGGCGACCCAGCGGTTGCGATCGGGCCGAGGTTCGTCGACGGGCGCTTCTCCTGGAGCAACGGCGCGCGCGTTTACTACGCGAACCTCGTGACGCCGTTCGACCTGCTGCGCGACTTCATCTTTCCCAACCCTGTCTTCCACGGGTTCACGGGCATCGGCGTCTCGCGGCTCGACAACCCGACCCCGGCGAGCGTCCTCGACAAGAACAGCTGGAGGCGTCCGGTACTCGTCGAGACGCACGCGGGCCAGACGGCGTTTGCGGATAAGGAGCAGATCTGGGCGGACAACGCCGCTTCGAGCCGCTTCTTCGGCCGCGTCTACCTCTGCTCGGTCGAGTTCCGGAGTGTTGGCCTGCATCGGCCCGCAAATTTCCCGGCGCCACTCGAGGTGGCGGTCTCGCCCGATGGCGGAGACACGTGGCGCACCAAGCAACTGACGCCGGCCGGGACGCCGGGCCGCGGTCCCAACCTGTTCGGGCTGAGCGGCTGCACCGTGCGGACGGATAGCAGCGGCACCGTTTACGTCTTCGCCGAGATGTTCGAGAACCCGGCGTTCGTCGGCCTGCCGACGCACGGACTCCACGTGATGTTCAAATCGGTCGACGGCGGCGAGCACTGGACGAAGGCGCAGGTCGTCCGGCGGATCACCGATCCCTGCTTCTTCGTCGATCCCGTGTACGGTCGGTGCGTCATGGACGGCTTCGCCGGGGCGCGGACTGACCTCGCGGCGTCGCCTAGCGTTGACATCGCGAACGGGGCGCCCACAGGAGTGAATGCAACCGATGAAATCGTCGATGCGTGGGCGGACGCGAGCGACGGCCTCAACAATGAGAAGGCGCTCGTTTCATGGTCAACAAACGGCGGCGCGACGTGGAGCACGCCCACGCCCGTCCAGCTCCCCGGCGACAGACCCCTGTATGTCGCGCCGGCGATTTCGCCGATGGGCGACCAGCTGTATGTCGTCTACGAGGCGGCGCGCGACCCCTGGCGTGGGAGCGATATGGCAAGCGCACGGCGATATCGCGGTGTGTTCACGCAGGCTCCGATCGACGCGAACGGGGTGCCGTCCGGCTGGTCGCCGTTCTACGTCGGGCCGGACGGCGACCTCCGCGGCACCTATCCGGGCCACGACATCTACCAAGAGCGGGTCGGCGACTATGTCTACGCTGCGGCCTCCGCGGCTTACGGCGTCGGCGTCTGGACAGACGCGCGGGCCGCAGGCGTCTGCGCAGC
>JBKPFU010000072.1:0-25939 GCA_046728975.1 Actinomycetota bacterium | reverse complement strand
CGGCGGCCGCGGCCGGGCCGAGGCCGCGTCTTCGGGGTGCGCTGCGCCGACGGGCCCCTGCGCGCCGTGCTCGCGCGCGAGCCGGACAACCTGCGCGGAGTGCAGCCCGCGCCGGCCGGTGTCGGCCTGCTCGATCTGGCTACGGCAGGAGAAGCCGTCGGCCACGACCAGCGTGTCCGGCGTCGCCTCGCGCAGCTTCGGCAGCAGGACGCGCTCTGCGCAGGCGATCGAGACGTCGTAGTGGGCGCGCTCGTAGCCCCAACCGCCGGCCATGCCGCAGCAGCCTGACTCGAGCTCTTCCGCCTCGACGCCCATCCGCTCGAGCAGCTTCTTGTCCGGCTCGGTGCCGCCTGTCGCCTTCTGATGGCAGTGCCCGTGGAGGATGGCCTTGCGATGCAGCTGCGGCGGCTCCCAGCTCTCGGCACGCGCGGTCATGAACTCGGCGAAATGAAAGGACTGCTTGGCCAGGCGCTTCGCGTCCTCGTCGTTGGGCCAGAGTTTGACCAGCTCGTCCTTGAAGACAGCGACGCAGCTCGGCTCGACTCCCACCACCGGGACGCCGGCGCGGATGTCGCCGCGCAGGCGCTCGAGGACCTTCCGGAGATACGCCTCGGCGAGGTCGAGCATCCCGTAGTCGTAGAGCGGGCGGCCGCAGCAGAGGTGACCGGCCGGAACCGTGAGGTGGAAGCCGGCGTCTTCGAGCGTCTCGACGGCGGCGATCGCGATCTCCGGCTCGAAGTAGTTCGTGAACGTGTCCGCCCACAGGATCACGCGCGCGCCCCCGCCGTTCAGCGACGGGCGCTGCGCGAACCAGGCCTTGAACGTCACCGGGGCGAAGGGCGGCACGTGGCGCTTCGGGTGGATGCCCGCAGCGAGCCTGAACACCGGCGTTTTCGCCCCCAGATTCGCGAGCGCCGGCACCTTCGAGGCGATGCGCGCGGACTGGTCGATCAGGCCGAAGGCGTACGCGGCGCGCGGCCGCAGGCGGTGCTCGTAGTGCTTGGATAGGAACTCCGCCTTCAGCGTCGGCATGTCGACGTTGACCGGGCAGTCGTTGGTGCAGCCCTTGCAGGACAGGCAGAGGTCGAGTGCGTCGTACACCTCTTGGGAGCGCCAGCCGCCGAGCTCGACGCCGTTCAGCATCTCCCAGAGCAGGTGCGCACGACCGCGGGTCGTGTGCTTCTCCTCGCGCGTCACCATGAAGCTCGGGCACATGACGCCGCCCTCCGTGCGGCGGCACTTGCCGATGCCGATGCAGCGCGTCGTCGCGTGGCCGAAGCTGCCGTTGTCGGCCGTGAACGCGAAGTGGCTTTTCACCCGCGGCGGGCTGAAGTCGGGGCCGAGCCGCAGATTGTCCGTGAGCCGGTCGGGGTTGACGACCTTGCCGGGGTTCATCTTCCAGTCGGGATCCCAGATCGATTTGAACTCGCGGAAGGCGCGGACGAGCTCGGGACCGAACATCTTCGGCAGCAGCTCCCCGCGTGACTGGCCGTCGCCGTGCTCGCCCGAGATCGAACCGCCCATCGAGAGCACGAGATCGGACGCCTCGTCCACGAAGCTGCGGTACTTCTTGATCCCGTCGACGGTCGAGAGATCGAAGTTCCAACGGGCGTGGATGCAGCCTTGGCCGTAGTGGCCGTAGAGCGCGCTCTCGTAGCCGTACTTGCGGCCGAGCGCGCCCAGCTCCCGGACGTAGTCCCCGACTCGCTCGGGTGGAACGGCTGAGTCCTCCCACCCTTCGTACGCGTCCGGCTTGCCCGGCACGAAGGCCGTCGCGCCCAGGCCGGCCTCGCGGACGGCCCAGACGTGCTGCTCGCGGCGGGGATCGTCGTACAGCTTCGCTCCGCTCGGCCGTGGCTTCGCTTTCTCCAGCGTCTTGATCACGTCCTGAGCGCGCGCGTCCGCCTCCTCCTTCGTCTCGCCGCCGGTCTCGATCAGCAGCCAGCCACGGCCGTGGGGGAGGAGGGAGAGGTCCTCGTAGTGCTTGCCCAGCATGGTCATGTCGGTGATCAGGGTCTCGTCGACGCCTTCCAATCCGAGCGGCCTGTGCTCGAGCGCGTGGGGGACGGCGTGGCCCGCGTCCTCGGCGCTTTGGTAGCCGACGACGACGAGCGAGCGCTTCGGCGGGCTGTGCAGCAGCTCGACAGTCGCCTCGAGGATCGTCACGCACGTGCTCTCGGTGCCTGCCAGCGCATGCGCGACGTCGAAGCTCTTCTCGGGCAGCAGATCGTCCAGGTTGTAGCCGGAGACGCGGCGCGGGATGTCCGGATAGCGCTCGCGGATCAGCGGCGCATAGCGGTCGGCGAGGTCGCGGAGCGGCTCCCGGTACCGGTCCGGGAGCCCGTTGTCCCCGCCGACGCGGACACGATCGCCGCGGTAGGTCAGGACCTCGAGTTCGCGGACGTTGTCGGACGTGCGCGGGCCGGGCCCGTAGAACTGCGCCATCACAGAGCGGACCCCGCAGGAGTTAGTCGCGATCATCCCGCCGAACGTGCATTCCTCGTGCGTCGACGGGTCGGGGCCGAACGTCAGGCCGTGCTCTCGCTCCGCCTCGTTGCGGAGGTGGTCGAGGATCAGGCCCGGCTGCACGCGGGCAACGCGGCGTTCGGGGTCGATTTTGATGATCCGGTTGAGGTACTTCGAGAAGTCGATCACGACCGCGACGTTGGTCGTCTGCCCGGCGAGGCCCGTGCCCCCGCCGCGCGAGAGGATCGGCGCGCCGTGCTCGCGACACGCGCGAACCGTCTCGACCACGTCGTCCGTCGTCCGCGGGATGACGACCCCGAGCGGCAGCTCGCGGTAGTTCGCCCCCGTGGCTGAATAGAGCGCGCGGTCGCCCGCCGAAAAGCGAACCGCGCCTTCGATGCTCCGCCGGAGCTCGTGCTCCAGCGAGCGCGTATCGACGTTAGTGGTCACGACCGCCAATACGGTTGACCGCCTGGCCCGCCTGCAAACCGTCGCTTGCCTGCGTCCTCAGTCGGCCACGTACCTCATTCGGTACGCGGCCTCCCAGCGTCCTTCGCCTGCTCGGTTTTCGGCAGCCAGGCGGGAACGCATTCACGGTCGCAACCACTAGACCTCGAAGCGCTCGGCATCGGCACGTCGGAGCTCGAGCCCGTTTCCCGGGCGGGAGAGATCCGGTCTGAGTGCGCCCTGCTCGGGACGGGGCACACCCTCGAGCAGCAGCGCCTCGATCCGGACGTGGTCATGGAAGTACTCGAGATGACGGAGGCGGGGGACCGCCGCGAATGGGTGCGTCGACAGCGCGGGCGCGCAGTGGGCCGAGAGGTCGATGCCTCGCTCCTCCGCGAGCGCGGCCACTTGCCGGAGCCCCGTGATGCCACCGCAGCGCGTGACGTCGGCCTGCAGGCAATCGACGGCGCCGGCGTCGAGCAGGTTCCGGAAGTCGGCGAGGACGTAGCCGTACTCGCCGGCCGCGACGTCTTGCGGCGCGTGCTGCCGCACGCGCCGGAGCTCGTTGAGCTCCGCCGAGCTCACCGGCTCCTCCAACCAGCGCACGTCCCAATCCCGGTAGCGGTCGGACCACGCGATTGCCTCGTCGGCGTCGAACGCACCGTTGGCGTCGACGTAGAGGTCGGCGGCGCCGATTGCCGCACGCGCGGCGTCCAGCCGATCGCCGTCGCGCTCCGGCTCGCGGCCGACCTTCATCTTCACCCGCGGAATCCCCTGGTCGACCCACCCCGCCAGCTGCTCGGCCAGCCGACCGTTCGAGTACGACGTGAAGCCGCCGCTCCCGTAGATCGGCACCGCTTCGTGCTGCTGCCCGAGCAGCGCGGCCAGCGGCTGTCCCTCGAGCCGCGCGCGGAGATCCCACAGCGCCGTGTCCACCGCCGCGAGCGCCATGAAGCCAACCCCGGGCCGGCCGGTGTTCCGGAGCCGACGCGCGAGCTCCTGCCAGACGGCCTCCGGATCCAGGGCGTCGCGTCCCCGCACGAGCGGCGCGAGCAAGTCGTCGATGAGGACTCCGATCGCGTGGTGGCCGTACGTGTAGCCGAGGCCGGTCTCACCGTCGGCATGCGCCCGGACGACCACGATCGTGGTCGAGTCCCATTCGAGCGTCCCGTCTGACTCTGGCTCGTCCGTCGGGATCTCGTAGGCCGAGCCTTCGAGACGCTCGACCGCCACCTCGACCGCGGTGCTCTCCATGGCTATCTGCCGGGCAGGAACTCTTCGAGCTTGGCCTTCAGCGACTTCGTCATCACGCCGGCGGTCTCGGGGTCTCCCTTCACCATCGCGCGCGCCATCTTCTTCGTCTGTTCCGCGGTGATGTGGGGCGGCAGCGGCGGAATCTCCGGGTCGACGACGACCTCGAGCACCGAGGGGCGATCCACGCTCAGGACCTCGTCCCAGCCGGAGCCGACGTCGTCGGGCGTATCGACCCTGAGCCCGTGCAGCCCGATCATCTCGGCGTAGCGCGCGTACGGGAAGTCGGGGATCTGCTGCGAGCCCACGTACTTGGGGTCCCCTGCAAGCACGCGCTGCTCCCACGTGACCTGGTTGAGGTCCTGGTTGTTGAAGACGCAGATGACGAGCGTCTGGTTCGACCAGCGCTCGCGGTACTTGGCGATCGTGATCAGCTCGTTGAGCCCATTCATCTGCATGGAGCCGTCGCCGACGAACGCGATCACCGGTCGGTCGGGATGCGCGAACTTCGCAGCGATCGCATAGGGAACGCCCGGGCCCATGGTTGCGAGCGTCCCCGACAGCGACGCCATCATTCCGCGGCGAAGCCTGAGGTGCCGCGCCCACCAGTTCGTCGAAGAGCCGGAGTCCGCTGCCAGGATGCAGCCGTCGGGCAGGCGTTGTGAGAGCTCGTGCGCGACGAGCTGTGGGTTGACAGGATCGGCGTCCTCGTGCGCCCACTCGTCGAGGAGGCGCCACCACTCGTCGATCGACGCTTCGATCTGCTCGCACCAGGAGCGGTCGGGCTTGCGGGTCAGGCGCGGGTTCAGCAGCCGCAACGTCTCCTTCGCGTCGCCGGCGAGGTGGACGTCCATCGGGTAGCGGATCCCGAGCATGCCCGGGTCGATGTCGATCTGCACTCCCTTCGCCTGGCCCTCGTTCGGGAGCCACTCGGAGTACGGGAAGCTCGATCCGACGACGAGCAACGTGTCGCATCCCTTCATCAGCTCGTAGCTCGGCCGCGTGCCCAGCAGGCCGATCGAGCCGGTGACGAATGGAAGGTCGTCGGGAACGGCCGCCTTTCCGAGCAGCGCCTTCGCCACACCCGCGCCGAGCAGCTCCGCCGCCTCGATGACCTCGTCGGTGGCATCCGCTGCGCCCTGCCCGACCAGCATCGCGACCCGCTCGCCGCGGTTCAACAGCTCCGCGGCGCGGTCGAGGTCCGCATCGCGCGGGACGACCTTCGGCGGCGTGTAGCCGACGCTCGAGTAGATCGCTCCGTGCTCGCGCGGGGGCGACTCGACCGCCTTTTCCTCCTGGACGTCGTTCGGGAAGACGATCGCGGTCACCGTTCGCTCGGCACGCGCGATCCGCGCCGCCCGGTCGACGAGATGGCGGGCCTGGGCCGGCTCCATGCACGTGTGCACGTACTCGCTCACGTCCCTGAACAGCGTCTGGAGGTCGACCTCCTGCTGGTAGTTGCCGCCGAGCGACATCCGTTTCTGCTGTCCGACGATCGCAACGACCGGGGCATGGTCGAGCTTCGCGTCGTACAGGCCGTTCAGCAGATGGATCGCGCCGGGCCCAGACGTGGCGATACAGACTCCTACCTCGCCTGAGAACTTCGCGTGCCCGCACGCCATGAAGGCGGCCATCTCCTCGTGGCGCGCCTGGATGAACTCGGGCTTTCCGTCGGCGCGATCGAACGCGCCCAAGAACCCGTTGATGCCGTCCCCGGGGTACCCGTAGACCCGCTTGACGCCCCATTCGGTCAGGCGCGCGAGGACGAAGTCGGCAACGAGCTCGGCCACCGGCGTTTTTCCTTCCCCCGAGCGCGGGAAGGAAACTAGATCGGCCTACGATCTACATCCGCTTTACACGAACGCGCAGCGAGAGGACGTCGGGGCGGTGGTAGTGGCCGGCGGCGTCAAAGCGCTGGCGTTCCTGGTCGAGGACCGCCGGGTCCAGCTCGGCGTAGAGGATGCCCTCCTCGTCGTAGAGCGGCCCGGCGAGATACGACCCGTCGGGTGCCAGGATCGCGCTGCCGCCGCGGCCGATCACATCCAGGTCTTCGATCAGCTCGCGCAGAGGGAAGTCGTTCGGATACGCGGCCGAGCGCTGGAAGTGGGACGCGCTGATGACGAACGCGCGCGACTCGCGCGCGATGTGCACGAGCGTCGACTGCCACGCTTGGCCGTCGTCCGCGGTCGAGGCGATGTAGATCTCGACCCCGGACTCGTAGAGCGAGAAGCGCGCCAGCGGCATGTAGTTCTCCCAGCAGATCAAGCCCCCCAACCGGCCGAACTCGGTCTCCAGGGCGCGGAGCCCGCTCCCGTCACCCTGGCCCCAGACGAGCCGCTCGTGGTTCGTCGGCACGAGCTTGCGGTGCTTCAACGCGAGCGTCCCGTCGGGCGCGTGGTAGAGCAGCGAGTTGTAGAGCGTTCCGGGCTGTTCGGGATCGCGTTCGGTGACGCCTGTGACCAGCCAGAGCTCGTTCTCGCGAGCGATGCTCGCGATGTGCTCCTCGGCCGGTCCGGGAACTTCGACCGATTCGCGCGCGAGCAGCGCAAACGCCGCCTTGGCGCCGTCGTCGGCCCAGCCGGCAAGAGCCTTCGCCCACGCCGAGGACGGGTAGGCCGGCACGAACGCCTCGGGGAAGACGACGATCCCGGCCGCGTTCGCGGCCGCCTCGGCCGCGCGCTCGGCGAGTCGGTCGATCGTCGCGTCCCGATCGAAGACGACCGGCTCGGCCTGAACGCAAGCGACCTTGACCCTGCTCCGCACGTTTCTATTGTGCGCATGCGACGCCAGGGCGTGCTGGCTCCGAGCCGGCTCAACAATCCTTAACGCGCGCGCAAACGAGGCTTAATCCACCCAAACGGCCCCTTAAGACGGCGGAGCTATAAGAAACGCGTGCGACCTCGCTCGCTGGCCATCCCCGTCGCCGCCCTCGTCCTGGCAGCCATTCTCGGCGCCGGCGTCGCGCTCGGCGGCGCCGCGGCGTTCGGTGCGTTCGACAACTCGACCACGATCCAGCGCATCGAGCAGCCCGCACCGGCGCCCCTCGCGGCGGCCTTCGAGCGTGGCAAGGCGCTCTCGATCAACGCGATCTACCGCCGGAGCGCGCCGGGCGTCGTGCAGATCACGTCGACCACGGTCGTCGAGCAGGTCGACCCCTTCGGGTTCGGCGTTCCCGAGCGCCAGACGCAGAAGGCGCTCGGCTCGGGTTTCGTGATCGACAAGAGCGGCCACATCGTGACGAACTACCACGTCGTCCAGGGCTCGCAGAACGTCCAGGTCAGCTTCTCGAACCGGGACAGCATGAAGGCCCGCGTGGTCGGTGTGGATGCGTCGACCGACCTCGCCGTGCTCGAGGTCGATGCGCGCTCGCGCGCGCTGACGCCGCTGCCTCTCGGTGATTCCGACCGTGTGCGCGTTGGCGATTCCGTCGTCGCAATCGGGAACCCCTTCGGGCTCACCCGGACGATCACCGCCGGGATCGTCAGCGCTCTCCAGCGCTCGATCACGGCGCCCAACGACTATCCGATCGACCACGTGGTCCAGACCGACGCCCAGATCAACAAGGGCAACTCAGGCGGCCCGCTCTTGAACGCAAGCGGTCAGGTCATCGGCGTGAACGCAAAGATCGAAACCGGCGGCACGAGCGAGGGCAACGTCGGGATCGGGTTCGCGATCCCGGTGAACACGGTCAAGCGCGTCGCCGCGCAGCTGATCAAGAACGGCAAGGTCCAGCATCCACAGCTCGGGATCCAGGGGCAGGAAATCTCGCCCCAGGTCGCCAAGCTGTTCCGGCTCCCCTCTTCACACGGCGTGCTGGTCGCACATGTCGAGCCCGGCAGCGGAGCCGCCGCTGCCGGGCTCAAGGCCGGCGACCAGCAGGTCGTGGTCGGCGGCGAGACATACACGGTCGGAGGCGACCTGCTAGTCAAGGCCGATGGCCGCTCGCTCAACTCGATCGACGACCTGCGTGACGTTGTGACATCGAAGAAGCCCGGCGACACCGTCGAGCTCGAGCTCTACCACGGAGACAACAAGATGACTTTGAACGTCAAGCTTGGACGGCAGCGATCCTCTCCCCAAGGCTGACCGTCCAATCAGGCCCCTCAACCCCTGGGGCCCAACTCCCGGCGCGGCCGTAAGCCAGCGCGGCCGCCGGGAGCGGAGAGAAGGAGGCCCGGATGCCTGCCCCGGGCCTCCTTCTATTTTCCGCGGGGACGAGTGGCCTTTAGTCCATGAAGCAGATCTGGGCGGGGCGGGTGGCGCAGGCCGCCGGGAGGTACGGCGAGCACGCGCCGATGGCCGCAGTCTGCTGCAACGCCTGCCGCACGTGTGTGACGACCAACCTGGTCGGGCTCCTGTCCGCGGCGGTCGCGGGCTCCGCGTACGCAGTGACGCGCCTCGCGAGGCGCGTCGCCGGCGCCGGCTAGGCCGGAACCTTCACTCGAGCCTGTTCGGCGGCCGCCTTCACGCCCTCGCCAAAGGTCGGAAACGTGTGGTGAGCCGCGGCGAGCTCGTCGACCGTGACGCCGAGGCGCATCGACACTGACAGACCCTGAACCACGTCGCTCGCGCCGCGGGTGACGACGTGCAGCCCGAGCACGTGCCGGCTGGAGCGCTCGAAGACGATCTTGTACAGCCCGTGCTCCTGGTCGATGTAGCTCGACCGGCGCACGTACTTCGCGGGATGAACCACCGTCTCGAACTCGAGCCCCTGCTCCCGTGCGTCCTCCTCCGTCAGCCCAACGGCGGCCAGCTCTGGATCGGTGAAGATCGCGGTCGGGAGGACCGAGTAGTCGGCAACCCGGCCATTGCCGAACATGTCGTCGATCGCGACGCGCGCTTCGTACTGTGCGACCGGCGTGAACTGGGTCATGCCGTTCACGTCGCCCGCGGCCCAGATCCCGGGCACGCTCGTTCGGAGGTGCTTGTCGACGACGATGCCGAGTTTCGAGGTCTCGACGCCGACGGCGTCGAGATTCAGCTCTTCGATGTTCGGGACGCGGCCCGACGCGAGCAGAACCTGCTCCACGCGCAGCTCGCGCTCGCCTGCGCCGTCGCGCGGAACGATCGCGGCGCGGATCGTCCCATCCTCGCGCGCGACGCTCTTGACGAAGCTGCCGAGCACGAGCGGGATCCCCTCCGCCTCGAGCGCCGCCTGGAGCTCGTTTGCAGACTGGAGATCGGAGCGCGGCGCGATCTGGTCGAGCGCGTCGACGATCGTGACGTCGGACCCGAAGCGCGAAAAGGCCTGGCCGAGCTCGAGGCCGACGGCCCCAGCGCCGACGACGAGCATCGACGTTGGGAGCGCCGTTAGCTCGAGCGCCGAGATGTGGTCGATCCAGTCGATCTCGTCGATGCCGTCGATCGCCGGCACGGCGGTACGGGAGCCCGTCGCGATCAGGATCCGCTCGGCCGTCAACTCCGCGTCGCCGACGCGGATGGTCTGCGGATCGACGAAGGTTGCGGTGCCGGTGTAGGTGGCGAAGCCGGCCGCCTCGAGGTCCTCGATCCACTTCTCCTGCGGCTTCTTCAGGGTCTCCTTGCGGGCGTAGACCTTCTGGAGGTTTACCGTGGCGGGGCCTGCTTCGATGCCGATCCGTTCCGCGAGCGTGTTGATCTCGTGTGCGAGCTCGGCGGCGACGAGATAGGCCTTGCTCGGCACGCATGCGACGTTGGGGCAGCTGCCGCCCCAGCGCTCGCCCTCGACAAGCGCGACCCCCGCCCCATAGTCGGTCCTTGCCTTGTTCGCGCCGTCTCGAGCGGCGGATCCGCCTCCGATCACGATCAGGTCGTAGTGCTCCTTGGCCATCCGATCGCCTCCTCTCGTCGCGTCACAGGCGAAGGGTGAATGAAGCCCGCGGTGTCGCGGGCTCCATTGGTCGCCGTCGAGGACGAGTGTTACTTGCTGCGGCGCTGAACGGCGCGCTTCAGCTGCGTCTTGTCCATCTTCGACCGGCCTTCGATACCGAGCCGCTTGGCCTGGTTGTAGAGCTCCTCCTTCGTCGGTTCGTCGCTCTGCGTCGCGCGCGAGCGGCGTCTTGACGAAGACGCCCGGCCACGGCTCGTAGCCTTCGTCGACGGTTGCCGACGCGGCCGTTGCTCTTGTCGCCGGCTTCGCTCCTCGCGCGACGTGTAGTGCGCGCCGATCCGGTCCCGCGCCGCTTCGTCGAACGGCCGCTCAGGATCGAACTCCGGAGCGCTGAGAATCTCATCGCGGCCGGCTTGGACGAGCAGCCTTCGATCGTCCAGGTCGACGGTGTCGACGATCCCCGCCGGGACGACGACTCGGCGGCCGAGCGGCATCGACGGCCCGGGGTCGATGACGAGATAACTCCCGCTGATCGACTTGCTCGCGCGGTCCACGCGACCGATCACGCCGTCGCGCGTCTCGACCTCGAAGCCGGTCAGATCGAGCTCGGCGAGCCGTTGATCGTGATACGCCCAGATTTCAGTGGCCATCGAGATCACCTCCTTTCGCTCGCTGCACGGCTTCCCGATCAACGCCGCCCCTAACGGTCGCGGACTCGCCGCTTTACGCAATTTGCGGCGTTCACTGCCCGCGACTGGATGTCCGACGCCATCGGCTGAACGAAGATGCGACGGTGGCACGCGCGGCGGTACCGGGACGACTCGCGTGGGCTGTGGCCGAGCTCGTGGAGACGATCGAAGAGACGCCTCGCGTGCGCACGCTTGCGTTCGACCGCCCCGAGTGGCCCGGCCATTGGCCTGGACAGCATGTCGACGTACGGCTGACGGCGGAGGATGGCTACCAGGCGCAGCGCAGCTACTCGATCGCGTCGGCGCCCGACGGGACGAGGATCGAGCTGACGGTCGAGCTGCTGGCGGACGGCGAGGTCTCGCCGTATCTCGTCGAGGAGATGCGCGTCGGAGACCAGGTCGAGATCCGCGGCCCGATCGGCGGCTTCTTCGTCTGGGACGAAGACGACGCGGCTCCCGTGCTGCTGGTCGGCGGCGGCTCCGGCGTTGTGCCGTTGATGGCGATGGCGCGCCGTCACGCCGCGATCGCGAGCCAGGTGCCCATGCGACTGCTGTATTCGTCGCGGTCGATCGAAGACGTGATCTACGCGCAAGAGCTCGAACGGCTTGCCGCAAACGGCCGCACTTTCGAGGTCGTGCACACGCTCACGCGGTCGCAACCACCTGGGTGGGCGGGTTACACGCGCCGTGTCGACCGGGCGATACTCGAGGAGGTCGCCTGGCCGGCCGAGCGCGGACCGAGCGTATTCGTCTGCGGGCCGACGCCGTTCGTCGAGGCCGTGGCTACGCTGGTCGTCGAGCTCGGATATCGGCCGGAGCGCGTGAAGACCGAGCGCTTCGGCCCGACGGGAGGCTGATGATGGACGAGTCCGCACTGACGCTGGACGGCAACGCGATCGCGGGGCTGCTGCATGAGGTCTTCGCGCTCGAGATGACGACAGCGACGAGCGTGTGTGACGGCTGCGGCGCCGCCGACGCCGTCGGCGCGCTAACCGTTTACGCCCACGCACCGGGCGTCGTTGTCCGCTGCCCCCACTGCGAGGCGGTGCTCATGCGGATCGTCACCGACGGCACGCGCTATTGGCTCGACCTCCGTGGCGTCGCGAGCCTCGGCTTCGCCGCGTAGCGCTCGGCGACTGTCCGCTGCCCCGCCGTTACGGTTCGCGCCGTGATCGAGGAGAACTGGGGAGACGCGCTGACGGTCGGCGTCGAGGAGGAGGTGATGATCTTCGACGGCGAGAGCAACGACCCCGCACCGGCGGTCGAGACACTCGTCCGCGAATCCGAGTCGACAAAGCTGCCCGGGAAGCTCAAGACCGAGCTCTTCGCCTGGGTCGTCGAGCTGAACACGAACAAGTGCAAGACGCCGGAGGACGCGCTCGAGGCGATCCGGGCGGTTCGGCGCGGAGCCGCCGAGATCGCGGCACAGCATGGGCTCCGTATCGCGGCGGGCGGCAGTCACCCGATCGCGAGGCCCGAGGAGCAGGAGATCGCGCCCGACCAGCGCTATCGCGAGTTCGTCGAGTACGCAGGCATCTCGGCGCTGCGGCAGGGGGTAAACGGCCTGCACGTCCACGTTGGAATGCCGAGCGCGGAGACGTGCATGCACGTCCTCGAAGGCGTGCTGCCCTGGCTTCCGCTCGTGCTGGCGCTATCGGCGAACTCGCCGTACCTCGCAGGTGAGGAGACGGGCCTCGCGTCGAACCGCGCCGAGATCCTCGCCCAGCTGCCGCGCCACGGCGCGCCCCCCGCCTTCTCCGGCTACGAGGGTTGGGAGCGTTTCGTCGAGCGCTTCGTCCGCCTTGGGCTTGCGGAGGACTACACGCGCTTCTGGTGGGACCTCCGTCCACATCCGAAGTTCGGCACGCTCGAGATCCGCATGCCGGACCAGCCGACGGGCGTCGAGCTCACGGGCGCGTTTGTGGCGCTCGTGCAGGCGCTCTGCGCGATGGCCCAGAGTGAGGAGCGGAAGCCGCTCGACCCGTCCGGGCGCGGCATCTACTCCCAGAACCGCTGGGCCGCGCTCCGGTTCGGCCCGCGCGCCGAGTTGATCCACCCCGACGGCGAGCGCCTGGTCACCGTCCCTGACCTGTTCGCCGAGCTGACATCCCGGATCGACGCTTCGCCGCTCCTCGATCCCCTGGACGGGCGCCGGTGCGAGGGCGACCGCCAGCTGGAAGTCGGGCGCGCCCGTGGCCTCGACGACGTCTGCGCCGACCTCGTGGAGCGGACGGTAGCCTCCTGAGCGACGAATGACTCGGACGGAGACGATCGAGGTCAGCGGCATCCGCTGCGAACGCTGCGTGCAGCGGCTCGCCGCCGCGCTCGAGGGCCACGAGGGTCTCGAGTTCGCGAATGCGAACCTGATGGGTCAGGTGACCCTGGTCTGGGACGACCAGCGCACCGACCGCGAGGCGATCCTCGCGGCGATGGCGCGCTCCGGTTTCCGCCAGCGCGCCGCCCAGCAACGCCCTCCGGGCTTCTGACGGCTGCAAACCCGCGCCAGGCGTCGTCCTCGGTCGCGTCCGTATTCCAATACGAACCCTCCCTCCGTCCTAGCCTGGCTTGGTTTTCGCGCGTCAGAAGCGCGGCAACGTCACCGGGCGACGCGCTCTACCTCTTGAGCCGGTCGCCGAGTAGGCCGGGCGACTCTTCGAGCCCTTCGGAGCCGTCGCTCTCCCGGATTCTGGCCCGCTCCTGCTCCGGCGTCTCCATCCCGGCGCGCATGGTGTCGCGCTCGGCCGACCGCGCCGGATCGTCGTCGACCGTCTCCCCGTAACCCTCGGTGTCCGGTGCGGCCGTGCCGGCTGCGAGGCCGTAGTGCTCGGCGATCGCCTGCTCGTTCGGCTCTCCGTTCACCTTCGGTGAGCTGCACACCAGCTCCTTCGAGACGGACAAGCGGACGGCGTTCTCCGAATCGTCCGTCCAGGCGAACGTCCTGGGCACGGCGTGCCTGGTCTTCTTCAGGTGACCGTGCTCGATGATCACGTTGCCGCCGCGGATCTCGACGACGTGGCCGAGCTTTTGATCGTCGCTCGTGACGACTTCGTAGCCTTCCATGACCTCCCTCTCGTCTGTTTCCGACGGCGTACCCAATCGCAGCACGAAGTAATCGGGAATTCCGAGGGACTTGCCGGCGTTGAGGGCAGCAAGGACGTTGGTAGGGTGGCCGCGATGAGCGAGACCACTCCAGGAGCTGAAGAGACGCAGGCAAGGAGGCTGGCGGAGGACGCGCGTGACCGTGTTCGCTTTGAAGAAGATGCCCTCGAACTCGCCGACCAGGTCTACCGCGTCGCGCGCCGGCTCGTCGCCTCCCGCGAGGAGGCGGAGGACCTGATGCAGGAGACGTATGCGCGGGCGTTCCGCAGCTGGCAGTCGTTCCAGCCGGGCACGAACCTGCGCGCGTGGCTCCTTCGCATCCTGACGAACCTGAACATCGACCGCGGACGGCGGCAGCAGCGCGCCCCGGATACGCAGCCGCTCGAGGAAGGCGACTACTTCCTCTACAACAGGCTCGAGGAGGCGGCGCCGGAGGCGAACCCCGACGAGCAGCGCGTGCTCGAGCGCCTGTCCCAAGACGACGCCGTCGGCGCGCTGTCCGCGGTGCCGCACGATTTCCGCGACGTGATCGTGCTGGTGGACATCGGCGACTTCTCCTATCAGGACGCCGCGCAGATCCTTGACATTCCGGTTGGTACCGTTATGTCACGTCTGCATCGAGGAAGACGGATCTTGAAGCACGAGTTGGCTGAACGAGCGGTGGGAACGTGAGCGGTTGGATTGGAGTCGATCCGTGCGACAAGTGTGAGGAGCTTCTCCAGCCCTTTCTCGATCGCGAGCTGAACGAGCAGGAACGGGCGCTCGCGGAGGAGCATCTCAACGGTTGCGCGTACTGCCGCAAGCGCTACCGCTTCGAAGAGGACCTTCGGCGGTTTGTGAGGCAGGCGGCGGTGGAGCCGATGCCCACCGATCTCAAGATGAAGCTGGCGGAGCTCCGGACTCCGCTTTTTTAGTGGTCTGAGCTAGCTGGCCGTACCTATCCGGGACCGCTAGCAGGCCCGGCGATCACGACGCAGCGGCGCGGATTTTTTCCGCCCGGCAGCGGGCGCAGGTCGACGTCGAGCTGATCGGCTAGGCGCCGGCATACGCGCTCGCCGTTGGGCTCGTAGTAGACCGCGGTGTCGCGGTAGTCGAAGCGGTTCGCCTTGACGACGCGCTGGATGCGATAGCCGAGTGCGCCGATGTGGCTCGCGACGCTGCGCGTGTAGTTGATGTCGCCGGCGCCGTTCAGAACGTCGACGGTGATCTTCCAAGGCGGCGGGAGGGGAGGGCCCGCCGACTTCGATCCGCCGAGCCCTCCTGTGAAGACGGCGATCAGCAGGCCGGTGAGGAGTATGAGAGCCGCGGTTGCCGTTGCGAGGATTCGCGGGACGACCGACGGCGGTGCGGCCGGAACGGGGAGGTCGGCGAGGTTGCGCGCTTCGCGCTCGTCGATGCCGAGCGCCGTCGCGTACAGGATTGCCGAGACGAGCGCGTCGTCCGAGGAGCGAAACCGGTAGACGCGGCCCTCCTCCAGCCAGACGACCTGCTCCGGTGAGAGCCCGGAGCGGACCGCGACCTGCTCCACCGTGAGCTTCCGCTGCAGGCGGACGCCCGCGAGAGGCGAGCGCTCGGCAGTGTCGGGCGGCCTTGCCTGGACGGCTGGAGCGCTCATGTGTTCAGGTCATCGGCAACATCGACGTCCCCTGGGGCGCCCAGATCGTCGCAGGGGACGAGGACGGCATCGAGGCCACGCGCTCCTTCGTCGGGGACGCGGCCCCACACGGAACGGTCGAGCAGGACAGGATGGCTGCGGTCGCCGCCGTAGGCGGCTGCGAGCACGGCGCCTCGTCCCTCGCGCCACGCCCGGACGACGCGGTCGATTGACGCCGGCGACAGCTCGGGCCCGTCGGCGAGCACCACGACGGCGGCATCTGTACCGGGCGCCAGCGCCGTCAGGCCACATCGAAGTGATGCCCCGGGCCCGCGTTCCCACTCCGGACAGCTGACCGTCCGTGCGTCCGACTCGACTTCGTGCGCTCCGACGACGACGACGATGTCGTCGACCGTGCTCTGCTGCACGCGCTCGAGGACGCGAGGCAGAAGCAGCCGCTGCTTCGGCGAGCCGAACCGCGTCGCTGCCCCGGCGGCCAGGACTACGGCCGCGATCAGATCCGGTCGATCGCTCGTTTGAGGAGCGCCCGCGCGAGCTCGACCTTGTAGGCCGTGCCCGAAAGCGGAGTCGCGCGCTCGAGCTCTTCGGGCGCCGAGAGCTCCCAAGGGATCGGCGCCACGCCGGCGAGCGCGAGCCGGACGCCCTCGGAGGTCCGCGCCGCCGCCACGCCGACGAGTGCGAACGCCCACCGCTGCCGGTCCATGGCTTTGAGGTAGACGCTGGCGTCCGGCCGCGGAACCTCGAGCTCGAGGATCAGCTCGCCCGGCTCGAGCGCCGTCACGTCGCGATCGTCGTCCGACGGCAGTCTGTACAGGTCGCGGACCAAGAATTCCCTTCGGTCGGTACGCACCGTCGCGCCCAGCGCCAGGAGCGCTGCCGCCGGATCCGACGGATGGGCCGACGCACAGCGTTCGTTCCCGAAGATCGCGTGCTCGCGGTGCTGCCCCTCGCGCGCGTGGCAGCGCTCGCCGCCGTGGAGGTAGCACGGGAACTTCAGGCGCCAGTACCAGCACCTGGTTGCCTGCAGCAGATTGCCGCCGATCGTCCCCATCGACCGGAGTTGCGGCGACGCCGACAAGCGGCAGGCCTCGCGCAGCGCTTCAGGGATCTGCGGGTCGACCTCGAGCTCGGACAGCGTCGTGCCTGCGCCGATGCGCGTTCCTTCGATCCCGCGCGGCACGACCTTGCGTAGCTCGACGAGCTCCTCGGCCTGAACGATCCGGTCGCGGAGAAGCGGCACGAGATCCGTGCCGCCTGCGAGCGCGACCGAGCCGTTGCCGAGCGCCGAGGTCGCTGCCTCGACCGTCTCAGGCGACTGGAGCCTCAGTTCCAACCTTTTCTCGCTCCCGGGCCTCCCGCAGCGCCCGGAGCATCTCCTCGCGTCGCTGCGCTCCCACGGGGGAAACCATGTTTCCCCCGCGCGCCCCCTTCTTCTTCTGAGTTGGCCCCGAGCCCCGCGGCGCACATGTCGCCGCGATGCTCGAGGAAAAAAGGTGGGAAACCTCCCGGTTTCCCAGGACCCTTCCACGAGCGAGGAGGTGCTGCGAAGTCATGCTGGGACGGTGGCGCGCCGCTGACGTTCCGACGTCTCGCTTAGTGCACGCAGCATCTCCTCGCGAGTGACCGGGACCGAGCGCACGTCGGCGCCGGTCGCATCGCGGATCGCGTTCGCAATTGCGGCCGCGGTCGGGATGATCGGCGGCTCGCCCAGCCCCTTCGAGCCGAGGTTCGTCAGGTGCTCGTCCGGGATGTCGAGCAGCTCGGTGACGATCTCCGGCACGTCCGCGATCGTCGGCAGCTTGTACGCGTCGAGGGTCTGGGTGAGGATCGCGCCGGAGCCCGGGTCGATCAGTCGTTCCTCCGACAGCGTGTGGCCGATGCCCTGGATGACGCCGCCCTCGACCTGGCTGGCTGCGCCGAGTGGGTTGATCACGCGCCCGACGTCGTGGATCGCGGCAATTCGCTCGACTCGCACCTCGCCGGTCTCTATGTCCACCGCGACCTCGGCAATCTGGACACCGAAGGTGAGCACGCGCATCCCGGCCGGGTTCGGCCCGCGGGCGCCCTTCCCGAGGATCTGGCCGTCGTCGAGCAGGCCGGTCACCTCCTCGATCGGCCATGTCCCGCCGTCCGAGGAGACGAGCTGGCCGTTCTTGAGGTCGAGCACCCGCTCCTCGAGGTGGAAGCGCTGCGCGGCGATCTCGATGATCTGCCGCTTCGCGTCCGCGGCCGCGGAGCGGACTGCGGGCCCCATGGAGGGCGTCGTCGAGGAGCCGGCCGAGATGGATGCGTAGGGGCCGCGCGCGGAGTCACCCAGCACGACCTGCACCTGGTCCAGCGGTAGTCCCAGCTCCTCGGCGGCGATCTGGGCCATCGCGGTGCGCGTCCCCGTGCCGATGTCCTGCATCGCCGTGACAACCGTCGCGCGCCCGTCGGAGCCGACCCGTACCCACGCGTACGACGGAGGGCCGCCGCCCCCGTACCAGATCTGGCTCGCCATCCCCACGCCTCGCCGCCACGGGCCCTCCGAGCGCGCGCGCACCTCGTGGCGGCGCTCCCAGTGCGGCTCGGCGCGGCGGTAGCACTCGAGCAGGTTCTTGGAGGAGAACGGTCGGTCGTCGACGCGGTCCGAATCGGCGTAGTTGCGCTTGCGGAGCTCGAGCGGGTCGACGTCGAGCTTGGCCGCGAGCTCGTCCAGCAGGCACTCGAGCCCGAACGTCCCCTCAACGAACCCCGGAGCACGGAAGGCGGCCGTCGGCGGCGTGTTCAGCTTCGCGCCGTAGGTCGTCGTCCGCACGTTCTCGCACGCGTAGAGCATCTGCATCGGGCCCTCGGTCTCGTTTGTCCAGCCCGACCAGCCGACCGAGTTGACGAACGTGCCGCCGAGCGCCGTCAGCGTTCCGTCCGCGCGGGCGCCGGCGACGAGCCGTTGAATCGTCGCGTTCCGGCTGCCCGCCGCGAGGTTCTCCTCGCGCCTCGTCAGCGCGCAGCGCACGTAGCGGCCGGTCTGCCGCGCGAGCGCGATCGCGATGAAGGTGTAGTCGCCGGGGCTGTTTTTCGCGCCGAAGCCGCCGCCCATGAAGTTGCAGACGACGCGCACCCTGTCCTCCGGGAGGTCGAGCGCCTCGGCGACCGAGGAGCGAATCCCCCAGATGTACTGGGTCGAGATGTAGACCTCCAGCATGTCGCCTGCCCAGCCGCACACGGCCTGGTGGGTCTCGAGCGCGTTGTGCAGGACCGTCTGCGTGCGGTACTCGGCCTCGACGACGGCGTCGGCCTCCGCCAAGCCTCGCTCGAGATCTCCACGCGAGTAGTCGCGCTTGTCGTGGAGGGAGTTCGACCGGACGGCTTCGTCGGGATCGAGCAGCGGCGCGCGCACTTCCCAGTCGATCTCGATCGTGTCGAGGGCAGCCCGCGCTTCGGCAATGGTGTCCGCCGCCACCGCGGCGATCGCGTGACCCGGGTAACCCGGCTCGTCGGTAAGGACGTGGGCCTCCCCGGGACCGACGACGCCTCGCACGCCCGGTGCCTCGCGGGCACGCGAGAGGTCAATCTTGTTCACGCGCGCGCGCGCGTGAGGGCTCCGCAACACCGCGGCCTGGAGCATCCCGGGCGGGGCCACGTCCGCCGTGTAGACGGCTTGGCCGGTCGCGCGCTCGCGTCCGTCGAGCCGCGTTGCCGGCTGCCCGACCGTCTCCCTGGCGCCGGCGGGCCACTGTTCCAGGACGTCCTCCTCGACGACGACCCACTGCTCCGTGTAGTGGCCCTCGACTTCCTTCTCGGTCCTGATCAGCCTCGCCACGAGATAACAGCCTCCTCGATCTTCGGGTATGCGCCGCAGCGGCAGAGGTTCCCCGCCATCAGGTGGCGGACCTGGTCGCGCGTCGGGGTAGGGGTCACTTCGACGAGCGCGGCTGCGGACATGATCTGACCGGGCGTGCAGAAACCGCACTGCAGGGCGTCAGCCCGGACGAAGGCGTCGATAAGCGGGTGGTCACGCAGGCCCTCGATCGTCGTCACCTCACGGTCTCCGACCGTGTGGACGAGCGTGATGCAGGAATAGACGGGAACGCCGTCGAGCTGCACCGTGCACGCGCCGCAGTGGCCTTCCGCACACGCGACCTTCGTGCCGGTGAGGCCGAGGTCTTCGCGAAGCGTCTCGGCCAGGGTGCGTCCGACGCGCGGGTCGAGGCGATGAATCCCTCCGTTGACGCGCAGCTCAAGCATTTGGCGTCACCGCCAGGATGTCCGCCAGGTGAATCAGCCGAAACGTCTGACGCGAAACGATCCGCTGCTCCAGCTCGTCGTCGATCTCCGGCAACGAGCGCCAGGCGTCCCGGGCGGTCGTGAGCAGCTCCTTGATGCGCTCGCGCTCGTCCTCGTTCCCGTCGCGCTCGTAGCAGGCGTTCAGCGCGAGCCCGAGCACACCGATCGTGTCCGGCTGGCGCGTCCACAGAAGCGGAGTGGCCATCGAGAGGTACTGGTGGATACGGGCGAATGCGATCGGCTGGGACAGTCTGTCGCCACCCTTCGGCATGGTCGGCTCCAGCGGCGCCTCGCCGGCGGCAATTCGGTTCGCGTTGCGGGAGAACATGTTGCGTAGATCGTCGTCGTTGAGGCCCGCGGCCTTCGCGGTGCGCAGGGCGATCAGCAATGAGCTCGGTTGTTGACCGTACGGGTAGTCGGAGGCGTACAGGACCTGCTCGGGCGAGAAGACGTGGAAGACGCTGATCAGGTCGACGGGGCTCCAGACGGACGTATCGAAGAAGACCCCGGACTTGCCCGCGAACCGCTCCGCCAGTGCCGGCAAGTCGGCAATGCCTCCGTGGGCGATGATCAGCTCCGCCTCGGGGTAGTCGTCGACGAGTCGCGCCAGGTGGTCGGCAATCGGAGGGAGGCCCCGCCCGCCGTGGATCAAGATCGGGACGCGCCGCTCGGCCGCGAGCGCGAACACCGGCGCGAGCCGCTCGTCGTTGAGGAGGAAGCCCTGTGCACGCGGGTGGAGCTTGATGCCTCGGGCGCCGAGGTCGAGGCACCGCTTCGCCTCCTCGATCGGCTCTTCCGCGAGGTCGAGGCGGACGAACGGGATCAGGCGGCCGTTCGAGCGCGCGGCGTGCGCGAGCGTGCGGTCGTTGGCGACGCGGAACGCCGGGTGCCGATCGTGCTCGTCCATGCAGAACATGAACGCGCGCTTGATGCGATAGCGGTTGTGAACCTCCTCGAGCTCTTCGTAGGTGCCGCGGAAGCCGTCGATGTCGTGCCCAAGGTGGACGTGGGCATCGAAGAGCTCCGTCTCGGCGCCGTCGGGGAGCGAGCGCTCGAGCTCGCGGTCGTACTCCTCGACCAGCTTCTGCGCCCGCTCGAGCACTTCGTTGTCCACTAGCGCTCCCTCAAGTAATGCACCCCCGCCTCCGGCGCGCGAAAAGCGAGTGAGGCAAGGACGCAGGGAGCCCGCGTACTGAACAAGTACGTGGGCGACCGAGGACGCCGCCTGGCGACGCTTTGCAGCCGCCGGAGGTGATGGCGTGAATTGCTTGAGGGGGCACTCAAAGCTTGAGTCTACGTAGGGCGATAGGATTCGCGTCCGCCTTGGCCGACGTTCTGATCTGGGCCGACACACTGCGATCCCCCGAGCTTCGACACGAGGTTCCGGTGGCGATTCCGGACCCGTTCCTCTACGTGGAGCACGACGGCGAGCGGCACGCGGTGGTCACGGCCTTCGAGGTGGAGCGAATCGAGGAGGTGGACGGGATCAAGTGCCACCCGTTCGAGGAGCTCGGTTGGGACGAGATGATCGCCAAGGGCATGAAGCGCGAGGAGATGGACCTCGAGGTGTGCGCGCGCGCCTGCCGGGAGTTCGGGATCAAGAGCGCGGTCGCGCCGATGACGTTCCCGCTCGCGATCGCCGACCGTCTGCGCGCCGACGGCGTCGAGCTCAAGGCCGACCATGATTTCTTCGTCTCGCGGAGGCGGGTAAAGAGCACGGCCGAGCTCGAGGGGATCGGGCGGGCGCAGCGCGGCGCGGAGGCGGCGATGGCGGCGGCGCGGGAGCTGATCGCTCGGGCCGAGCCGCAGAACGGCGCCGCCGTGCTCGACGGCGAAACGCTGACATGCGAGCGGATCAAGTTCGCAATCCAACAGGTCTTCACCGAGCACGACGTTTTCGCCGACGAGTTCATCGTCTCTCACGGCGCGCAGAGCGCCGTCGGCCACGAGATGGGATCGGGCCCGATTGCGTCGGGCGAGCCGATCGTGATCGACCTGTGGCCGCGTGACCGTCGCTCGGCCTGCTACGCAGATATGACCCGGACGTTCGTCGTCGGTGAGCCGTCCGACGAGCTTGCCGAGTACCAGCGCCTCGTCCACGACGCACTCGAGCGCTCGGTCGAGGCGGTCAAGCCGGGCGTTCCCGGAAGGGACGTCTACGTGCTCGTGTGCGAGCTGTTCGAGGAGCACGGCTACCCGACCGGCCTGTCGAAGGCCGAGGGCGAGGTGCTCGAGGACGGGTTCTTCCACGGCCTCGGCCATGGCGTCGGCCTCGAGGTGCACGAGCAGCCGTGGCTCGGCCGCTATCCGGGCGAGCTCGTCGAAGGCGACGTGATCACGCTCGAGCCGGGCCTCTACCGGCACGGGTACGGCGGCTGCCGGCTCGAGGATCTCGTCCGCGTCAGCGCGGACGGGGCCGAGCGCCTCACCGACTTTCCATACGACCTGACTCCGTGACGCACGCGATAGAAACCGTCTTTCTCGAGGAGAGGCGGTACGAGCCGTCCCCGGAGTTCGCGGCACAGGCGAATGCGCAGCCTGAGATCTACGAACGCGACTTCGAGGAGTTCTGGGAGACGGAGGGCCGCAACCGCGTTACGTGGTTCGAGCCCTTCTCGGAGCTCCTCGAATGGAAGCCGCCTTATGCGAAGTGGTATCTGGGAGGGAAGCTCAACGTCTGCTTCAACTGCGTCGACCGGCACGTCGAGGCAGGGAACGGCGGGAACGTCGCCTACTACTGGGAGGGTGAGCCCGAGGGCGACCGGCGCGAGATCACGTTCGCGGGTCTCCAGGAAGAGGTCGTTCGCTTCGCGAACGGGCTGAAGAAGCTGGGCGTGCAGAAGGGCACGCCGGTCGCGATCTACATGGGCATGGTCCCGGAGCTGCCGATCGCGATGCTGGCGTGCACCCGGATCGGAGCTCCGCACACCGTGGTCTTCGGCGGCTTTTCGGCCGACTCGCTATCCGGCCGGATCAACGACATGGAGTGCGAGTTCCTGATCACACAGGACGAAGGCTGGCGGAACGGGGGCAAGGTGCCGCTGAAAGCGAACGCCGACGAGGCGCTCCAGCAGTCGCCGACGGTGAAGCACTCGGTCGTCCTTCGCCGAACCGGCGAGGGACCGCAGATGCACGAAGGCCGCGATGTCTGGTGGCACGAGCTCGTCGACGGTGAGTCAGACGACCCGACCTCGTGCCCATGCGTGCCGATGGACTCGGAGGACCTGCTCTATCTGCTCTATACGAGCGGCACGACTGCGAAGCCGAAGGGGATCGCCCACACGACCGCCGGCTACCTCGTCGGCGTCGCGGCGACGCACCATTACATCTTCGACGTGAAGCCCGACTCGGTGTACTGGTGCGCGGCCGACGTCGGCTGGGTCACCGGCCATAGCTACATCGTCTACGGCCCGCTCTGCAACGGCACCACCGGCGTCCTCTACGAGGGCGTGCCGAACTACCCGGACAAGGACCGCTGGTGGGCGATCATCGAGCGCTACAAGGTCGACATCCTCTACACGGCGCCGACGGCGATCCGCTCGCACATGAAGTGGGGCCCCGAGCACGCGCAGAAGCACGACCTCTCGTCGCTCCGGCTGCTCGGCACCGTCGGGGAACCGATCAACCCGGAGGCCTGGGTCTGGTACCGCGAGCACATCGGCAGTGACCGGACGCCCGTCGTCGACACGTGGTGGCAGACGGAGACGGGGATGATCCTGATCACGCCGCTGCCCGGGATCACGACGCTGAAGCCGGGCTCCGCGACGAAGCCGTTCCCGGGCGTGGACGCAGCCGTCTACGACGAGCAGGGAAACGAGGTTGGGCCGGGCGGCGGCGGCTATCTCGTGCTCCGGCGGCCGTGGCCGGCGATGCTGCGCGGGATCTACAAGGACGACGAGCGCTACCGCGAGACCTACTGGTCGAAGTACCCGGACACGTACTTCGCGGGCGACGGCGCGCGGATCGACGAGGACGGCGACTTCTGGCTCCTCGGACGCGTCGACGACGTGATGAACGTCTCCGGCCACCGCATCTCGACGATCGAGGTCGAGAGCGCGCTGGTCGACCACCAGAAGGTGGCCGAGGCCGCGGTCTGCGGCCGCAAGGACGAGACGACGGGACAGGCGATCGTCGCGTTCGTCTCGCTGAAGGGCGGCGAGGACGGCTCGGTCGAGATGCTGGAGGAGCTGCGCGAACACGTGGCGCGCAAGATCGGGAAAATTGCCCGGCCGGCGAACATCGTCTTCACACCCGAGCTCCCGAAGACCCGTTCAGGGAAGATCATGCGCCGCCTGCTGCGCGACGTTTCCGAGAACCGTGAGCTCGGCGACACGACGACGCTCGCCGAGCCGGCGGTCGTCGAGGAGATCAAGGAGCGCGCCCAGACCGAGCGCACGGAAGAGAGTTGACCGGAGGAGCCCCGCGCGCGGGGCCCCTCCGGCCGTCAAGCTCACGGCAACACGATTAGGTGGTCGGCGTAGATGTTCTGGTTGCGGTTGCCGATGCTGTTCGTGGCACCCGGTCCGGGTGTCAGATCGCACTGCGCGGCAGGCACGTCCCGGTTATCGGCCCAGGCGACGTTGACCTGGTGGTTCGTGCCCGTCCAGCGGGCGTCCAGCTCGATGTAGTCGCCGTGGAAGGCCGATGTCCCGCCTCCGAACATCTGGCACTCCGGGTTGTGCGAGACGTCGGTCACGCGCGTGCTGTGGCTGAACGTCGGCCATGCGACGCCGTCGCAGTTTGTGCACGCGTAGTAGACGTCAAGCGCCTCGTTATCGGGCGTGACGCTGTTCCGAAAGTCGTACCACGCCACGTGCAGGGCGCCGTGAGAGACCTCGATCGTCGGAAAGACCTGGTGCCTTGCGCCGGGGTCGTCGTTCGCCTGAACGCGCGGCCCCCAGGTCTGACCCCCGTTCGTCGAGCGCTGGACGTAGATGTCGTAATCGCCCACGAGGTGCTGATAGGCGGCGTAGACGACGTTCGAGTTGGTGCTGTCCACTGCCAGGAACGCGAAGGTCGGCGTCCGGAAGGCGACGCCGGGAGCCTGCGGGTCGTTGACGGTGTTGACAACTACGGGCTGGCTCCAGTGCTTGCCGCAGTCGATAGAGCTCACGAAGTTGATCGTCGTAGCGCCGGTGCTCCGCTTGAACGCCTCGTAGGCGAGGTAGACGGTTCCGTTCGGGGCGACCGCGATATCCACGCCCTGGTTGCTGGGCGTCCCTTGCGTGCCTCCGGTGGACACGACCGTCGAGGCCGAGAAGCTCGCACCGCCGTCGTTCGAGCGGGCGAACCGGATCGGCGAACTGCCCGACGGGCCGTGGAAGCTCGTCCAGGCGACGTACAGGCTGCCCGCGCACGGGCTTGCGCTCGGCGAGTTGAGATCGACTTCCATCCACGGCTTGTCGACGAAGTTGCCCGTGAATCCCACGACGCCGGGCACCGCGAAGCCAACCGCGCCTCGGTCGACGATCGTCGTCCCCGCATAGGTGAAGTGCGGCGGCATCTCGGCAGACGTCGTCGTGCTCGCCGTCGCCGGAGTTCCAGGCGTGTAGTTGTATTTCGCCACGAACACGGTTGTGTCCACCGGACGGTCCGGCTGGTCGAAATTGCGGTTGAAGGCGATCCCGCCGACGTAGAGGTTTCCGCTCGCGTCGAACCGGATGATCGGGTCGCCGGCTCCGTCCAAGCCATGGAGCGGCGAGCTCGTGCCGGACGCGGACGTGTCGGTCGGGAAGCCCGGAACCATCGTGTTGTAGCCGCGCGGGAACGGCGGCGAGCCAAACCAGGTCGCTCCGCCGTCAAACGACAGGTAGATCGGCATCCACGTATCCCCGAAGTGGGGCGCCATCCGGTAGTCGTTCGCGGCGGCCGCGACCACGTCGCCGACGGTGCCCGTGACGGGTGACACGACCGGGCTGATCGCGACCGTCGTCTCGTTCGACTGACGGTTGCGGGCGTCCTTGCTGGGCGTCGTGGCTGCATCGCCCCCGTCGACGTTCAAGTTGTCGTCCGTCACCTTCGCGTCGACACCCCCTGTCGGCCCCGGTCCGACATGGCTTGCCGGAACGCCTGGGGCCAACACGAGCGCGAACGTGAAGGCAATGGGCGACAAGGAGCCTGAGATGCGGACGAAATAGCAACCGCATCGGCATAACTCCCCTCTCCCCTTTATGGGTGTAGCCGTTGGGCGGGCGCAATCGTACGCCCGTGCCGTCACTCGTTCAACGCGCCCATGAGGGTTTGACGGAATTCCGCTCGTCGCCGGGGCGCGATGGGCGGTGCGAGAAAAGCACGAAC
>JBKPFU010000071.1:0-7234 GCA_046728975.1 Actinomycetota bacterium | reverse complement strand
TGGGTCCAGGGGCTCCAGGAGTACTTCTGGAAGGAGAACGAGGTCAACTCGAAGCTCCGGGACATCGTCACGCGCGCGTTCAACGAAACGTGGCACGTGTACGAACAACGGGAGACGAGCATGCGCCTGGCCGCCTACGGTCTCGCCGTCAGCCGCGTCTCCGAGGCGACCGTCACGCGCGGGCTGTACCCGTAGGCCGCGTCGTCCTCTTCACCTCGGCCGGCTGCTCGCTGTGCGAGCGGGCGCGGGCCACGCTGGATGACCTGCGTGACGAGCTCGAGTTCGACTACGAGGAGGTCGCGATCGACGGCGACGCGCAGCTCGAGGCGCGTTACCGCGAATGGCTGCCGGTGGTGGAGATCGACGGCGAGCGAGCGTTCGTCTACCACGTCGCACCAGAGGGTTTTCGCCGCAAGCTCGGCGCACAAAGTCGGCCGGAAAACCCCCGTATGTGACGCCATTTTGCGCTGCAGATAGGCCTGATGGCAGAATCTTTGTGCGTTGTTACAAGCTTCTGAGGTAGAGCGAGCTGGAACGAACGACCGGCTGACCGTCGGGGTCGCCGGGCGGCTTTCCCGGTACCTCCAGGTTCTGACCCAGGCGAAGAAGATGGGCAAGCAGCGGATCTCCTCGCAGGAGATCGCCGATTACACGAACATCAATGCGACGCAGATCCGCCGCGACCTCTCGGCGTTCGGCAAGTTCGGCAAACGAGGGGTCGGTTACTCGATCGACTCGCTCCTGAGCGAGATCCGGAAGATCCTCCGGACGCAGGGGCAGCACAACATCGCGCTCGTCGGCGCAGGGCGGCTCGGGCAGGCGATCGCAAGCTCACCGATCTTCGCCGAGCATGGCATCAACATCGCCGCGGTCTTCGACACCGATCCGGAGAAGGTGGGCGGCACGGTCGGCACGCACGACGTGAGCGACTACGGTGACCTGCGGCAGGTCGTCCGCGACAAGAACATCATCGTCGGCGTGCTCGCGGTTCCCGGAGCCAGCGCTCAGCAGGTGGCGAACGACGTCGTCGACGCGGGGGTCAAGATCATCTTCAACTACTCGGAGGCGCTGCTTGACGTGCCGCCGGACGTCACCGTCTACACGTCGAACCCCGCCGTCGAGCTACTCCACGCCCTCTACTTCCACCTGACCTAGCGCGCGGAGAGCAAAGCTGGGGCAAGGCCCCCCGACGTGAGAATCGTCCTCTGGCACGGCTATCTACTCGGCGGCACTGGCTCGAACGTATACACGCGCGCGCTCGCGCGGGCGTGGAGCAAGACCGGCCACGAAGTGGTCGTCGTCTGCCAGGAGCCGCAGCCCGAGCAGTATGACCTCGAGGGCGCCACCGTCGTGCGCCCGGAGCTCCCAGACGGCGTGCTGCCCGTCTTCATCGTCGATCGCTACGAGGGCCTCGAGCCCGTGCTCTTGCAGGAACTAGCTCCCGTCCGACGCAAGCGCTACGTGGACGCGAACGCCGAGGCCGTGCGCGAACACCTGCCGGCCGATCTCGTCTTCGCGAACCACGTGCTGCTCGGAGGGCCCGTCGGCGCTGCCAGCGGAGCGCGCTACGCAGTCAAGGCGCACGGCTCGGAGCTCGAGTACTCGATGCGGGGGAACGAGGAGCTGTCGGCATGGGGGAGGGAGTCGTTGGCCCGAGGCGAGGCCGTCTACGTCGGCTCGGAGCACATACGCAACGTGCTGGAAGAGGTCGTCGGCCACGTTGAGCGGGTGCACGAGGTTCCACCCGGAGTCGATGTCGAGGAGTTCACTCCCAAGCCCCGCGACGACGCCCTGACGGGGTTGCTCGCGGAGTCGCGGCGCGACCCCCCGAACCCGGGCAACGCAGCCGAGCGCCTTCCGGACGACGGCAACGCCGAACGGTTCGAGCGCTTCTTCTCCTCCGCCGAGCCGACGGTCCTCTACTTCGGGAAGCTGCTCTACAACAAAGGCGTCCACGTCCTGTTCGAGGCGTTGCGGCAGGTCGGTGCTCGGTCGCTGATCGTCGGCTTCGGCGACTTCCGCGAAGAGCTCGAGCGAACGGCGCCTGAGAACGCGACCTTCACCGGGCCGCTGGAGCACCGCCACCTGGTCGATTTGATCCCCCTCTGCGAGGTGACGGTCGTGCCGTCCATCTTCCCGGAGGCGTTCGGCATGGTGGCGGCGGAGGCCGCCGCTGCCGGCTGTCCTCCGCTCGTGTCGCGGCATTCAGGGCTTGCGGAAGTGGCGCAGGGGCTCGAGGCCGTCTACCCGGCGCCGTGCCGCGATCTGACCAGCTTCGAGACCGGCAACGCCCTCGACCTGGCCCATAAGCTCGAGCGCCTGCTCGCGCTGCCCGACGGCGAGCGCGAACAACTGTCGCAGGCCGCGCGCGCCGCGGCCCGCGAGCTCTGGAGCTGGGAAAGCGTGTCGGAGCGCTTGCTTCAACACATAAAGTGAGCCGGCCGTGGGGGACACGCAGACACTCAGCCCCGAGGACCAGATTCGGCTTGCCCGAGAGCAGTTCGAGGACGCGCAGGAGCTGACGCTCGCGGTCGAGGAGGAGTTCGCGATCCTCGATCCGGAGACGCTCGAGCTGACGAACGCGTTCGAGCAGTTCCAGGCGGCTGCCCGCGGCGGGCCGCTCGAGCGGCACCTCGTCGGCGAGCTGATTTCGTCCGAGGTCGAGGTGCGAACCGGGCGCTGCGAGACCTTCGACGAGGCCGCGGCGAAGATGGGCGAGCGCAGGACCCAGCTGCGCGAGCTGGCCGACTCGCTCGGCTACGAGCTCGCCTCGATCGGGACGCACCCGTGGAGCCGCTGGCAGGACCAGCGGATCATCGACACGCCGCACTACCGGCGGAATGACGAGATCCTGCGCTACGTCGTCTGGCGGAACAACTCGTTCGGCTTCCACGTCCACGTGGCGATCCGCGGCCCTGACCGGGCCGTCGCCGTCTGCAACGCGCTGAGGAACTTCCTGCCGGAGCTGCTCGCCGTCTCGGCCAGCTCCCCCTTCGTGGAAGGGGTGTTCACGCATCTGCATTCCGCGCGGTCGCAGATCTTCACGAGGATGTTTCCGCGCTGCGGCGTCCCGGACGCCTACGACGGTTGGGACGGGTTCGAGCGGTACGTCTGTTTTCTGTACGACACCGGCTCGATCGACGAGCACACGCAGATGTGGTGGAGCGTGCGCCCTCACCTCGCGTTCCCGACGGTCGAGCTCCGCATCTGCGACGCGCAGCCCGAGCTCGCCGAGTCGCGGGCGCTCGCCGCGCTCTCCTACGCGCTCGTCGCCCGCATTGTCCGTGCCCTCGACGAGGGCGAGCCGCTGCCGAACTATCCGCACCGGTTGATCGAAGAGAACTTCTGGCGCGCAATCCGGCACGGCCTCTCAGGCGACCTGATCGACCTTCGGACGGGGGAAGTGCGACCCGCGCGCGCGCGCCTCGAGCGGCTCGTCGACTGGGTGCGGCCTGCGGCGGAGGAGCTCGACATCGCCGATCAGCTCGCAATCCCCACGGCCAACGCGGCGGAGCGGCAGATCGCGGCGCACGAGCAGGGCGCGACGATGGAAGAGATTTACGCCGCACTCGTAGGCGAAAAGGAGCCCGTTGGCTGAGGATCCGAAACAGCCGTCGGAGGACGAGCTCGTCCAGCAGCTTCAGGACGAGTTGAAGAAGCTGAAGGTCTCCGACCTGTTGCTGCAGACGCTCTACACCGTCTCGTCGCTCGGCTACCACCGCCTCACCGGCGAGGACAAGGATCTCGAGCAGGCGCGCCTTGCGATCGAGTCGCTCAAGGCGCTGCTCCCGGTGCTCGAGGGGCACGTTCCCGAGCAGGCGCTGACCGACTTCAACCAGGTGCTCGCGAACATGCAGCTGGCATACGCCGACGCCTCGAAGGCTTCGTAGCGCGGTAGCCCGTAGAAAGTCCGCCGGGCCGGTGGTACGGTCAGAGCGGGAGTATGAGGGGGTTCGGCTGGGTCCTCGCGGCGCTCGGCGTCGCCTTAGCGGCGGTTCCGGCGGCGGCGCGCGGTGGGGCCGAGTTCGTCCCGGGCGAGGCGGTCGTTCAGTACAAGGCCACGAACGGTGGACGGATTGCCGTGGTCGATTTGCGCCGGGGGGAGACCCTTCACGAGGGAATCGCTCGCCTGAAGCGTCGGTCGGACGTGGCGATCGCCGAGCCGAACTACCTCTACCACCTCGACGCCACGCCGAACGACCCGATGTTCTCGCAGCTCTGGGGCCTGAATCAGGCAAACGACGCGGATATCGACGCGCCCGAGGCGTGGAACGCGACGACAGGGAGCCGCGGGGTGATCGTCGCCGTCGTCGACTCCGGGATCGCGAACAACCACCCGGATCTCACGCCAAACATGTGGCCCGGGATCGGGTGGGACTTTCTCGCCGGCGACGCCGAGCCTCTGGACTACAACGGTCACGGAACGCATGTCGCCGGCACAATCGGCGCATCTGGGAACGACGGGGCCGGGTCGGTCGGGGTCAACTGGAACGTGCAGCTGATGGCGCTTCGCGTCGCGACCGGTGCGGGAACGCTTCGCAGCTCCGACATCGCCGAGGCCTTCCGCTACGCCTGCGCGCACGGGGCGCGCGTCGTCAACGGAAGCTTCGGCGGCTCCGCGCCGTCGGAGCTTCAACGCCAGGCGATGATCGCCTGCCCCAACACGCTGTTCGTCTTTGCGGCCGGGAACGACGGCGAGGACAACGACGTGATCGGTCGTTATCCGTGCGACTACGACCTGCCGAACCTCATTTGCGTGGCGGCGACCGACCGGAACGACCGGCTGGCCGGCTTCTCGAACTTCGGAGCGACGACGGTCGCTCTTGCCGCTCCCGGCGTTGACATCGCGAGCGACGCTCCCGCCTACCAAACCGTCTTCGGCGACAACTTCGAAGGGTCGCTCAGCGGCGTCTGGGACGACAACGGCTCGCCGCCGTGGCAGCGCACGACTGAGGCACACCTCTCCGGCAGCTACAGCATCACGGAGTCACCCGGCCGCCGCTATGCGCCGAACACGGACACCTCGATCGCCACTGCCTTCGCCCAGAACCTCGTGGGTCGCCTCGGTTGCCGCGTCGACTACCCGCTGATGCTCGACACGCCCGCGGTCCCGACCACGGGCCTCGCGGTGTACGGGTCGGCTACCGGCGTCCCCGGCTCGTGGGTCTTCATGGCCGCCTGGAGCGGCTCGACGAACGGCGCCTTCCTCCCGTTCTCGAGCGCGCTCTCGAACGAGCTCGAGGGATACAACTTCGACGGCGGCCCGTTCTTTCTGCGCTTCAACTTCGTCAGCGACTCGGATCAGATCGTCGGCGACGGCGTCCATCTCGACGACGTCGTTCTTCGCTGCCTCGACACCCGCCCCCGCGCCGCGGACTACGCCACCATGCGAGGCACTTCGATGGCGACGCCGCACGTCTCCGGCGTCGCCGCTCTCCTGCTCGCGCAGAGCCCGTCGCGGTCTCCGTGGCAGCTCAAGAACCTGCTGCTCGCGAGCGCCGACGTCAAGCCGACGCTGCTCGGCCGGACGGTCAGCGGTGGCCGGCTCAACGCCTGCAAGGCGCTCGGCCTCGAAAGTTGCGACCTAGGACGCCGTACCCTGCCTGCCTGCGCCGTCCCGCGTGTCCTCGGCCGCAGGCTCGTCCGCGCGAAGCGGTTGATCGCGCGCTCGCGCTGCCATCTGGGGCGCGTCCGGCGGGTGTATTCGGCGCGAATCAGGAAGGGCCGCGTGATGCTCCAGGCGCCGCGTGCCGGGACTCGCTTGCCCAACGGTGGCCGGGTCAACCTGACGCTCAGCCGCGGGCGGAAATAGTTGAGATGGCCGCTCTCCGAGCGGCTGCTGTGATAGAAAAGCGCGGCGCCGGGGACGCCTCGGCGCTGACTTTGTAAGCGCCGACATGATCGACTTCTTCAAAGATCATCCCGTCCTGTTCGCGCTCGTATGCTCGGCCATTGCGATCGTGTACGGCATCGCGCTGACGCTTTGGCTGCTTCGGCAGCCGACCGGATCGGAGCGGATGAGAGAGATCGCGCGGGCCGTCCAGGAAGGCGCCGCCGCCTACCTCCGCCGCCAGTACACGACAATCGCGGTCGTCGCGATCGTGCCGTTCCTGCTGCTGGGTTTCTACAACAAGCTCGGTTGGGGCACGGCCGTCGGGTTTCTGATCGGCGCGGTGCTCTCAGCGGCGGCCGGATTCATTGGGATGAACGTTGCCGTCCGCTCCAACGTGCGGACGGCGGAGGCGGCGAAGAAAGGGCTGCGGCCCGCGCTGAACGTCGCGTTTCGGGCAGGCTCGGTCACGGGCTTGCTCGTCGTCGGGCTCGGCCTGCTCGGCGTCGCCGGCTACTACTGGGTACTGACGGACTGGTTCGACAAGTCGTCGGAGAGCGCGATCGACGACCTGGTTGGCCTCGCGTTCGGCGGCTCGCTGATCTCCGTCTTCGCCCGTCTCGGCGGTGGCATCTACACGAAGGCGGCGGACGTCGGCGCCGACCTGGTCGGAAAGATCGAGGCCGGGATTCCCGAGGACGATCCGCGCAACCCGGCGGTGATCGCCGACAACGTCGGCGACAACGTCGGAGACTGCGCCGGCATGGCGGCCGACCTGTTCGAGACGTACGCCGTGACGGCGGTCGCCGTGATGCTGATCGCGGCGATGCGGTTTCCGGCCACCGACCTGACGCTGTATCCGCTGGCCCTCGGCGGCGTGTCGATTCTTGCCTCCGTGATCGGGACGATGTTCGCGCGAGTCGGGCGCCGTGGGTCGATCATGGGCGCGCTGTACACGGCCGTCGTCGTCGCCACAGTGCTCTCGGCGCTCGGCTTCATCCCAGTGACGATGGCCTTCGACGGGGGCAAGTTCAGCTTCTCCGACCTGTACGTCTCGGCGCTCGTCGGGCTCGCCGTCACGTTCCTGCTCGTCTCGATCACCGAGTACTACACGGGCACGCGCTGGCGGCCCGTGAAATCGATCTCGCGGGCGTCACAGACGGGGCACGCGACCAACATCATCGAGGGCCTCGCCGTCGGAATGCAGGCGACGGCGCTGCCCGTAATCGTTATCGCCGCGGGCATCCTGATCGCGCATCATTTCGCAGGTCTGTACGGGATCGGTGTCGCGGTGATGGCGCAGCTCTCCATGACGGGGCTGATCGTCGCGCTCGACGCATACGGCCCTGTAACCGACAACGCGGGCGGGATCGCCGAGATGGCGGATCTGGACGAGTCGGTCCG
>JBKPFU010000070.1:0-18169 GCA_046728975.1 Actinomycetota bacterium | reverse complement strand
GTCGAGGTGCCGCAGGAGGCGTTCCTTGCCGTGCTCAACCTCGATGGAGGCGGGAAATGAGCGGCGTCGGCCATCTGTACGTCCACCTCCCGTTCTGCGCGCATCGCTGCGGCTACTGCGATTTCGTCACCGTCGTCGGCCGGCGCGGCCAGCACGGCGCATACGTGGACGGACTGCTCGCGGAGCTCGAGCTCGAGCGCCACCGTCTCGCGCCGCGCCTGGAAACGATCTTCCTCGGCGGGGGGACGCCGACGTTCACCGAGCCAGACGAGCTCGAGCGGCTGCTCGCGGCCTTGCCGCACGCCGACGAGGTGACGGTCGAGGCGAACCCGGAGACGGTTACGCCGGCGCTGGCGTCGCTGTTGGGCGCCGCAGGTGTCTCCCGGATCTCGATGGGCGTGCAGAGCTTCCACCCCAGGCTGCTCGGGGTGCTCGATCGCGTTGCCGGACCTGACGACGTCCGGCGCTCCTTTTACCATCTACGCGATGCCGGTTTTGACAACATCTCCTTCGACCTGCTCTACGGGATTCCCGGCCAGAGCGCCGCCGACCTCGACGCCGACCTGAGCGAAGCCCTCGCTCTCGGCCCCGAACACCTGTCGTGCTACGAGCTGGAGGCGAAACGGGGGACGCGCTTCACCCACGTGCACGGAGACGAGCTCGGTCGGCAGGCCGACAAGATGGAGGGCTACTTCGAGCACGTCGTCGAGCGCCTGACCGCGGCCGGCTATCGCTGGTACGAGACGGCGAACTTCTGCCGCACCGATGGACACGAGGACGAGCGCGATCTTCGCTCGCACCACAACCTGGCCTACTGGCACGGGCACGACTACCTCGGGCTTGGGATCGGCGCCGTGTCGACGGTCGACGGCATCCGCTGGAGGACGACGCCGCGGCTCGGGCCGTACCTCTCGGCCTTGGCGGCGGGCCGCCGGCCTCCGCGGGAGCTCGAGCCGCTCGACGAGCACGTCCGCCTGCGCGAGAAGTTGCTGCTTGGCCTTCGGCTGGATGAGCCGCTGGCCTTGCGGCAAGTTGACCGCGTCGTCGACCCGGAGGCGCTCGAGCGGCTCGAGCGGCTAGGCCTCGCTGCGCGGTTCAAGGATGCCGGCGTCGAAGGCGATCGGATCGTGCTCACGCCCCGCGGACGGTTTGTCGGCGGGGCGGTCACCGCCGACCTGCTCGCCTAGAATTTGCCTGCAAAGATGGCGGATCCGGCTCGGCCTCAACTGACCCAGCGCCAGCGGCGCATTCTGCGGCGCCTGGTCGAGGAGCACGTCGCGACCGGGCAGCCCGTCGGCTCGAAGACCCTCGTCGACCGCACCGGCCTGGGCGTCTCCGCCTCGACGGTCCGCGGCGAGCTGGCAGAGCTCGAGGCGCGGGGCCTGTTGACGCACCCCCACACGTCCGCCGGCCGCGTTCCGACGGATGCGGGGTACCGCCTCTACGCCGACTCGCTGCTCGAGCGCCTGGAGCCGCAAGCGGCGCCGTTTCCACTCGACTTGACCACCGCGCGCGCCGAAGTCGAGACCGCGCTCCAGGCGACGACCGAGGCACTGTCGGACGTGACTCGATTGCTGGCGCTCGTGTCCGCGCCGCCGCTCGAGACGGCGACTGTCCGGCATGTCGAGGTGTTGCTGCTCCAGCAGCAGGTGGTGATGGTCGTGGTCATCACCTCGACCGGCGGCGTGTCGAAGCGGGTGTTCACGGTTGACGAGCCGGTCGACCGCGGGCTCGCGAACTGGGCCGGCGAGTATCTGAACGAGGCCCTGCGCGGGCTCACCCTCGGGACGCACGGCGTCCGCCACCGCTTCGACGACCCCGCGCTCACGGATGCGGAGGCGAAGTTCCTCGCGATCGTTCGGCCGGCGTTCACCGAGCTGGTCGAGGAGCGGGGGACGCTCTACATCGGGGGCGCGGCCGGCCTCTTCGAGGCCGCGCGAATGGAGGAGCGGGAGGCGTACCAGCATCTGCTCGAGATGCTCGAGCAGCGCGCGGCGCTGCTTCGAATCGTCGGGCGCGCGCTCGATCCGCGGAGACCCTTCGTCCGCGTCGGTGAAGAGCTCGATCACCCGGGCCTGCACGACCTGGCGCTCGTCGGCGCGGCCTACGGGCTCGCCAACCGGACGCTGGGTGCCGTCAGCCTGCTCGGTCCAGTCCGGATGGATTACGCGAAGGCGATTCACTCGGTTCGCGGCGCCGCCTCCGAGCTCTCCCGCTTCGTGGAATTGGTCTACGAAGACAACTGAGGGCGGAGCTACGCTTGGAGCGATGGCGACCACGCGGCGCGACTACTACGAGGTACTCGGTCTCTCGCGAACTGCGGAAGACGGCGAGATCAAGCGTGCGTTCCGGCGCCTGGCCCGCGAGCTGCACCCGGACGTCTCGGACGCGCCGGACGCGCAGGAGCGGTTCCGCGAGGCGGTCGAGGCCTACGAGGTGCTCTCGAAGCGCGAAACGCGTGAGCTGTACGACCGGTTTGGCCATGCCGGGCTGCGCAGCGGCGGCTTCCAGCCGACGCAGTTCGACTTCGGCAGCCTGACCGACCTCTTCTCCGCGTTCTTCGGCGACGACCTGTTCGGGGTCGGGGGGCGGCCGACCCGCGCCCGCGGAGCAGACGTCAGCGCGCAGGTCGAGGTCGAGCTCGTCGAGGCGGCGCGAGGAACCAAGCGAGCGGTGCCGTTCCCAGTCGCCGTGATCTGCGAGTTGTGCCACGGCAGCGGCGCAGAGCCCGGGACGGAGCCCGTGACCTGCGAACGCTGTGCCGGCTCCGGGTGCCTGCAGCAGGTCTCCCGCAGCGTGTTCGGCGAGTTCATCCGGACGCACACGTGCCCGGCGTGCAACGGCTCCGGGCGTCGCATCGAGGATCCCTGCGCCGCCTGTCGCGGTGAGGGGAGGACGGTCGAGGAGCGGCAGCTCGAGGTCGAGATTCCGCCCGGCATCCACGACGGCCAGCAGATCCGCATCTCCGGGGAGGGTCATGCGGGCGCGCTGGGCGGGCGGGCCGGCGACGTCTACGTTCAGGTCCGCGTCCGTCCGGATCCGCGGTTCGTGCGCGAGGGCGACGACATCTTCTCGACGGTCGACCTGACGATGACCCAGGCCGCGCTCGGCACGAGGGTGCGGATCCCGACGCTCGACGGGGAGGTCGACCTCGAGTTCGAGCCGGGGACGCAGCCCAGCGAGGTGCGGGTGCTGCGCGGGCGGGGCATGCCGGTCCTCCAGGGCTTCGGGCGCGGCGACCACCGAGTGCTCGTCAACGTGGATGTCCCGCGCCGCCTCTCCGAGGAGCAGCGCGGCCTGCTGGAGGAGTTCGAGCGCTCCGAGCGCGACGACACCTACGCCACGGACGAAGGCTTCTTCGACAAGCTGAAGAGCGCCTTCCGCTGACCTCGCTCAAGCGGATCTCCGCTCGTGTCCCGCTTGCGAGCGCGGAGGAAGCGAGAGCCGAGTGGTTGGAGCGCTTCCCCGGGGGGTTCGAGGAACGCGACCTGGGGCCGGAGCTGGAGCTGGCCGCGTATGTGGAGGAGATTCCCGCAGGCGTCGACGGTCTGCGCGTCGAGCCCGTCGAGCCGGGCTGGCAAGAGCGCTGGCGCGAGTTCCACCGGCCGGTGCGGGTCGGGCCGCTCTGGCTCGGTCCGCCGTGGCAGAGCCCGCCGAGCGACGTGACCGCAATCGTGATCGAGCCGGGTCTTGCCTTCGGCACCGGCGCGCACCCAACGACGCGCCTCTGCGTCGAGTTCCTGCTCGACCTCGACCGCGGCTCGTTGCTCGACCTTGGGTGCGGATCCGGAGTGCTCTCGGTCGCGGCCGCCAAGCTCGGCTTCTCGCCGGTGTTCGCCGTCGATCATGACCCGCGCGCCATCGCAGCCGCCGAGCAGAACGCGATCGCGAATCGCGTGCGGGTCGAGACG
The DNA here is from genome assembly GCA_046728975.1 of Actinomycetota bacterium. GTDB lineage: Bacteria > Actinomycetota > Thermoleophilia > Gaiellales > Gaiellaceae > JBKPFU01. The sequence goes on along the minus strand of JBKPFU010000070.1, from coordinate 14,258 downwards.
CGGCTCCTCGACGTCAGCAGCGACCCGCTCTCGCCCACCGACGTGGCGGTGGCGAACATCGACCTTGCTGTTGTGGGCGCGCTCGCCTCGACGGTCGACTCCGACAGATTGGTCGCTTCGGGCTACTTCGAGCGCGACCGGCCGGAACTCGACGGCTTCCGTCAGCTTGCACGGCGGACGCTGGATGGCTGGGCGGCCGATCTGTACGGCCGGGAGTAGAGTTCGCGCGCCGTGGCGAGCTTCTCGATTCGATTCCTCGGCTGCAAGGTCTCGCACACGGATGCGCAGGAGATCCGCGAGCGGCTGCTCGCGGACGGGCACCGTGAGCTACGCGGGGCGGCGGATGTGGCCGTTGTCAACACGTGCTGCGTCACCCACGAGGCGGTGCGGAAATCACGCCAGGCGGCCGCGCGCGCAGCCCGCACCCATGCGCGCGTCTACGTCACCGGCTGCAGCGCGAACCTCGCCGCCGATGCGTTTTCAGGCCTTCCCGCGAACGTCACCGTCGTTGCTCGCCGCAGCGAGGAGACGGCTGCGTTCGTGGCCGGAGACGTCGGCGCGATCGGCTGCGTCCGGGCCGACGCACGGCTCGACCGCGTCCGAGCGTTCGTCAAGGTTCAGGACGGCTGCAGCTTCTCGTGCAACTTCTGCGTCATTCCGCTTGTGCGCGGTCGCTCGCGCAGCCGGCCCGCTCAGGCGGTGCTCGCCGAGATTCGCCGCCGCGTCGCGCAAGGGCATCGAGAGATCGTCCTCACCGGCATCAACCTCGGGTGCTATCGCGACCGCGACGCGGGATACAACCTCCCGCGCCTGATCCGTCAGGCGGGCGCGATCGATGGTCTGGCGCGCCTGCGCCTGTCCTCGATCGAGGTCAATCACGTCAACGATGAGCTCGTGCAGGCGCTGCGCGAGACGCCGGTCGTCTCCCGTCACTTGCACGTGCCGCTCCAATCGGGCGACGATCGCGTGCTGGAGGCGATGGCGCGGCGATACACCGCGCGTTCCTACCTGCGACGCGTTGCTGCGCTCTGCGATTTCAACCTGACGACGGATGCGATCGTCGGCTTCCCGGGCGAGGACGAGCGCGCGTTTGAAAAGACAATGAGCGCCGTTCGCGAGGCCGGAATCACCAAGGTCCACGTCTTTCCGTACTCGCCCCGTCCGGGCACCGCGACCGCCGCCGCCGACACGGTCCCGCCGGCGGTGAAGAAGGAACGCGGTGCGCAGCTGCGTGCCGCCTCCGCGGCCGCTTGCCGCACGTACTGGCAGAGCAAGCTCGGCAGGACGGACGTCGTGCTCGTCGACCGGCCGGGCCGAGGCTACGGCGACGACTACTCGCCGTGGTTCGTAGACGCGAAGGTCGGGGAGTTGGTTCGCGTCCGGGCGCGCGCCATCACGAGCGAAGGGATCGTCGGTGGCTGAGGATTGCCTCTTCTGCAAGCTCGTGCGCGAGGGCGAGCATGTGCGCAAAGGGGACGGGTTCGTCGCAATTCGCGACATCAACCCGAAGGCGGACACGCACCTCCTGATCCTGCCCGAGCGCCACGTGGCGAGCTTCCGTGAGATCTGCGAGTTCCCGCCCGAGGAGGCAAAGCGCATGCTCGACTTCATTGCCGACACGGCCCGCGAGGCTGGGCTCGAGGACTACAGGGTGATTGTGAACGTGGGCGAGGGCGCCGGCCAGACGATTTTTCACCTCCACTGGCACCTGCTCGGCGGACGGATGCGAGGCTTGCCTGTATGAGGCGACACCGACGGCGATTCGGACCCGCGGCCGCGCGGCCACCCAAGCGCATGGCGCGATACGCACCGCCTGTGCAGGTCTCGCCATGAGTCTGATCGCGCGACTCGAGGGCGAGCTCAAAGAGGCGATGCGCGGCGGCGACACCACGCGCCGCGATGCCCTACGGCTGATCCTTTCCAGCCTGCGCTCGGCCGAGAAGGAGCTGCAGCGCCCGCTGCACGACGACGAGGAACTGCAGGTGCTGCAGCGGGAGCGGAAGCGCCGGACCGAGGCGATCGACGCGTACCGCGCGGCAGATCGTGAGGAGCAGGCCCGGGGCGAGGAGCAGGAGCTCGCGGTGCTGGAGGAGTTCATGCCGGAGCCGCTCTCGGAGGACGAGCTCGAGGAGATCGTCGACGATGCGATCGCCGAGGTGGGTGCAACGAGCATGCGTGACTTCGGCCGCGTGATGGCCGACGTGATGCCGCAGGTGTCGGGGCGGACCGACGGGTCGGTCGTCGGCCAGCTGGTTCGCGAGAAGCTTGCGTGACGCAGCCCCGCGGTCGCGGCCTGGTTAAGTCGCGGCCTAGTTAAGGCACGCCCAACCTCCTCCCCGCGTCGAGCCTACCGGCGAAATTTGCGCGTGTGCGTCACGCGTGTGGGCGAAAACCGTGACCTACACTGAGACTTCGTGCAGGAAGTCCTGTCCGTGTCGAACGAGGTTGCCGCCGAGCTCGGAACGATCGGTGACGGCGTCCTCGAAGCCCTTCGCGAGCGCCTGCGCTGCACGATCCGCCTCCGCGGCAACCAGCTGACGATCGAGGGCGAGGACCCGGCGGTGACCCAGGCGCGCGCCGTGGTCGACGAGCTCTCCGAGCTCGTCGAGGGCGGGCACGACATCGGCCCCGCCACCGTGGACGCCGTGCTCGCCGCACTCGATCAGACCGCGGACATCCGCGAGGTCTTCGACGACGTTGTCTGGCGCCACCGCGGCAAGAAGATCGCGCCGAAGACGGTGATGCAAAAGCGCTACGTGGACGCCATACGCGGGCACACGGTCACGTTCGCGATCGGGCCCGCGGGAACCGGCAAGACGTACCTGGCAATGGCGCTGGCGGTCGCGTCGCTCTCGAGTCGCGAGGTCGGCCGCATCATCCTCACGCGCCCCGCGGTCGAGGCCGGCGAGCGGCTGGGCTACCTCCCTGGAACGATGCTGGAGAAGGTCGATCCTTACTTACGGCCTCTCTTCGACGCGCTCTACGACATGCTCGAGCCCGACCGCCTGGCCGCCTACATGGAGAAGGGGACGATCGAGGTCGCGCCGCTCGCGTTCATGCGCGGCCGCACGCTGAACGACTCCTTCATCATCCTCGACGAGGCACAGAACACGAGCCCCGAGCAGATGCAGATGTTTCTGACGAGGCTCGGCTTCGGCTCCAGGGTGGTGGTCACGGGCGACGTGACGCAGGTCGACCTTCCTCGCGACCAGGCATCGGGTCTGATCCAGGTGCAGGAGATCCTCGGAACGCTCGAAGGCATTGCCTTCATCCGCTTCGGCCACGAGGACGTCGTGCGGCACAAGCTCGTGCAGCGAATTGTCGAGGCCTACAAGCAGCACGCGGAGGAGACGGGAACGCAGCGCCGCAAGTAGGGCCCATGGTCTCGGTGGAGGTCGACAACCGAAGCGGACTCGAGGTCGAGCAGGCGGCGGCCATCGATCTCGCCCAGCGGCTCCTCGCCGACGAAGGCGTGGAGGAGGGGGAGCTCGGGCTCGTGTTCGCCGACCCCGACGAGATGCGCCGATTGAAGCGCGAGTACCTCGGCGTCGACGAGCCCACCGATGTGCTCTCGTTCCCGATCGACGGGCGTGGGGACCTGCCCGAGGGCGTGCCGCGCCAGCTCGGCGACGCGGTTATCTGCCCGCAGGTGGTCGGAGAGAACTGGAGGGGTCCACTCGTGCACGGCCTCCTCCACCTTCTCGGCTACGAGCACGGCGGCGAGATGGAAGCGCGCGAGGCGAGGTGGAGCCGCTGAACGCGCCCCGCCGCACCCCGTCGCTGCTTGCCAGCTTCAACTTCGCCTTCGAGGGGATCATCCACGTGCTCCGCACGCAGCGGAACATGCGGATCCACTTCGCGATCGCCGTCGCAGTGCTCGTCGCCGGACTGGCGATCGGAATCTCGAGGCTCGAGTTGATCGCGCTCCTGCTCGCGATCACGTTCGTCTTCATCGCCGAGATGATCAACTCGGCGCTCGAGCATGCGATCGACGTCTCCACGACGTCGTTCGACCCTCTGGCAAAGCTGGCCAAAGACATCGCCGCGGGCGCGGTCCTGATTGCCAGCATCAACGCGGTCGCGATCGGCTACCTCGTCTTCTCGGGCGAGATCGCCGACCCTAGCTCTCGGCTGCTCGACCGGATTCGCGACGCCCCGGCCCAGCTGACGCTGATCGCGCTCGTGCTGACGGTGATCATCGTGATCGCGACGAAGGCATACACCGGGCGCGGGACGCCGCTGCGGGGCGGCCTTCCCTCCGGACACGCCGCGCTCGCGTTCGCGATCTGGATGGCGGCGACCTACGTCGTGAGCGACTCCCACCGCTTCCTGATCTCGTCGCTCGCGTTCGTCATGGCGCTCCTCGTCGCGCAGACGCGTGTCGAGTCTGGGATCCACTCGGCCCTCGAGGTCACGTACGGGGGCGTGCTCGGCGCGCTCGTCGCGCTCGTCGTCTTCCAGGTTTTCTCGTGACAGACGAGCTGTACGAGCGCGCGGTCGCGGCCGCCGAACGCGCGTACGCACCGTACTCCGACTTTCTTGTCGGAGCGGCGGTGCGCACGCGCGACGGCCGCGTCTTCGAGGGAGTCAACGTCGAGAACGCTGCCTACCCCCTCGGCATCTGCGCGGAGAAGGCCGCGCTTGCGCGCGCCGTCTCCGAGGGATACCGCCCGGGCGAGATCGAGGCGCTCGCAGTAACGGCCTCGCCGTGCGGCGGCTGCAGGCAATGGCTGCACGAGTTCGGCGTCGATCGCGTGACGTACAAGAACGCCGGGGGCCAGATCGTCACGCGGACGCCGGCCGAGCTGCTCCCCGACACGTTCGAGCTGTGAGGTCGGGAATCGTGGCGGTCGCCGGCCGCCCGAACGTGGGCAAGTCGACGCTCGTAAACGCCCTCTGCGGCGGCAAGGTTGCGATCGTCTCGGACAAACCCCAGACGACGCGCCGGCGCATCTCCGGGATCGCGAACGGCGACGACTACCAGCTGGTGTTGGTCGACCTGCCGGGGTTCCAGCGTCCGCGCGACACGCTGACCGAGCGGATGCAGCGCACGGTCGACGCAGCCTTCGAGGACATCGATGCGGTCCTGTTCGCCCTCTCTGCGCGCGAGCGAATCGGCGCCGGCGACCGCTTCATCGCCGAGCGGGTCTTCGGTCTCGGCGTGCCGGTCGTGATCGCGCTCAACAAGGTCGACCGCCTGAAGCCCGGCCACATCGCGCAGCAGATGGAGGCGGCGGCGCGGCTGGGCGACTTCCACGCCCTTCACCCCGTCAGCGCGCTTACCGGGGACGGCGTCGCGGAGCTCCGGGCGGAGCTCGTCGGGGTCCTGCCCGAGGGGCCGGCGTACTTTCCGCGCGAGCAGCGCACCGACCTGCCGCTCGAGCTCCAGCTCGCCGAGCTCGTTCGCGAGAAGGCGCTCGATCTGACCCGCGAGGAGGTCCCGCACGCGATCTCGGTCGAGCTCGAGGAGCTGACCGACAAGGTCGTTCGCGCGACGATCTACGTCGAGACCGACTCGCAGAAGCAGATCGTCGTCGGCAAGGGCGGCGCCGTGGTCAAACAGATCGGCACGCGCGCGAGGCCCGAGATCGAGCTTCTGCTCGGCCACCCGGTCTTCCTCGACCTGCACGTGAAGGCGCGGCCGCGCTGGCGACGCGACGAGGCGATGCTGGAGCGCCTCGGGATTTAACGACCTACCCCACGACGCCCTTTCGCTCGCTACCCTGCGCGGCTTAGGGACCGGCATCAGGGAGGAGGGCCCGCTTTGACACGACCGAACAACCTTGCGGCCCGCATGGGCCGTTGGAGCGCGCATCACCGCAAGATCGCGATCTTCGGCTGGCTTGGCTTCGTTGTCGCCGCCTTCGCGATCGGCAACCTCGTCGGCACGAAGAACATCGACCAGGACCGCTCCGGGCCGGGCGAGTCGGGCCGGATGATGCGGATCCTCGACGACGACTTCAAGACACCGGCCGAGGAGACGGTCCTGGTCGAGCACGAGAAGCTGACCACCGACGACGACGCCTTCAGGACGACCGTGGCGGACGCCGTCCGCCGGATCAAGTCCGAGCCGGTCGTCACCAACGTCCGCTCGCCGCTCGATCCACGCTATCTCGGCCAGATCGCGCCGGATCGGCACGCCGCGATCGTCAAGTTCGACATCCGCGGGGACTCGAAGAAGGCGAAGGACAAGATCAGCCCCGTGCTCGACCGAGTCGAGCAGCTCCAGCAGGCTCATCCAGGCTTCTTCGTCGGCGAGTTCGGCGACGCCAGCTCCGAGAAGCAGATCGACGACGCCTTCGTCAAGGATCTGGACAAGGCGGGGTACCTCTCGCTGCCGCTGACGCTCGCGATCCTCGTGCTGGCATTCGGCGCTCTCGTCGCGGCCGGGATCCCACTCCTGCTCGCACTTACGGCGGTGCTGGCGACCCTCGGCCTCCTCGCCCTGCCCAGCCAGCTGCTGCCGGTCGACCAGTCGATCTTCGCGATCATCCTGCTGATCGGGCTCGCGGTCGGCGTCGACTACTCGCTCTTCTACCTCAAGCGCGAGCGCGAGGAGCGTGCCGCGGGCCGGAGCGAGGAAGCGGCGCTCGAAGCGGCCGCCGCCACCTCGGGCCGCTCGGTCCTGATCTCGGGGCTCACCGTGATGGCGGCGATGGCGGGGATGTTCCTGACCGGCGACAAGACGTTCTCCTCGTTCGCGCTCGCGACGATGATGGTGGTTGCGGTCGCGGTGCTCGGATCGTTGACGGTCCTCCCGGCGCTGCTGTCGAAGCTCGGCGACAACGTCGACCGGCTGCGCGTGCCGCTGATCGGCCGCCTCTCGAACCGGCGGGAGGGCGGGCGAGTGTGGTCGGCGATCGTCGACCGCGTCCTGCGCTACCCCGTGGTGTCTCTCGTCCTCGCCGGCGGGTTCCTGCTGGCGCTCGCCGTCCCGGCGCTCCAGATGCACACGGCGATCCCGGGGCCGGAGACATTCTCGCAGTCGATCCCGGTGATGAAGACGTACAACCGCCTGCAGAAGGTCTTCCCCGGCGATCAGATTCCTGCGGAGGTCGTGGTCAAGGCGCCGAACGTGCGCGACCCGCGCGTGGCGGATGCGATGGGGACGATCGAGTGGCGGGCGCTCGAGACGCACCTGATGTACGAGCCCATCTCCACCTTCGTCAACCGCGACGGCACCGTCGCTCGGATCTCGATCCCGATCGCGGGGAAGGGCACCGACGACCGCTCGTACGCCGCGCTGGCGGCGCTCCGCAACGAGATCGTTCCGCAAACGGTCGGGCGCCTTCCGGACGTCGAGGCAGGCGTGACGGGCACGACGGCACTCTCAAAGGACTTCAACGATCAGATGAAGTCGGCCGCGCCGTACGTGTTCGTCTTCGTCCTCGCGCTCGCCTTCGTCCTGCTGCTGCTCGCGTTCCGCTCGATCGTGATCGCGGCGAAGGCGATCGTCCTCAACCTGCTCTCGGTCGCCGCCGCCTACGGCGTGCTCGTGCTCGTCTTCCAGAACGGCTACGGGAAGGGGCTGCTCGGCTTCGACTACACGGGCGGGATCATCTCGTGGCTGCCGATCTTCCTGTTCGTGATCCTGTTCGGGCTCTCGATGGACTACCACGTATTCATCCTCAGCCGGATTCGCGAGCGCTACGACCGCGGCGAGTCCACCGAGGATGCAATTGCGCACGGGATCAAGACGACCGCGGGCGTCGTCACGAGCGCGGCGATCGTGATGGTCGGCGTGTTCGGGATCTTCGCGATCCTGTCGATGATCTTCTTCAAGCAGTTCGGCGTCGGCCTCGCGGTCGCGGTACTGATCGACGCGACGATCGTCCGCGCGGTGCTGCTGCCGGCGGCGATGAAGCTGCTCGGGGACTGGAACTGGTACCTGCCGAAGTGGCTCGAGTGGCTCCCGCGGCTCGAGCACGAGCGGGAACCGGTGCCCGAGGCGCCCGCGCTTCGGCCCTCCGGACGCTGACCTGAGAATCGGCGGGCCGCATCCCGGGCGGGGTGCGGCCCGCCGCCCCCACAGGGCTACACTCAACGCATGGCGCAGGCGCCTGCCCTTCGGACCGGCTTCGAGCTTCCGCTCGAGCCGCGGTTGCCGCGTATCGGCTCGGTCGACGAGGTTGCCGTGGAGGAGCGCGCGGCCACGCTTTCCCGGCGGTCGATCAAGCGCGAGGCGAAGCTGTTCGCGCTCGACCTGGCAGTCCGGATGATGGATCTGACGACGCTCGAGGGTCAGGACACGCCGGGCAAGATCGCGGCACTCGCCTCCAAGGCGATCCGCCCCGATCCATCCGATCCGACGGTGCCCTCGGTGGCGGCCCTCTGCGTCTACCCGAACCTCGTCCCGCCGGCACTGGAGCGCGTCCGCGGAACCGGTGTCAAGGTCGCTTCGGTCGCCACGGCGTTTCCGTCTGGCCAGACCCCGACCGACATCAAGGTCGCGGAGGCGCGGCGAGTGGCGGAGATGGGGGCAGACGAGATCGACATGGTCATCGACCGCGGCGCCTTTCTTGCCGGCCGCTACGCGAAGGTCTACGACGAGATCGTCCAGGTGAAGGAAGCCTGCGGCGAGGCGCACCTGAAGGTGATCCTCGAGACCGGCGAGCTGGGCACCTACGACAACGTTCGGCGCGCGTCATTGCTCGCGATGGCAGCAGGGGCGGACTTCATCAAGACCTCGACCGGCAAGCTGCCGTCGGCCGCGACGCTTCCGGTGACCCTGGTCATGCTCGAAGCGATCCGCGACGTCTACGACGAGACAGGGCGGCGCGTCGGGATGAAGCCCGCCGGCGGGATCCGTACCGCGAAGCAGTCGGTCCAGTACCTCGTCCTGCTGCACGAGACCCTCGGTCTCGACTGGCTGACGCCCGACCTGTTCCGCTTCGGCGCGTCCTCGCTCCTCAACGACGTGCTCATGCAAATCCGCAAGGAGAAGACCGGCCGGTATCAAAGCCCGGACTACTTCACGATCGACTGATGGCTGAGCTCGAGAGACGACCGGATCGTGCGCCGATCCCCGCGGCGTGGGAATACGCAACGGCGCCCGAGTCGCGCGAGATCGTCACGATCGAGAAGCGCTACGGCCACTTCGTCGGCGGCGAGTGGCTCGAGCCGGCGGAGACGTACACCACGATCGACCCCTCCAGCGAGGAGGCGCTCGCCGAGGTCGGCCAGGCGACGCCCGAGGAAGTCTCGCGAGCGATCGCCGCCGGCCGCGGCGCCTTCGAGGACGGTTGGCCGTCGCGTCCGCCGGCGGAGCGCGCGAAATACCTGTTCCGGATCGCGCGCATCCTCCAGGAGCGCTCGCGCGAGTTCGCCGTGCTCGAGTCTCTGAACGGCGGCAAGCCGATCCGCGAGTCGCGCGACGTCGACCTGCCGCTCTCCGCGGCCCACTTCTTCTACTACGCCGGCTGGGCGGACAAGCTGGAATACGCCTTCCCCAACCGGCGGCCGCGTCCCGTCGGCGTCGCCGGCCAGATCATCCCGTGGAACTTCCCACTGCTGATGCTCGCGTGGAAGATCGCGCCCGCGCTTGCGGCCGGGAACACGGTGGTGTTGAAGCCGGCGGAGACCACGCCGCTCAGCGCTCTCCTCTTCTGCGACGTCGTCCGTCAGGCGGAGCTGCCGCCGGGAGTCGTGAACATCGTCACCGGGGACGGCCGCGTCGGTGCGGAGCTCGTCAAGGGTGACGTCGACAAGGTCGCGTTCACGGGCTCGACCGAGGTCGGCAAGGCGATCCAGCGAGAGCTCGCCGGCACCGACAAGAAGCTCACGCTCGAGCTGGGCGGCAAGGCCGCGAACATCATCTTCGACGACGCCGCCCTCGACCAGGCGGTCGAGGGGATCATCAACGGGATCTACTTCAACCAGGGTCACGTCTGCTGCGCGGGCTCGCGCCTGCTCGTGCAGGAGTCGATCTACGAGCCGCTGATTGAAAAGCTCAAGCGCCGCCTGGCGACGCTGCGCGTGGGCGATCCGCTCGACAAGAACACCGACGTCGGCGCGATCAACTCGAAGCCGCAGCTCGACAAGATCCAAGAACTCGTCCGGGCCGGGGAGGAGGAGGGCGCCGAGATCTACCAGCCCCCGTGCCGGCTGCCCGAGCGCGGCTATTGGTTCGCGCCGACGGTGTTCACGAACGTGGCGCAGAGCTACCGGATCGCGCAGGAGGAGATCTTCGGGCCGGTGCTGTCGGTGCTGACCTTCCGAACGCCTGACGAGGCAGTCGAGAAGGCGAACAACACACCCTACGGGCTGTCTGCCGGCGTGTGGACGGAAAAGGGCTCGCGGATCCTCTGGATGGCGGAGCGGCTTCGTGCGGGTGTTGTCTGGGCGAACACCTACAACCGCTTCGATCCGTCCTCGCCGTTCGGCGGGTACAAGGAATCCGGCTTCGGCCGCGAGGGCGGGCGTCACGGCTTGGAGCCCTACCTCGAGTTCGACGGCGTGGAGGCCTTCGGCGGATGAACCGCGTCGACGCCTTCCTCGACCGTCATCCGTGGGCGCCGGTGGGGTTCGTGGTTACGGCGCTTGCGCTCTTGGCTCTTCCGATGGTGTTCATGGTCGCCCTCTTCGTTCTCGGCGAGGCGGCGATCGGCTCGTGACGCGGCTCCCGGTTCGGAAGACGTACAAGCTCTTCATCGGGGGCGAGTTTCCGCGCTCGGAGTCGGGGCGCACGTATTTCGCAGAAGGTCAGAACGTCGCGCGGGCGTCGAGGAAGGATCTGCGCGACGCCGTGCGCGCGGCGCGTGGCGCTTTCCCGAAATGGTCGGGCATGACCGCGTACAACCGCGGTCAGGTGCTGTACCGCGTGGCGGAGATGATGGAGGCGCGCTCCGCAGAGTTCGCGGAGCTCTGTTCCGGTCGCGAGGAGGTTGAGCGCTCGATCGACCGCGTCGTCTGGTACGCGGGCTGGGCGGACAAGCTCGCGCAGGTGATTGGCGCATCGAACCCAGTCGCCGGGCCGTACTTCAACTTCAGCGTCCCCGAGCCGACGGGCGTCGTCGGCGTGCTCGCGCCCGAGGAGCCGGCGCTCGAGGGGCTCGTCTCACGCGTTGCGCCGGTCGCGGTGGGCGGCAACGTCGCGGTCGTGGTCGCGTCGGAGGCGCATCCGCTGGCGGCGGTCGAGCTGGCGGAGGTGCTCGCGACCTCCGATGTGCCCGGCGGCGTCGTCAACGTGCTCACGGGCCATCGCGACGAGCTCGCTCCTGTGCTCGCGGGGCACATGGACGTGAACGCGCTCGACGTCACCGGCGCGAACGGCGACGGGTCGTCGCGGGACCTCGAGGCCGCGGCGGCCGAGAACGTGAAGCGCGTCGTTCGCGGAGCGGCCGAGGATCAGAGCCCCTGGGAGATTTCCGCGTTTCTCGAGCTGAAGACGGTCTGGCACCCGATCGGCGTGTGAGGAACGGCGCCTGCCCCGAGAAGCCGCGCTCATTCGACGGCGGCGTATAACGGCACCGCCGACCTCCTCCCCAAGTCGAGCCTAATCGCGAAACGCGCGCGCGTGTGAAACGCGATGCGCCAGAATTGCAACTCGTGAGGGCTGCTCGTCGTTTCAGCGAGGCGATCGCCGAGGGCGATGGAATCTCCGTCATCGCCGAGGTGGACGGCGCCGGGGCGGCCCGGCTGGCGAAGGAGCAGGGCGCGGAGGCGTTCATCGTCTCCAGCGGCCAAGAGGCGAGGTTGGCCGAGATCCGTGCCGCCGCCTCGCTCCCCATTCTCTTCGCCTGGGACGGCCAGCGGGCCGACTCGCTGGCGGACGCCGACGCCTGCGTCATCGGGGTAGGCGCGCTCAGCGGCGCCGACTTCGGCGAGACGCTCGAGCAGGCTCACCTCACGCTGCGGGACGACTTCGAGCTCGTCTTCCGGATCGATGACGACGAGCAGCTCGCCGATTCGCTCGAGCAGTACGACCCGGAGATTTTCGTCCTGAGCGCGCCGACCGCTGACGACGAGAGTGAGGCTCTCGACGCCGTTCTCGACCTTCTGCCCGACGTGCCGGCGGGCAAGCTCGCGATCGCCGAGCTGCCGCTCCCGACGCGCGACGACGTGCTCGCGCTCGAGCGCGCCGGCGTCGACGGCGTTATTGTCAGAACCGGCAACATCGGGGAGCTCGTCGGCGTCCCGCCGCCGGAGGTCTAAACCGCTGCTTTTCCGGCGCTAAGCTTGACCGAAGTGAAGGCGGGGGTCATCGGAGTCGCGTTGCTCTGCGCGCTGATCGCGAGCGGCTGCTCGGAGAGCAAGAACGCATCCGCAGGCGAAGGCCCGGCGTCTGCGTCCTGTCCCAAGGCCTGGCGGAGCGACTGGCAGAAGCTCGCGAACCGAATCGCCGCTCCCGTCTACTGCCCCCGCTGGATGCCGAGCCCGCTGACCGGCCAGATTGGAGGCGAGTTCGACAACGGCGTCTCCGTCCGCGGCGACCGTAGCTATCTCGTCAGCTTCCTGTGGCACGAGCCTCGCGGCGGCGACGTTCACGTCAACTTCCGCGGCTACCCCGGTCGAACGACGATTCCGCGCTGCGACCAAGCGGAGAAGGTCGGCGGTGTTACCCACCGGCAGAAGATCCCGTGCTTCGCCGATGCTCGCGGAACGCGCACGGTGAAGGGAATCACGGCGACCGTCTACACGGTCAACCAGGGCGTCGACCAGTGGCACGTGCTGTATGCGTGGCGGCGGGCCGGATCGCTCTATGCGGTCAGCGAGCACGTCGCCTTCCCGCTCACCTACGGCAAGGTCGTATTGAACCTCGACCGCCTGCTGCGCAGCCTCGCGGTGATCAAGCCGACCACCTGACGTGCGGCTGACACGAAGAGACCTGCTTGCCGGCGCCGCGGCCGGCGCGCTCGGCGCAGCGGGCGTCTACGAGCTCGTCGACCGCCTGACCGACTCGCCCGCTCGGCCCGCGGGGCGCCGGCTGGCCGAGCAGCACCTGCTCGACTCGATGGAGATCGTGACCGACAACGGAGTCGAGGTACTCGTGCCGCCGCTGCATCACGAGCTCGTCACCGCGAAGCTGCGGGTGGGGGAGAGCAGCGCGGAGCTGCGCCGGGCGCAGGAAGCGCTCGAAGAGGTGCTCCAGCGGCTCGACGACCGGTTCGACCCCACGCCTGCCGGCCTCGGGGTGACGGTCGCCTGGGGCTTGCCCTACTTCCGCCGCTACGTCCGACGCCTGGCGGATAAGCACATTCCGCTAGACCTGCGGGCCTCCCGGGAGAAGCGCCGCGAGGTACGCGCTGTCATCGATGCAGTCCGCTTCCCGAGCGACCCGCCCGAGACCGTCCTTGAGGCGAACGACGTCGCGGTGCTGCTCCGGAGCGACGACGGCGCCCACGTCGATGCCGGGGCGCACGCGATCTTCGGCGATCTCCGGGACCTCTTCCGGATGACGAGCATCCGCAAGGGGTTCGTCGGCGGCGGGTTCCACGGCGGACGAGGGCTGCCGAAGCAGATGGCGATGGCGGCCGGCGTCCCCGGGGCCGATTTGATCCCCGACACCGCTGAGCTCTTCCTCGGCTTCACCTCGACTCAGCGGCAGGGGCTCGGCCCGCCACGGATCGCCAACTTCGAGACGCTGGGCTACACGCGCCCCGGGTACTTCCGCCACGGGACGTCGATGCACGCGTCGCACATAAGCGAGGACCTGGAGGCGTGGTATCTGAACTTCGACTTCACCGAGCGCGTCGACACGATCTTCCGCCCGAAGCTCGACGTGCCTGACGGCACGCAGACGGTGCGGCAGGCGCCCGAGGACAGTTCGACAACCCGAAAAGTCACCCGCGACTTCGTCCGCTTCGGCGCGATCGGGCACAGCTCTGCGATCCAGCCGAGCTCTCGGCTGCAGGAGGACGTGATCGGCGCGGACGGCGAGCGCTACGAGAAGGGGACGGCGGTCCCGCATCGCGCGGACTTCAACACGCTCGACAACCCGTTCTTCTGGAGCGCGCGGCCGGACGCCGACGGGCAGAGCGACGAGCCCGCAGCCGGCCTGCACTTCGTCGTCTTCACGCCGACGAGCGACGACTTTCACCGCACGCGGCTCGCCATGGACGGAGTCCTTCCAGACGGTACGAGCATTCCCCTCCATCCGCGCTCGCGCGGCCAGGGCTTCAACTCGATCTTGCAGACCACGCACAGGCAGAACTTTCTCGTCCCGCCGCGGCGCAACCGCTCTTTCCCGCTCTCCGAGCTTCTCTAGGAGCGCCGCTGCAGCTGGGGGTCTCGCAGTGGGTTTCTACTCGGCCGAAATC
>JBKPFU010000069.1:0-2596 GCA_046728975.1 Actinomycetota bacterium | reverse complement strand
TTCAAGAACGGCGGGCTGCACCCCGGGTATGCCTTTCCGCTCTGGCAGGCGTTCATGGCCGCGGTGGCGCGGCTTGCAGGCGTCGATCCCGTCGCCGCGACGTTGCACGAGCCGACGGTGCTGGCCCCGATCGCGGTCGTGCTCGCGTACGAGGCCGGCCACGCGATCTTTCGCTCCCCCTGGGCCGGTGTTGCCGCGGCGCTCGCGCAGGTCGGGCTCGGGGCGATTGCGGCCGGCCACGGCGGCGCCTACGTCTCGCTCGCGCTTCCGGCAACCGCGGCCCGCCACCTGCTCGTGCCGGCGGTGCTGGCGCTCTTCTTCGCGTACGTGGCGAGCGGCTCGCTCGCCCTGCTCGCCTCGGTCGGCGCCGCGGCCGTCGTGCTGGGACTCGTCCATCCCACGTATGCCGTCTTCGTCTGCATCCCGCTGGCCGGGTACCTCGTCGTGAGGCTGCTGCTCGAGCGCGCGGACGTGCTGCGCAACGTGGCCGCGCTCGCGTGTGTCGCGCTTCCGACCGGAGTGCTCGTGTTGTTGCTGCGGCCGCTGGTCGAGAAGACCGCGGCACACGATCCCTCGCGCAGCGAGCTGCATCGGGCGTTCGAGCTCTACAGGGGCCAGATCGACCACGCCTCGGACGACCGCTACGGCCTCGCCTCTGTGGTGTTCGCGCGCGGCGGCGCGATCGCCGTCGCAGCCCTCGCCGTCTTACCGCTCGCCGGCCTGGCAGCGAGGCGGCGCTGGGCGGCGTTCGTGTTGGGCGGCTCGCTCGCGATCTTCTTGCTGACGCTGCCGCACTTCGTGTTCCCCACGTTCGCCGATGCGGTCTCGATCGGCCAAGCCCGCCGGCTCGCCGGGTTTGTCCCGCTTTCACTGGCGGCGGCCGGCGGCGCCGTCGTGCTCGCGCGGCTGCTTCGGGTTGGCGTTCTGCCGCTCGCGTTCGGCGCAGGCATCGCGCTCCAGCTCCTGCACCCGGGCGACTTCGGCTACTTCATCGAGAGCGGCGGCCCCAGCCTCGCCACCTGGATCGCGGTCTTCGGAGGCGCGGCGGCGGTTCTGCTAGGCCTCGTGCTGCGCCGCTTCTTCACCGTCGAGCGGACCGGTCTCTACGCGGCTCTCGCGAGCGCGCTCCTCGTCCTGCCCGTCGCCGTCCACGGCTTCAGGCGCTGGGACGCTGCGCTGCCGAAGACGACCGAGCTCACGCCGGGGCTCGTTCGTGCGGTCGCGGAGGAGGTACCGGACGGCGGTGTCGTCTTCGCGCCGCCGCAGGTGGGCTACCTCCTCGGTGCGTATGCGCCTATCTACGTCACCTCCTCGCCGCTGTCGCACGTGGCCGACACGAAGGACAACCACGCCCGCGCGCGCATCCGCGATGCATTCGTCTTCTACAAAGAGCGCGGCCCCGCTTCGATCGCTCGCCGCTACGGCGCCGGCTGGATCGTCGTCGACAATAGACGCTCGAGCCGCGAGCTCGACCTGCCGCGAGCCTATTCCGATCAGCGCTACGTTCTCTACCGCCTGAAGTGAAAGTCCTGCTCGTGACCCTGTACTTCCCGCCCGCGGGCGGGGGCGGCGTGCAGCGGCCGCTGAAGTTCGCGACCCACCTGCCGGCTCTCGGCATTGAGACTCACGTGCTCGCGCCGGACGACCCCAAGTGGATCCACCGCGACGACGAGCTCGAGCCGCCGACGCAGGCGTGGGTGCACCGAGCCCGCTACCTCGGCCCTCGCGGCCGAGTCCCGGTGGAGGAAATGCACGGGAAGACCGAGCTCGAGCGGACTCTCTACCAGGCAAAGGCCGTATTCCGGCGCGCGCTCGTCCCGGACGAGAACGTGGCATGGAACCTGACGGCGATCCCGCACGCGCTTCGCATCGTGCGAAACGAAGGCATCGACGCTGTCCTGACGACGTCGCCGCCGAACTCCGTTCATTTCATCGGCGCCGCCGTCAAGGCGGGGACCGACGCGCGGTGGGTCGCAGACCTGCGCGACCCCATCGTCGCCTTCGCGGATAGGAATCTCGACCGGCTTACGGCCCGCGCCAGGGAGCGCGTACAGACGGTCGTGGCGAAGCTGGTGGCCGGTCAGGCGGACGCGATCGTGACCGCGTGGGACGGCGTGGCCGACGAAATCCGGACCTACGAGCCGAACGGCCCGGTGAAGGTGATCGAGAACGGCTGCGACTTCGAGGACTTCGCGGGGCTCGAGTACCGGCCCACCGATCGTTTCCGAATCACACACACCGGCAGCTTCCTCGGGCAACGCGATCCCCGACCCTTTCTGACGGCGCTCCGGCAGGCGGAGGCAGACGTCGTAGCGCGGTTCGTCGGCGATTTCAGGAAGTCCGACCTCGAGTGGGTCGACGAGCTCGGGCTCGGCGATCGCCTGGAGCTCCTCGGCTACCGGCCGAGGGCCGCGGCGCTGCGGCTCCAGCGCGACTCCGAGGCGCTGCTCATGCTGCTGCCGCAGGCCGGCGACCGCGGATCGCCGGTCCTTCCCGGAAAGGTCTTCGAATACCTTGCCGCCGAGCGGCCGATCCTGGCCGCCGTTCCTCCCGACGGCGCCGCCGCCCGGCTGATCCGAGAGACCGGCGCCGGCGT
>JBKPFU010000068.1:0-2649 GCA_046728975.1 Actinomycetota bacterium | reverse complement strand
GGGTTTTCCGCGGGAAACAGAAGCGATACGGCGGCCCGGCGCAGGCGAGATAGGCTCCGCCGTCAATGGCGACCACCGACGATTCGACGCGGGACAAGCTCCGGCGGCTCGAGGAGCTTCGCGACGAGGCGCGTCACGCCGGGAGCGAGCGTGCAGTGGAGCGCCAGCGGGAGCAGGGCAAGCTCCTCGCGCGCGAGCGCGCGGAGAGATTGCTCGATCCCGGATCGTTCTTCGAGCTCGACCGGTACGTGCGCCACCGCGAGTCGAACTTCGGAATGCTCGAGCGGCGGCCGTACGGCGACGCGGTCGTGACGGGCTACGGCACGATCTTCGGCCGCAAGGTCTTCGTCTTCTCGCAGGACTTCACGGTATTCGGCGGATCGCTGTCGGAGGTCTTCGCGGAGAAGATCTGCAAGGTTATGGACCTCGCGGCGAAGTTCGGCTGCCCGGTGATCGGCATCAACGACTCAGGCGGCGCGCGGATTCAAGAGGGCGTCGTGTCCCTGGCAGGCTACGCGGAGATCTTCTGGCGCAACGTTCAGTGCTCCGGAGTGATCCCTCAGATCAGCCTGGTCATGGGCCCCTGCGCGGGGGGAGCGGTCTATTCGCCCGCGATCACCGACTTCGTGTTCATGGTGGAGGAAACCTCGTACATGTTCATCACGGGCCCCGACGTGGTGAAGACGGTCACGGGCGAGGAGGTGACCTTCGAAGAGCTCGGAGGGGCGGCCACGCACGCATCGAAATCGGGAGTTGCGCACTTCACCGCGCCGGACGAGCAGGCGTGCCTGGACGACGTTCGGTATCTGCTCTCGTTCCTGCCGCAGAACAACGTCGACCCGGCTCCGTACCACGAGCCCTCGGACCCAACCGGACGCGAGGATCAGGAGCTCGACGATCTCATCCCCGACGATCCGGCCAAGCCGTACGAGATGAAAGACGTCGTCACACGAGTCGTCGACGACGGGGACTTCCTCGAAGTGCACGAGCGGTGGGCCGAGAACCTCGTCTGCGGGTTTGCGCGCCTCGGCGGACACGTGGTCGGCGTCGTCGGGAACAACCCGCGTGCGCTAGCGGGAACGCTCGACATCGACTCCTCAGTCAAGGGCGCGCGCTTCGTCCGGACATGCGACGCCTTCAACATCCCGCTCGTCACGTTCGTCGACGTGCCCGGCTTTCTGCCGGGAACGGCGCAGGAGTGGGGAGGGATCATCCGCCACGGCGCCAAGCTCCTGTACGCATACGCCGAGGCGACCGTGCCGAAGCTGGCGGTGATCACGCGAAAGGCGTACGGCGGCGCGTACGACGTCATGAGCTCCAAGCACATCCGCGCCGACTTCAACTTCGCCTGGCCGACCGCGGAGGTGGCGGTGATGGGGCCGGAGGGGGCGGTCAACATCGTCTTTCGCAAGGAGCTCGAGGCGGCGGACGATCCGGAGGCGCGACGCGCGGAGCTGATCGAGGATTACCGGCGCCAGTTCGCGAATCCCTACACGGCGGCCGAGCGCGGTTACGTGGACGAGGTGATCGAGCCTCGACGGACGCGACCGGTGCTGATTGATGCGCTGGAGGCGGCGCTGACGAAGCGCGAGCGCCGGCCGCCTCGCAAGCACGGGAACATCCCGCTCTAGGAGTCTCTTGAGGTTGACGCGCGCGCCCGCGCGTGAACTGGGGCAGCCCCCGCTCGCCCTGTGGTGCCAGCCTATTGCGGAAAAGCGCACGTGTGGGTAACACGACCGTGCCGAAAATGGCAACAACGGCGCCGCTGGGGCCGAAGCCGAAGCGACTGCCTAAACGCCTTCGGCGACGAGCAAAGGCGCGAGCTCGTAATCCGGCTCTAGAGCCTCCCGCTCGACGCCGAACTCCTCGGCGAACGCGTCGACCACATCGGGATCGAACTGCGACCCGGCGCAGCGCATGAGCTCGGCCAGGGCGTCGTCGGCGGAGAGGCGGCGCCGGTAGACGCGCTCCGAGGTCATCGCGTCGAACGCGTCGGCCACGAAGATGATCCGGGCCCCGAGCGGAATCCGGTCGCCGGGCAGCCGGTCGGGATAGCCGCGGCCGTCCCAGCGCTCGTGATGGTGAAGCACCCAGTCCGCGACCGGCTCGATGCCGAGGCTCTCGAGCATTCGGAAGCCGATCTGCGGGTGGCGTTCGAGCACCACGCGCTCGGGCTCTGTCAGCGGGCCCGGCTTGCGCAGGAGCTCCTCGGGGATAGCGAGCTTGCCGAGGTCGTGCAGGCTCGCCGCCAACCGCGTGAGCTCGACCTCCTCAGGCCCGAGCCCCATCCTCGTCGCGATCCGCGCCGCCATCCGAGCGACGCGCTGGGAATGGCTGCCGGTATACGCATCCCGGGCGTCGACCGCTTTGGCGAGGCTCGCTGCCGCTCGGAAGGCGGCGGCTCGATCGGAGCCGCGCGCCAGCCGCTTCAGGTCTGCGAGCTCGACGATGTCCGGGCGGTACGCCCGGACCCGGTTCTTGCCGAACTCCTTTGCCCAGTAAAGCGCGCTGTCGGCGCGCTCGAGGAGCTCGTCCCGCACACACGCGTCCGAGGGCGCAGTCGTCAGCCCAATGCTGACGGTCACGGGCCCAACCTGGTCGAGCTCGAGCTGGGCGATGCGATCGACAATCGCGGCCGCGGTCGTGAAG
>JBKPFU010000067.1:0-9319 GCA_046728975.1 Actinomycetota bacterium | reverse complement strand
TTCCTCGGGCCGGAGTCCGGCCTTGCCGTTCCGGACGGAGAAGGCGGCGTCGACGTCTACGTCGCGACGCAGTGGGTGCACGTCGATCGCGATCAGGTCGCGCCCTGCCTCGGGCTCGCGCCGGAGCAGGTGCGGATCCATCTTGCGGGCGTCGGCGGCGCCTTCGGCGGCCGCGAGGATCTTTCGATGCAGGTGCACGGGGCGATGCTCGCCCTGCACACGAACCGGCCGGTGAAGATCGTCTACGGCCGCGAGGAGTCGTTCGTCGGCCACATCCATCGACACCCGGCGAAGATCTGGGCCGAGCATCGCGCAAC
Source organism: Actinomycetota bacterium (assembly GCA_046728975.1). Taxonomy (GTDB): domain Bacteria; phylum Actinomycetota; class Thermoleophilia; order Gaiellales; family Gaiellaceae; genus JBKPFU01. The sequence continues at coordinate 9,002 of JBKPFU010000067.1, read as the reverse complement.
GCGCGACGGGAAGCTCGTCTGCGTGCGGGCGCGCGTCCTGCTCGACGGCGGCGCCTACGCCTCGAGCTCGACCGCCGTCACCTCGAACGCGGCGTCGTTCGCCTGCGGCCCGTACGCGGTCGAGAACGCGCTCGTGGCCGTCACCTGTGTCTACACCAACAACCCTCCCTGTGGGGCGATGCGCGGGTTCGGCGCGGTGCAGGTCTGCTTCGCGCACGAGGCGCAGATGGACAAGCTCGCGGCTTCGCTCGGCATCAACCCGGTCGAGCTGCGGCTTCGCAACGCGCTCGCGCCCGGCGACTCGCTCCCGACCGGGCAGAAGATCACGGGCTCGCTGCCGGTGGCCGAGGTTATCCGGCGCTGCGCCACGCTGGAGGTGCCGGAGCCCGAGGAGCTTCCACGTGACCCCATTCGCCTCCCCGGCGGGTCGGGGAACACGACGCGGGGCGAAGGGGTCAAGCGCGGCGTCGGCTTCGCGGTCGGGTTCAAGAACGTCTGCTACTCGCACGGCTTCGACGACTACTGCGCCGCGCGCGTTCGCCTCTGGGCGGGCCCGGAGGAGAAGCTGGCGGCCGAAATCCACTGCGCGGCGGCCGAGGTCGGTCAGGGCGTCACGAACGTGATCCTCCAGGTCGCGCAGACGGAGCTCGAAACGGACAACGTCGTGCTCGCGCCGGGCTCGACCGCCAGCGTCGACTCCGCCGGCTCGGCTTCAGCCTCGCGGATGACGTGGATGGCGGCCGGCGCAGTCCGCGATGCCTGCCGGGCGGCGCTTGCCGAGTTCGAGCGGACGGGGGCCGAGGTCGATGTCCAGCGCGTCTACCGACACCCCGAAACGGCGCCGCTCGATCCGGAGACGGGACAGGTCACGACCGATCGCGCCCACGTTGCTTTCATCTGCGCCGCGATGCGCGTCGTCGTCGAGGTGGACGTCGAGCTCGGGCTGACGCGGGCGGTGTGGATCGGCACCGCCCAGGACGTCGGCAAGGCCTTGAACCCGCAGGCCGTCTACGGACAGATCGAGGGCGGCGCCGCACAGGGGCTCGGGCTCGCGCTGATGGAGGAGATCCAGACCCGGGATGGACTGATCACGAACGCGAGCTTCACCGACTATCTGATTCCGACCACGCTCGACATGCCGCCCATCGACGCCGATCTCGTCGAGGAGGCCGAGCCCGATGCGCCGTACGGAGTGAAGGGCGTTGGCGAGCCTCCGACGCTCGTCTCGACGGCGGCGGTTGCCGCGGCGCTCAGGGATGCGACGGGGCGGGAGCTCGCCCGCGTGCCCGTCCGGCCCGACGAGATCGTCGGGCTCTAAGTTCCTACTTCCGCAGGACGAGCGCCGCGCCGAGGCCGAGCAGGAGCACACCCACGACCCGCGGCCAGGTCAGCCCGATCCGCTCGAGCCCGAAGAACCCGAAGCGGTCGAAGACGACGCCGGCGATCAGGTTTCCGCCGGTGATGATCCCGATCGTCGCGGTCGCGCCGATGCGCGACGCTGCGATCGTGATTGCGAGGACGACGATGCCGCCCATCACGGCGCCGAGCCAGAGCCACGGCGGTGAGCGGACTGCGGCGGCATAGCCGTCGAGGCTCTGGCGTACCGCGAGCACGACCACGAAGGCGATCGCGCCCGTGAGCCCGGCGGCAAACGCCCATGCCTCGAATGTGCCGATCCGCTCGCCGAACCTGCCCATCACCGCCACCTGAACGGCGCCCGCGATCCCGGCCGCGATCGTGAAGGCGACCGCAGCCGCGGTGCCGGCAGACATGGCCGAACCCTAAGCGGTGCTTCGGTCGGCAGCAGCGGGCGGAGCGGCGGCGCCCGCGAGCGACTCGCCCTCCGCTGCGATCTCGCGTGGGCTTTCGCGCCGAACCACCAGCGCGACCGAAAGGAGGATGACACTTGCGCCCACGACGATCTGCCACGTGATCGCCTCGTCCAGCACAATCGCACCGAGCGCTACGGCGACAACCGGGTTCACGTACGCGTAGGTCGACACCTGGCCGATCGGCGCGTTCGCGAGCAGCCAGGCATACGCCGTGTAACCGATCAGCGACCCGAAGACGACGAGGTACCAGAAGCCGAGAATCGAGCGCGTGGAGTAGCCGGCCGGATCGAGCTCTGACGGCGAGTACGCGAGCAACCCGATTGGCAGCAGCGCGATTCCGCCGGCAATCATCTCGATCGTCGTCGCGGCGAAGGCGTCGGGTGGCATGGGGAGGCGAGCCGAGAGGAAGGAGCCGACGGCCCACATCACCGAGGAGAGCACGACGAGCAGGAGGCCGCCGGCCGTCGCGCCGTGGCCGCCGGGGCGGACGAGCAGGGCGACGCCGAGGAAGCCGACCGCTACGCCGGTGAGCGCGAGGACGTCCGGGCGCTCGCGTGCAAGCAGACGCAGCACGACGACCCAAAGCGGCACCGCACCGATGATCAGCGAGGCCAGGCCGGTCGGGACGTCCCGCTCGGCGACGAAGAGGACCGCATTCGCGCCCGGGAGCAGCAGGCCGACGACGACCGCGCCGAGCAGCTCCTGTCGCCGAACGCGGAACACGTCGGCTCCGCGCCGCCATGCGACCCACGCCGCCATGGCCGAACCGGCGACGAGGAAGCGGACGGCGACGGCGAAGAGCGGCGGAATCGTCTCCCCGGTGAGCTCGATCCCGAGATACGTCGAGCCCCAGATGATGTAGACCGTCCAGAGGGCGATCCACACCTTCGCCCTCCGGGACACGCTGCCACGATAAGCAATTAGGCTCGCGCCGTGCCGGAGCCCAGCCGTCCCACGCCGCTCGCCGCGTCAGAGCTCGGGTTCGAACGCATCGTCTACGAGAAGGCGCCCCCGAGGGCGACCGTCACCCTCAACCGACCGGAACGGCTGAACGCGTTCGACTTCCAGATGCTGCGCGAGCTGGCGCGGGCGGCCGAAGACGCCTCCTGGGACGACGACATCCGAGTCGTCGTCCTCACCGGCGCGGGCGACCGGGCGTTCTGCGTGGGCGCCGACCTCAAGTCGTGGGCGGACGAGTATCTCGGCAAACCGAACGAGTACTGGAAGTGGTTCGGCGCCTTCAAGGACGCGCACGACCGCCTGCGGGAGATCGGGAAGCCGACCGTCGCCCGGATCAACGGGATCTGCGTCGGCGGCGGCAACGAGCTTCAGATGGCGTGCGATCTCGCCGTGATGGTCGACCGCTCGTACATCCGCCACGTCGGGCCGGAGCACGGGTCCGTGCCCGCGGGCGGCGCGACGCAGTGGCTGACGATCTTCGTCGGCGACCGCCGCGCGCGGGAGATCGTGCTGATGTGCGAGGAGATTCCCGCGGCGAAGGCGGCCGAGTGGGGGCTCGTGAATTGGGCCGTTCCGGCGGCCGAGCTCGATACCAAGGTCGACCAGGTCGTCGACAACCTCGTCCGAAAGCTGCCGCAGACGACGCGCTACGCGAAGCAGCACCTGAACTTCTGGAAGGACCTCGCCTGGCACGAGACGATCAACCACGCGCGCGATTGGCTCGCCCTCTCCATGGCGACCGATGAGCCTCGCGCCGCGATCCAGAAGTTCCTGGAGCGGGAATGACCGACGCTCTCGTTCTCGTCGAGCGCGAGGCTCCGATCGCGGTCGTACTGCTCAACCGGCCGCAGCAGCTGAACGCGCTCTCGGACGAGCTGATGGACGAGCTCGTGACGGCGCTGCAGCGGCTCGACGCGGATGACGAGATTCGCTGCATCGTCCTCGGCGGCTCCGACCGCGTCTTCGCGGCGGGCGCGGACATCGGCGAGCTGGCGCGGTCGTCGGCGATCCAGCTCTACTACCAGCGCCGCGTCGAGCGCTGGGATGCGCTCCGGTCGCTCTGGAAGCCGCTCGTGGCGGCGGTCTCCGGTTTCTGCCTCGGCGGCGGCTGCGAGCTCGCGATGACCTGTGACCTGATCGTCGCCTCCGAGACGGCGCAGTTCGGCCAGCCGGAGACGTCGCTTGGGATCATTCCGGGCGCCGGCGGAACGCAGCGGCTGACTCGCGCAGTGGGCAAGGCGCTCGCCATGGACGTGATCCTGAGCGGACGGCGGCTTTCCGCCCGCGAGGCGCTCGAGGCCGGCCTCGTCGCGCGTGTCGTCGCCAAGGAGGCCTGGCTCGAGGAGGCGAAGCGCGTTGCGCACGAGATCGCGGCGAAGGGACCTGTGGCGACCCGGCTCGCCAAGGAGTCGGTCAACCGGGCGTACGAGACGACGCTCGGCACCGGGCTGGAGGCCGAGCGGCGCGCGCTCTACCTCGCCTTCGCGTCCGAGGACGCGAGGGAGGGGCTGACGGCGTTTACGGAGAAGCGCAAGCCGGACTTCAAGGGCCGCTGAGCCCGCGCCCGGAGGCACGAGCCGCGGCGTAGCGTTCCCTCCTGACATGGCGACATTGGAGCGCCTGCTCGAGCCTCCGCGCCTACGGACGCTCGACGCCGACGAAGTCGAGCGGAGGGCGACCTGGCTCGAGCTCTTCTTCGACCTCGTCTTCGTCGCCGCGATCGCACAGGTCGGCCAGAACCTGACCGACGACCCGTCGCTGGACGGATTTCTGCGCTACGCGGCCCTGTTCGTCGCCATCTGGTGGGCGTGGATGGGCTACACGTTTTACGCCGACAGGTTCGACACCGACGATCTCCTCTACCGGCTGCTCACGCTGGGCGGGATGCTTGCGATCGCCGCGCTCGCGGTGAACGTGCGCGATGCCTTCGACCGCTGGACCGCCTTCGTCGTCTCGTATGCGCTCGTGCGGGCGGTCTTGCTCGTCCTCTACGTTCGCGCGCGGCGGCACGTCCCCCAGGCGCGGCGACTGACAGAGATCTACCTGGCGATGTTCTCGCTCGGCGTCGTGCTCTGGCTCGCCTCGACGCTCGTCGCGAGTCCCGCTCGCTACTGGATCTGGGCCGCCGGGCTCGTCGTCGAGCTCGCGGCGCCTCTGTTCGGCTGGCGCGCAATCCGGCAGGCGCCGGTTCACAGGTCTCACATCCCCGAGCGGTTTGGGCTCTTCACGATCATCGTGCTCGGCGAGGCCGTGCTTGCGGCCGTCGTCGGCACCTCCGGCGTCACGTGGCGACTCGATTCGGGGCTCTTCGCCGCCGCCGCGTTCGTGATCGCGGCTTGCCTCTGGTGGATCCATTTCGACTTCGTCGACACGTCGGTGCTGGGCCGAGGTCTCGGAGGCCTCGTCTACGTATACGGCCACTACCCGCTCGTGCTCGGGATCGCGGCTTTTGGGGTCGGGACGAAGCTCGCGATCCACGAGACGCCGGCCGGCGAGCTCGGCGCCGGTGCGCGCTGGCTGTTCTGCGGCGGAATCGCGCTCGCGCTCCTCGCGATGGGTGCCGTTCAACTCGCCGGCGCGCGGACGCTGCGTGATCCGGATCTCTGGTTAAGGCTGGGGTCGGGCGCAGCGATGCTGGTCTTCGCGGCCGTCTTCGCTTCGGTCTCGCCGCTCGTCATCGCGGGCCTCGTCGCTGCCGTCCTCGTCGCGCAGGTCGCGGTCGAGATCGCGGGCCACGAAGCGCACGGCCTGAAGCCCTAGCCCACGTAGACCGGCGTGTGGATCGGGACGATCGAGTACAGCTCGATCACGTCGGGGATCGACATGCGGATGCACCCGTGGGAGGCGGCGTGGCCGAGCGAGTACGTCGCGTCGGTGCCGTGGATGCCCGCGCCGTTGTAGATGCCGAGCCAGCGCGCCTTCAACGGGTTCTCGGGCGTCCCGCCGGGAATGACCGAGCCGGCGAGCGATCCTGCCCAGGCGGACATGGGGACGTGCCACGCCGGGTTGATCGCCTTGTTCTGGACGTGGTAGAGGCCGGCCGGGGTCTCAAGGCCGATCTGACCGACGGCGATCGGGTAGGTCTTGGCGAGCTTGAGCTTGCGGAAGAGCCGCAGCTTGAACTGGCCGCGGTTGATGGTGATGAAGAACGGATACTTCTTCGCGAGCCGCCGCGTCGTCACGCGGGGCTTGGTCGTCTTGGTCGGCACGTCGACGATCCGGGCGCCGGTGGGGTCGAAGAGCGCCCGCGCGATCGCCCACCGAAGCCGGATGCTTCGAACCGTCCGCCCGTCACGCGACGGACGAACTGCGAGAGCCGAGGCCGACGGCGTCACCGTTGCATCCTGCGGCGACCGGTTGACCGTGTCCTTGACCCGTTCGACGAGCGCACGGACGGCTTCGCGCGAGTAGCGGACGCGGGCGGGGAGGGTGGCGCGAACCTCGCCGCCTGAGAGCTCCCGGACGGCGCGCCGGACGAAGAAGCCGTCACGGCTCTTCGCGAGCGCCTGCCCCACCATGCCGGCCGCGTCGACGCGAACTTCGGCTTCCTGAGGTGACAGGACGAAGCGGCGGTTCTCGAGCCGAACGACGACGGGCCGCTCCAGCCTGGCCGCCAATGCGCGTCTGAGCGTCTCGCGCGCCCGGCCGGCCGAAAGGCCGCCGATGTCGACGCCGGCCACGGTGATGCCCTTCGCGACCACATCGGAGCGCGAGAGGTCGTAGGCGTACAGCGCCGTGGCGCCGAGGCCGAGAACGAGTCCGACGGTCGCGGCGAGAGCGATCACCCAGCGACGCTTCATGCGCCCCATTTTCCCCGTTCAGGAGGATGTCATTCGACCAGTTCTTCGGGCACGAGCGGCAATTCCAAGAGCTCGCCTTCTCGTACGAGCCGGAGCCGGACCCGGGTCCCGATCACGTCGCCGACCATCAGGCGCTGGATATCGTCGACTCGCTCGATCCGGTTGTCGTCGAGGTCGACGATCACGTCCTCGGCCCGTAGTCCGGCGCGGGCGGCGGGCGTCCCCTCGAAGACCTGCACGACTTCGAAGCCGGCCTCACGACCAAGGCGTCGCGCCAGCCGGGGCGGCAGGGGCCTCGGCCCGCCGGCAACGCCGAGATAGGCGCGCCGGAACCGCCCGTCGGTCATCAGCGTGGCGACGATCTTGCGCGTCGCCTCGTTGATCGGCACGGCTAGGCCGAGGCCGACACCCGCGACGGCGGTGTTGATGCCGACGACCCGTCCCTGGCCGTCGGCGAGCGCTCCGCCCGAGTTGCCGGGATTGAGCGCGGCGTCCGTCTGGATCACGTTGTCGACAACACGAGCAGCAGAGCCGGACCGCGTCGGCAGCGACCGACCGAGTGCCGAGACAACGCCGGCAGTGACCGAGCTTCCGAACCCGTTCGGGTTGCCGATCGCGACCACGAGCTGGCCGACGCGGAGGCGCTCGGCATCGCCGAGCTCCGCGGGTGAGAGATCACGTGCATCGGCGCGGAGCACCGCGAGGTCGGACAACGGGTCCGACCCGACGACGGAGAACTCGACCTCGCGGCCGTCGGCGAACGAACCGCGCCCGCCCTCCGTGCGGGCGACGACGTGCGCCGAGGTGAGCATGAAGCCGTCGGGTGTGATCACCACCGCGCTGCCGCCCCCGTCGAGCACTCGGCCGCCGCGCACGCGGCGCCGGACGCGGAGGTTCGCGACCGACGGTCCGAGCCGCTCGGCCACTGTCGTCACGGCCTTCGAATAGGCGTCGAGCGCCTCGTCCTCGGCCGGGTCGCCGCTGTCGAAGATCGCGTCGATAAAGGTGAGCTCCGCCACGCATTCGAAGCTAGCAGCCGGGTTAAGGTCTCCGGAGTGGCCGAGGTCGAGACCAGCCGCGACGGCGCGATCCTGACGATTCGGCTGAATCGCCCGGACGTCCTGAACGCGTTCAACCGCGCGATGCACGAGGCGCTCTGGGAGGCGTTCAAGGAGGCTCGGGACCGCGACGTCCGCGCCGTGATCCTGACCGGAGAGGGACGAGGATTCTGCGTCGGGCAGGACCTCACCGAGTTCCGGGAGTCGGCCGGCGACATCGGCGGGCGCCTGCGCGGCGGCTATCACCGCACGATCCTCGGCCTGCGCGCCCTCGAGAAGCCGGTGATCGCGGCCGTGAACGGCGCCGCGGCGGGCGCCGGCGTCTCACTTGCCTGCGCCTGCGATCTGCGGATCGCCGCCGACGCGGCGACGTTCGTGCCGGCCTTCATCAACGTCGGCCTGATCCCCGACTCGGGTGGCTCGTTCTTCGTTCCCCGGCTAATCGGCCCGGCGCGTGCGTTCGAATGGCTTTGCTCCGGCCGCCGGCTCTCGGCCGTCGAGGCGCAAGCATGGGGCCTCGCCTCCGAGGTCGTCGAGCTGGACTCGCTGATGCCACGGGCCTGTGAGGTGGCGAAGGAGGTCGGGCGGCTGCCCACGGCAGCGATCGGCATGACCAAGCGGTTGATCGACCACGCCGCAACGGCGACGCTCGAAGAGCAGCTCGAGCGCGAGGCACAGCTGCAGACGGTTGCCACGAAGACTGCGGATTTCGCAGAGGGTGTCGCGGCGTTTCTCGAGAAGCGTGACCCTAAGTTCGAGGGGCGTTAGGATCGCGCCGTGGAAGAGGCGCCCGCGGCCCCCGCACAAGTAAGCGCCAGGCATCCGGTTCGGCTGGCGGTGACGGACGATCTCCAGCGGAATCGACTCACCGTCTTCTTCCGGCTGTTCCTCGCGATCCCGCACATCATCTGGTTGTCGTTGTGGAGCGTGATCGCGTTCCTCGCCGCAAGCGTCAACTGGTTTGCGACGCTGTTCATGGGCCGCTCGCCCGACGGTCTGCACAACTTCCTCGCGACCTTCCTTCGCTACTTCACGCACTTCACCGCGTATCTCTTCCTGATCGCCGACCCGTACCCGAGCTTTACGGGGAGGCCGGGGTACCCGATCGACCTCGAGGTCGATCCCCCGGGGCGCCAGAACCGTCTAACGGTCGGCTTTCGAATCATCCTCGCGATCCCGGCTTGGATCGTCGCCAACATTCTGGGTTATCTCTCGAGGATCCTCGCCGTCTTCAGCTGGTTCATCGCCCTTGTCATCGGGCGTGTTCCGCAGGGTCTGCGGAACTTCGCCGCGTTCGCGCTCCGCTACGAGCTGCAGACGTACGGCTACACGTTGTTGCTCACGCAGCGCTA
>JBKPFU010000066.1:0-7082 GCA_046728975.1 Actinomycetota bacterium | reverse complement strand
AGGCGTCCAGACCGCCCGGTACCTGCCGTGCATCCATCTCCAGCAGTACATGCGCGAGCGCTACGGCTTCGCCGAGGGGTTGTGTCCGGTGGCCGAGGACGCGAGCCGCCGAACGCTCGCCTTGCCCTTCTTCACCGCAATAGAGCCGAGCGACCAGGAGCGTGTGGTCGAGGCGCTGCGCGCCGCCCTGGCGCGCTAGCCGACCCGCATGTGGACGATCTTCGGCCGCCCGTCGCGCTCTTCCCAGCGCGACTCGACCACGCCGGAGCCCTCGTCGCCCGAGTAGCGCGTGCGCACCGTCGCCGCGTCTCCTTCGAGCTCGAGCGACTCGATCTCGGCGGCGGACAGCGTCTGCGGCAGCTGCTTCATCACCTCGCCCGCCTGAGCAAGCGCCTCGCCGTCGAGGTCACTGCCGGCGCGCCGTAGGTCGCCGGCGACAACGGCGTCGCCGTGCGCTTGCGCGTGCTGCCGCACCGTCGCCTCGTCCACGCGCGGGAGCATAATCGAGTCGTGGACGGAGCTCGGATGATCTTCCTCGGCTATGGCAAGTACGTTCGCGCTGATCGGATCTACGCGATCGAGCCGATCACCGACAACCGGCGCGGTCACGGCAGCCGGACGCTCGTGTGGATCGAGGGCATTCCCGAGCCGATTGTGGCTTCGCGGACCGAGCGGACGATCCTCGCCGAGATGGGGCAGAGCGCGGCCGCGCGGACCCAGGTGCTCGACCAGTCGCTCGACCTCGCGGAGCGGCTTGTTCAGCAGGCCGAATCCGGGCGCGTAGATCTGCGCGACCTGCAGCGCCGCGCCCAAAAGCTGCTCGAGGCGACCGTCCCCAAAGGCGAGAACGAGAGCCTCTTCTAGCGCTGTCCGACTCGTTCGAAGAGACCGCGCTCGAGGAGCCCAGCCCGAGCGCGCGACCCGGGCGCTTCGCGTGGGTCCGCAGGGTCGCGGTCGACACCGGCCCGCTGAGGGACTCGCCGCCGTTCCGCCGGCTCTTCATCGGCCAAGGCGTCTCCTTCATCGGCAGCGAGATCGCCTTCGTGGCGGTCGCGATCCAGATGTACGACCTGACCGGCTCGACGCTGCAGGTCGGCCTGCTCGGCGTCGCCGACCTGCTCCCGCTCCTGACCGTACCCGTGATTGGCGGCGCGATCGCGGACGTCGTCGACCGCCGGCAGGTGATGCTTGTCAGCGCGTCGATCGCGCTGGTCGCGAGCGCGCTCTACATGGCCAACGCGGCGCTGCCGCACCCGCAGTCCTGGGCGCTGTACCCGATCACTTTGCTCGCGGTTACGGGCTTCGCGGCCATGATTCCCGCCGAGCGCGCCCTCGTCCCGGCGCTCGTCGGCGTCGACCGAATCGCCGCGGCGTCGGCGCTCGAGAGCATCTACCGGAACTTCGCGGCCGTCGCCGGCCCGGCGCTCGGCGGGATCGTGGTGGCGACGCTCGGCTTCACGGTTACCTACGCGATCGACCTCGCGACGTTCGCGACGGCGTTGTGGGCGATCCTTCGACTGCCACCCGCGCTCCCGGCCGAGGCGGAGGAGCGCGTCACGCTGCGCTCGATCCTCGACGGGCTGCGCTACATCCCCACGAGGCGCGAGCTGCTCGGGATCTTCCTCGTCGATACGAACGCAATGATCTTCGGCATGCCGATGGCGCTGTTCCCGGCGATCGGCGACAAGTTCGGCGGGGCGGCCGTGGTCGGGTTCCTGTACGCCGCGCCGTCGGCGGGCGCGCTCGTGGCCGCCTTTTTCTCCGGAACGGTCACGCGCATGCGCCGCCAGGGCATCGGCGTCCTCGTGGCGGCCTCTCTGTGGGGCGTGGCGATCGTCGTCTTCGGCTTCGCCGAGACGCTCTGGTTGGCGCTGCTCTTCCTCGCGCTCGCCGGTGCGGCCGACTTCGTCAGCGCCGTGCTGAGAAGCGCGATCGCGCTCGCGGCGACCCCCGACGCTTTGCGCGGCCGCGTGACGGGAATCGAGTTCACGCAGGTTGCGAGCGCTCCGGCGCTCGGAAACCTGGAGGCGGGCGCCCTGGCCTCGGTCACGAGCGTGCGCTTCTCCGTCGTCTCGGGCGGCATCCTCTGCGTGCTCGGAACGATCGTCCTCGCGGCTGTGATCCCCGCGCTGGCCCGCTACGACGCGAGCAAGGTGGAGCAGGCGTGACGCTCGGGCGGGACTTTTTCGCGCGGTCCGTGCACGAGGTGGCGCCCGAGCTGATTGGCGTGACGCTGCTGTTCGAGGGCGTCGGCGGCCGGCTCGTCGAGGTCGAGGCGTACGACCAGGAGGATCCCGCCAGCCACGGCTTCCGCGGCAGGACGCGGGGGAACGCGTCGATGTTCGGCCCGCCCGGCCACGCCTACGTGTACCGCTCGTACGGCATCCATTGGTGCCTCAATCTGGTCTGCGAGGAGGAGGGGAGGGCGAGCGCCGTCCTCGTCCGCGCGCTCGAGCCCACCACATGCCTCGACGTGATGCGCGAGCGCCGCGGTCTCGAAGACCCGCGGCTCCTCTGCGCCGGTCCGGGCCGCGTCTGCCAGGCGTTGGGGATCACACGCGACCACGACGGGCTCGCGCTCGACCGGCCGCCCTTCGAGCTGCTCCCGCGCGAGGGGGAGGTCGAGGTTCTCGCTGGGCCGCGAATCGGGATCACGCGCGCCGGCGACCTCGCCTGGCGTTACGGTCTTGCCGGCTCGCGCTTCCTCAGCCGTTCTTTACGGCCAGCCTAACCACCATCCCGGGCGCCGCGGCGACTCCCGGCCGCGGCGACTGCCAGAGCACCCGCTCGTTGCCGGAGGCGTCGCCGTCGAGCTTCGGCTCGAGCTTCAGGCGGTCCAGCTTCCGCGTGGCCCGGTCGAGGCTGAGGCCGACGAGCTTCGGGATCACGCCGTGCAACGGCTTGGCGAGCACGAGCGTCACCTTGTCGTAGGAGGAGAGCGTTCCGCGCGCCGGGAACTGCCGCAGGACGACGCCGGTCCGCTCGCTCGGCCGTGCCGGCCGGTACACGTAGGCGGGTACGAGCGGCTGCGCCGCCAGCCGGGCGTTCGCCTCGCGCACGCTCTCGCCGACGACCGAAGGCACGTCGACCTCGTTCGGCTTGCAGTCGGCGACCTTGCTCGGTCCCTGCGAGCCGAAGTAGAGAACAGTCCTCGTGTTGTGGCAGTAGCCGTTGTCGATCTGGATCCTGCCGTCGCGGTAGACGACGGGCTTCGCGGTGCCGTACGGGATCGTCGGCGTCGGGAAGCCCTGCGGCTGGGCCTGCAGGTAGGGGAGCGCGCGCTCCATGAAGCTCTTCCAGATCCGGGCAGGGAAGGTTCCGCCAGCGACGGCGTCGCCGTGGAACTCGGTCAGCATCGGCCGCAGCCCGTTGGGATAGCCGACCCACACCGCGGCGACGAGCTGCGGCGTATACCCGACGAACCAGGCGTCGCCATAGTTCTCAGTCGTGCCGGTCTTGCCGGCCGCCGGGCGGCCGTCGGGCAGCGCTGCGGCGTGGCCGGTGCCGCCCTTGATCACGCGCTGGAGCAGCGACGTGACGATCGAGGCCGTGTTCTCGCCGATCACCTGCCGGGCGATCGGGCGGTTGTCGTCGCCGCCGATGCGCACGACAGAGCGCGGTTGGTTCCCGAAGATCGAGCCGTCGATGCGGCGGCCCCCGTTCGCGAAGGCCGAGAAGGCGCGCGCCATCTCGAGCGGGTTCACGCCCTGCGCGCCGAGGCCGATCGAGAAGTAGGGCTTCAGCGGGGTCCGGATGCCGAGCGAGCGCGCAGTACGCGCGACGTTGTCGGGGCCGACGAGGCGGGTGAGCTGGGCGTAGACGGCGTTGTCTGAATACTGCGTCGCGGCCCGGAGGTCGATCGTTCCGAGGTACTCGTCCTCGAAGTTGTGCACGACCCAGACGCGGCCGCCGATTGGGATCGCCACCTCCTTCGAGACGAACGTCGTCGACGGCGAGACGCCCTCCTTGAGCGCCGTCGTCAGCACGAAGGGCTTGAAGGACGAACCAGGCTGTCGCTGCCCCTGGACGGCGAGGTTGAACTGGCTCTTGAGATAGCTGCGTCCGCCGATCATCGCGAGGACGGTCCCGTCGCGCGGATCGATCGCGACGAGCGCCGCCTCCGGCCCCTCGCGGCTCGGCAGCCACTTGTCGATCGACTGGCGGGCAATCCGCTGGAGGTCGAGATTGATGGTCGTGTGGACGCGCAGACCTCCGCCGAACACCTTCGCCGGCCCAAATCGCTGGATCAGTTGCTGCTTGATGTAGTTCGTGAAGTAGGGGGCGGGACCCTGGCGTCCGGGCGGCCTTACGTCGTGTGGACGCGGAAGGGGAGTCTGCGTGGCGCGGCTGTAGTCGGCAAACGAGATGTCGCCCTGGTCGAACATGTCCTTCAGCACGGTGTCCCGCCGCTCCTTCGCGTCCGTCGGGCTCGCGACCGGGTCGTAGCGGCTCGGGTCACCCGGGATGCCGGCGAGCAGCGCCGACTCCGCAAGCGTCAACCGCTTGGCACTGTGGTGGAAGTACGTCTGCGCGGCCTGCTCGACACCGTAGGCGCCGTTTCCGAAATAGATCGTGTTCAGGTACGCGGTGAGGATCCGGTCCTTCGACCACCGCTGCTCGAGCTGCCAGGCGAGCGCCGCCTCCTTCAGCTTGCGCCCGATCGACCGCTGGTTGGGGATGTAGGTGTTCTTGATGAACTGCTGCGTGATCGTCGAGCCGCCTTCGACCACCTTTTTGTTGCGGATGTCCTGCCACATCGCCCGCAGGATCCCGCGGACGTCGACGCCGCGGTGCTCGTAGAAGCGGCGGTCCTCGACAGCGACGATCGCCTGCTTCATGAGCGGGGAGATCTCGTTCGAGCGGACGATCAGCCGGCTCTCGCGGCCGACGAGTCGCGCGAGCACGCGCCCCGAGGGATAGCCCGCGTAGATGAAGCCGTCCCGCTCGAGCGCCTGCCGGCGGGAGGGATCGAGCGCGGGAATTTCACCCGCGATCGCGGTTACGAACCCGAACGCGAAAGACACGAACGCAGCCAGCGCGAGGATCGCAAGGAGCGCGAGAAGGCGGAGCCTGCGAATCCTGCCCCGGCGCGTCGAGCGGCTCGGAGAAGGTCGTCTACGCGGAGCCAGAACCGGCGGATTGTAGCGCTAGGATCGGGCCAACTATGGACGTCGCCGAGCTGACTCGAAACGCCGTCGACGTCCTGCCCAAGGCGGAGCTTGAGCGCAAGCTCGAGACCGGCCGGCCGCTGCGGGTCAAGCTCGGTATCGATGTGACCGCCCCGCACGTCACTCTGGGAAACGGCATCCCGCTTCAGCGGATGGCGGCGTTCCAGCGCCAGGGCCACACGGGCGTCCTGATCGTCGGCGATTACACGACGCGAATCGGCGACCCATCGGGCAGGTCGGCGACGCGACCGATGCTCAATCCTGGGGAGATCGACCGGGACGCGCAACGCTACTTCGAGCACGCCTCGACGATCATCGACCCGGACCGCACCGAGCTTCGCTTCAACAGCGAGTGGCTGTCGAAGCTCGACTTCGCGGAGATCCTCCGCTTGGCGCGCACGACGACCGTGGCGCGGCTCCTGGAGCGGGACGATTTCGCCAAGCGGTACGCCGAGCGCTCACCGATCTCCGTTTCCGAGCTCCTCTATCCGCTCATGCAGGCCTACGACTCGGTTGCCGTCGAGGCCGACGTCGAGCTCGGCGGCACCGATCAGCTCTACAACCTGTTGATGGGACGCGACGTAATGGAGGTGTACGGCCTCGAGCCACAGGTCGCGCTGACCGTCGAGCTCCTGATGAGCTGGGACGGCACGTTGATGAGCGGTTCGCGCGGGAACTACATCGCCCTCGTCGAGGAACCCGAGGAGCAATTCGGGAAGGCGATGCGCATCCGCGACGACCTGCTGCCCCAGTACTACCGCCTCGTAATGGAATCCGATGAGGATCCGACGCGCCTCGACCCGCTTGAAGCGAAGCTGGAGCTGGCAAGGTTCATCGTCCGGCGCTCACACGGCGACGAGGCAGTGCAGCGCGCCGAGGAGCACTTCACCCGCACGGTTCGCGAGGGCGAAGCGCCGGCGGAAACGCCGGAAGTGGACCTCCCGGCCGACGGTGCCGTCCTTCATTTGCCCAAGCTTCTCGTCGACCATCTCGGCGTCGCGTCGACGAGCGAGGCGCGCCGGCTGATCTCGCAGGGGGCGGTCAAGATCGACGGGCAGATCGCCGATGAGCTCGACGTGCCGCGGGAGCGGCTCGCAGGGGCTCTGATCCAGGCCGGCAAGCGCCGTTTTGTCCGGTTCCGCGCGCCTTGACGATCCCACCCCCGCTGCTATCATTCCCCAGCCGCCGAGAAGGCGGTGTATCAAGGTCCCTGCAACTCGACCAGGAGCGCCTTCGGACGCGATTCGGATACGACGTTAGTACCGAGCCAGTCTCGAGGGCCTCCGGCGCGAGTCGGAGGCTTTTTTACGCCGTCAACGGCACCGGTCTTTGAAAACTCAGCAGCGTGTGCAAACGTCGAGGCCTCACGCCCTCGGGTGTGAGGTTCAAATCCCGTCTGCCCCATCTCGGGGTGGACCTTTGAGCTCAAGCTCAAAACTGAAGAAGCTTGCAACCCGTCCTTTCGAGGACGGATGTGCAAACCAATCTTCACGGAGAGTTTGATCCTGGCTCAGGACGAACGCTGGCGGCGCGCTTAACACATGCAAGTCGAGCGAGAACCAGCCCTTCGGGGCTGGGGAAAGCGGCGAACGGGTGAGTAACACGTGAGTAATCTGCCCTCGGCATCGGGATAGCCCGGGGAAACCCGGATTAATACCGGATGGCCTCTCGAGCTCTCGGGCTCGTGAGAAAAGGTGGCTTCGGCTTCCGGCCGAGGAGGAGCTCGCGGCGGATTAGCTTGTTGGTGGGGTAACGGCCTACCAAGGCGGCGATCCGTAGCTGGTCTGAGAGGACGATCAGCCACACTGGGACTGAGACACGGCCCAGACTCCTACGGGAGGCAGCAGTGGGGAATCTTGCGCAATGGGCGAAAGCCTGACGCAGCGACGCCGCGTGCGGGAAGAAGGCCTTCGG
>JBKPFU010000065.1:0-8767 GCA_046728975.1 Actinomycetota bacterium | reverse complement strand
CGGCTCCCGCCTACGCCGCCTCGCTCGAGGCGATCCAGTTGACCGAGCCCCTCGGTAACGACGTCGCCCTCGCATCTTCGCTCGCCTGGCTCTCGCTCGTCGAAGCAACGCTGGGGCGCTGCGAGGACGCGAACGCTCACGGCCGTCGCTCGCTTCGGATCACGACGGCTCGAGGTGACCGCTACAACGAGGTCCGCGCTCGCGGCGGGCTCGGGCTGGCGGCGATCGCTCGCGGCGATGTAGCAGCAGCCGCGGACTGGCTCGAGCCGGCGGCACAGCTGCTCGCGGACGGAGGCGTTCGCCTCCCGAACACGCTCCCCGTACATGGCGACCTGATCGAAGCGCAGGCGCGTTTGGGCAAGCACGGCGAAGCGTCGAAGCAGCTCGCGCGCCTGCTCGAGAACGCCGAGCTGACCGAAAGCCGCTCGGCGCGTGCGGTCGGAGCGCGTTGCCGGGCCCTGCTCGCGGACGATGCCGACGCCGGTGAGGCGTTCGAGGCGGCGCTCTGGCTGCACGAGGCCGACCCCAACGAATTCGATCGAGCGCGGACGCAGCTGGCCTATGGGGAACGACTTCGACGGCTCCGGAGGCCGCGCCTTGCGCGCGAGCAATTGCACCCGGCGCTCGAGACGTTCGAACGGCTCGGCGCACGCCCCTGGGCCGAGCGGGCCCGGGCGGAATTGCGTGCGAGCGGCGAGCGCCTGCGGAGCCGAAGGCCCGCGGCGCACGAACAGTTGACCCCCCAAGAGCTCCAGGTCTCGCTCGGGGCCGCGGAGGGGCTGACGAACAAGGAGATCGGCGCTCGGCTCTTCCTCAGCCCGAAAACGGTCGAGTTCCACCTGGGCCGTGCATATCGCAAGCTGGACGTGCGGTCTCGTGCCCAACTGATAAAGCTCTTCGCAGAGCAGGCTGCGTCGGCAGAGCGTCTGCCGGCATAAAGACGCACTGCGAGTGGACGCATGTTGTCAGACTCGGCGACAAAACGGGTCAACAGCAGGTCAACGGGGTTCCGCCACGAGGCCCGATCTCAGCAGAAGTGATTTCCCTCAGTAATGCGGCCTTGCAAGCTCATCTGAGCGTACGCGCACCCGGCGGCATCCACTCTTAATCCCAAGGTCGCAGGTTCGATCCCTGCACGGCCCACAAGGAACCCCCTGCAAATCAGGGGGTTCCGTTGTCTCGAGAGACGCGCGAGGAGGGGCTGCGCGTACCAGGCGCGTACCGAAAGCCGAGCGGCTGAGGGGACTCGCAGGAGCTACGGTTTCGACTATGGCCGATGCGACGAACCCGCTACGCCAGTTGGTAGAGCGGCACAGGCAGCGGCGCCTGGAGAAGCAGCGCCAGCTGCGCGCGCAGGGGAAGGAGCAAGACCCCAACCGGACGATCGAGAAGCTCGTCCAGTCGGGGATGATCGACCAAAATCGCCCCTACTGAGGAACCGTGGCGCCCTCGCGCCGCCGCGAGCCGGACTCAGGTGTAGACGCGGAACCAGATCCGTCGTGGGGGTTCGGCCCGTCGTGACAGGGCGGGCGATACTGTCCCGGGCATGAGCGCGAGGGGGCGACCCGATGCGGCTGCCGAGCAGGCCACCGCCAGGGGCGGCAGCCTGCTGGCCGGCCGATACGACCTGCCCTTCGTCCCGGCCGCCCTGACCAACCCGAGCGGCGCGGCGCTCACGGTGATCCAGCTCGTGATCGGTTCGCAGGGGGCGTGACATGGCAGCTATCGAGACCGTTTGGCGGGACCTGACCACGGTTTTGGAGGGCGAGGTCGTCCTCCCCGGCTCCCCGCGATACGACGCGGTTCGTAAGCCGCCGATCCCGCGCTTCCACGACGTTCGCCCGCAGGCCGTATTGCTTTGCCAGACGCCGGCGGACGTAGTTGAGGCGATCGCGTTTGCGCATCGCTCGGGTATCGCGGTCACGGTCCGGAGCGGAGGGCACGACTTCGCTGGGCGCTCGTCGGGCCCTGGGATCGTGCTCGACCTCACGCCGATGCATTTCTTGGAGGTCTCGGATGGCCTGGCCACCGTGGGGCCCGGCTTCCGGCTCGGCGCCCTCTACGCCGCTCTGGCCCAATACGAAGTCACGATCCCGGGCGGTTGCGGCGCTACGGTCGGGATCGGCGGCCAGGCGCTGGGCGGCGGGCTTGGCCTGCTTGGCCGCAGCCGGGGGCTCACGTCGGACCAGGTAGTCGCGGCACAGGTGGCACTGGCCGACGGGCGGGTCGTGGAGTGCGACGAGCGGCGCCACGAAGACCTGTTCTGGGCGCTGCGCGGCGCGGGCGCCTACGGCCTCGGCGTGGTCACGCGCCTCGTACTCCGCACGGTGCCCGAGCCCGCCGCCACCTCGTTCCACCTCAAATGGCCCTACAGGCGCGCATCGGCGCTGATCGCCGCCTGGCAGGAGTGGTCGCCGACGGGGCCCGACGCACTCGCCGCGAGCCTGCTGCTCACTGTCGGCGGGGAGGCCGGCGCCGAACCGGTGGTCCACCTGTTCGGCTCGATGATCGGCAGCGAAACCGAGACCGCGGCGCTGCTCGACGAGTTCGTGTCGGCTGCGGGCGCGGACCCCGCCGCCTCGGAGCGCTCGCACATGCGCTACGGCTCGCTGAAGAGTTACCTGGCGGAGCGAGGCCCGGGCGACCAGGAGGACGAGGACGGCCGCCTGTACATGAAGTCAGAGTTCTTCCGCGAGCCGCTGCCGGCCGGCGCGGTCGAGGCGCTGGTGGAGCTCTTCGTGCGGGGACGCCGGCCCGGGGAGGCGCGGAAGCTCGACTTCATGCCCTGGGGCGGCGCCTACAACCGGGTGCCAGCGGACGCCACCGCGTTCCCACACCGCGAGGACCTGTTCCTGCTTGAGCACTCCGTCGTCGTCCCGGCCGGCTTCGACGGAGCCGCGAGTGAGGCCGCGCGCGCCTGGCTGTCGGACTCGTGGGAGCTCGTGCACCCCTCCGGCTCGGGCGGCGTCTACGCGAACTTCCCCGATGTGGACCTGCCGGACGAGCACCGCGCCTACTGGGGCGGCAATCTCGAGCGCGTGCGGCGCGTGAAGGAAGAGTACGACTCGGATGGAGTGTTCGGCTGAGACCGTGCCGCCGGGTCGTCGCTCGGCGACCATCCGTCACGTTCTCTCGCCGCGACGTGTCATCCCTGTAGCCGACCAACCGCCTCCAGGCGCATATCGTCAGCAACGGAGACGCAAGCGAAAGAGCGGGACGTTTTCGCTTGAGCGATTACTCCTACTCCGTTATGGAGTCTTCGACGTAGATGGCTGAGCCTCTTGACGAGCTCCGGGATTCGCTGACGGGCGACGTTCTGGTCGAAGGAGACCGCGAGTACGAGCGGGCGCGTCTCTGCTTCAACCTGCTGATCGATCGGCGCCCGGCGGCGATCGCCCGCTGCGTCGATGCGAACGACGTGGCGGCGGCCCTCGCCTTCGGGCAGGCCCAGAGTCTGGAGGTCGCGGTCCGGGGCGGAGGCCACAATCCGGCCGGCCACTGCGCGGTCGACGGCGGCCTGGTGATCGACCTCTCGCGCATCAGGGACGTCCGTGTCGATCCCGAGAACGGGATTGCACATTCCCAGGGCGGTGCAACCTGGCTCGACTTCGACACTGCGACTCAGGCACACGGCCTGGTTGCGCCAGGCGGCGTAGTCGGCTCGACCGGCGTCACGGGTCTCACCCTCGGTGGCGGGATCGGCCACCTGACCGCCCAATACGGCCTGACCTGCGACAACTTGATCGCCGCGGAGCTGGTCACCCCAGCCGGTGAGATCGTCCGCGCAAGCGACGATCAGAACCCCGAGCTGCTCTGGGGGCTGCGTGGAGGGGGCGGCAACTTCGGCGTCGTCGCGCATGCCGAGTTCCGGCTCCATCCGCTCGAGCGGGTGGTCGGCGGGCGCCTCGAGTACGAGGGAGAGGCGGTGGCCGAGGCGCTCCGCCTCTTCCGCGAGCTCGCGATCGACGGCCCGCGCGAGCTCAACATTCAGGCTCAGCTGACGACGGACGTGTCCCTCGCGCCGCAGCTCGTCGTCGTTCCGTGCTACACGGGCGCGGTTGACGATCCGGAGGCACTCCGGCCGCTCCGCGCGTTGCCCGGCTTCGTCAACGACGGCGTGCGGCGCCAGGGCTTCCTCGAGCAGCAGCGCATCTTCGACCCCGGCTATAGCGTCGACCGCAACTACTGGAAGGGCCACTTCGTCGCCGAGCTGCCGGACGAGCTGATCGACGATCTGCTCGGTTGCATGACCGTGCTCGGCCGCCCACCCGGCGGAGTGCTGATCGAGTCGCTCCACGGTGCGCCCAAGGACGTCGAACGGGCGAGCGCCGCGCTCGGCTACCGCGATGCCGCTTTCAACGTCAGCGCGATGGCGAGCTGGACCGATCCGGCCCACGACGAGGAGAGCATCGCCTGGGCGCGCGAGACGGCGGCCGCGATCGAGCCCTGGTCGGTCAGCGGCGGCTACGCCAACTACATGCAGGCGGACGAGCCCATCGACCGCGTCCAAGCCGCGTTCGGCCCCGACTCCTTCGCGCGGCTCCAGGCCTTGAAGTCCCGTTACGACCCGGACAACGTCCTGCGCCGGAACCAGAACATTCCGCCGTCGGGATAGACGACCCGGCAAATAGCACAGCTGCGCATAGCGGCTGGTTGCAGGACGATCATGTGAGGAGCGCTACTCCGGATCGGGCGCAGGCGCCGAGGAGTCGCTCTGCCAAAGGTCGATGGAGTTCCCCTCGGTGTCCGTTCCGACACGAACCAGCCCATGCCTGGCACCGGCTTCGGTTCGTCGGCTTTGCCCCCGAGTTCCTGCAGACGCCGCGCGCCGGCCTTGATTGTCGTCGACATCGAGGTACACGCGAATTGCGCCCGTATCGCCTCGGAACACGGCGCTTCCCGTGTCCTCCGGAGAGCTGCGCCATGTGGTATTCGAAAGGTCTGCGCGGGATGCTCCGTTGTCGTACCTGCAAACGAAAGATCAGAAGGTGGAGACCTTAGCCTGAGCCACAGTGCTTACTTCCGTGCCGTGGCTTGCACAGTACGCACCATGCTCATCGCGTTCTGACCGACGATCCCGGTCGTGGCGGGAGTCCATAGGCGACCTCGGTCGTCAGCTCACCGCCTTCTTCACGAGCGCGCCGATCTCTTTCTCTTCGGCGGCGGTCAGCTTCTTCAGCGCGTAGGAGGTCGGCCACATCGCGCCTTCGTCGAGGTTCGCCTTGTCGCTGAAGCCGAGCGTCGCGTACCGCGACTTGAACTTCTGCGCGCTTTGGAAGAAGCAGACGACCTTCCCGTCCTTGGCGTACGCCGGCATCCCGTACCAGGTTCTCGGCGAGAGATCGGGCGCGCTGGCCTTGACGATGGAATGGACCCGCACGGCCATGACGCGATCCGGTTTCGGCATCTCGGCGATCTTCGCGAGCACGTCGCTTTCGCCGTCCGCTTTGCCCGCCCGTGAGCCCGCCTTCAGCTCTTGGGCGCGCTCCTTCATTGCGGCTCGTTCCTCGCCCGTGAACCCTTTGGCCGGCTTGTTCGTGCGCTCCTTTGCAGTCTTCCTCTCAGTTTTCATGGTGCTCCTTTCGTTCGTTCGACGACCTGAGCGAAGCGATCGAGCGGGTGGAGCCGCGTGCTTGACAGTTCTTCCTCTCGGTCAGTCGGTCTTGGTCAGAGCAGTCGACAGCGTCACCTGGTAGTGGCGCATCTCCTCGATGTCGTGCACGAAGGGGCCCACCGCCTCGAAGAAGCCGCGGAACTCGGGACTCTGGCGGAAGCCGGATAGATGGCCTTCTTCGGAGTCCCACTCGATTCGAACGACGTGCTGCGTCGGATCCTCGGTGCAGCGCGAGACCTCGTAGCGCTCACAGTGCTCCGACGCCTCGAGTGCGTCGGCGGCGGTGCGGTACGCCTGCTCGAACGCCTCCGCTCGCCCTGAATCGATGCTGTAGCGGATGTATTCGACGATCATTTATCTGCCTCCTAAGTAGCTGCTGGCTAAGATACATATCATGAGTGAGTCGCCGCGACCGTCAGAGAACGACTACGTCGACCACGTCCTGGCGGAATGGCAGAAGCAAGGAGTACGACTCGACGCTTCTCCCGTCGCGGTCGTCGCCCGCATTGGCCGCGCGTGCGCCCTGCTCGACCGCGGCCTGAACGCCAACTTCGCGCGCTTCGGGTTGAGCCGAACGGACTGGGACATCCTGGCCTCACTGCGACGAGTCGGCGCCCCATACCGTCGGTCCCCCACCGAGCTGTACCGCGCTTTGATGCGCACGTCCGGCGGGATGACGCACCTGGTCGACCGGCTCGAGCGGGAAGGGCTCGTCGAACGCGTGGCCGACCCAGACGACCGGCGCGGCCTGCTCGTCGGCCTCACACGCAAGGGGCGAGCGCTCGTGCGCCGCGTGGGACCCAGCCACCTCGAGACCGAGCGGAGCCTGATCGCGGCACTCACACCGCAGGAACAGGCCGAGCTCACGCGGCTGTTGCGGAAGCTGCTGATCGGCCTCGAAGCACATTCCGCACCTCCTGATCGCCCGCCTAAACGCAACGAGCCGCGCTTGCGCAGGCCGCAGCGGCGCCGAGCTCGCGTCGCGCGCTGAGGCGGTGAACGATGCGCAGTTATGGTCGACAGAGTGATCTAGGTTGGGGTGATTACTCCGCACGCTGCGATCGGGCCGGCAGAGGAATTCGAGGTGACGGCCCGGCAGGCTCACAACCCGCGCAAGCAGGTCCCGGTTCGAGCGAGCGACGCGAGCAAACGGTGCTCCGGCGCGAGCTCTACCCGGCTATGAAGCGCGCCGGGATCGAGCGCGTCGGCCCGACCGGCGAGAAGCGGACGTTCCACTCGTTCCGGCACACGTAAGGCAAGCTGGCGCTCGAGAACAGGCGCCGGATCACTTGGCTGAGCCGGCACCTGGGCCATTCGTCGTTGAAGGTGACCACCGACATCTACGCCACTTCGAGCGGGCGGAGCGGAAGGCGGAGGCGGAGCGAATGGCCGGGGTGTTCGGTGTCTAGCTGTCCCGCTGAGCAGTGAGCGCGAGCTCACCGCCTTGGTATCTGAAACTCTCCGAGCTCGGTCGAGAGAAGGTCGACGAGCTGCTCGAGGAGCTGTCGCTGGAAGACTTCCGGGCCGGTCGGCCCGACCGAGGAGTTAGTCGAGCAGACCAGAGTCGAGGCCGAGCTCGACGATTTCGACATCGCCCGCGACATCTACGCCGGATCGGTCGGCGAGCTCAAGGGCCAACGTAGACGAGAAGATCGCCTCGCTCGTGTTGGCGATTTGGGGGGCCCCGATCTCGACGACCCTTTGGCCGACGCGCGAGGGGGCGCCGGCCGGGCCGGGCGCCCCCTCGGCGATCAGCACCGAGGTCGTCTGCGACCGCAGCAAGTTCGGCCGCGTCTGGCGCCCACGGGCCGGAGACCAGGGCCGCGATAGCGCACGAGCGACCTACTCCTCCTCCGCTCGGCGGACGCGGATCTCGAAGTCCACGTCCCGCTCGGTCAGCACCTTGGCATCGGTGATCACCCACTGCCGGCCTTCGAGGGTGATGTCGTCGCCGACCTGCAGGACCTCGCCAACGTAGTTCGTCGTGACGTCAGGGCCGTCCTCGAAGCGGACGCGGTAGCGGTAGCTGCTGACCAAGGCCGCACTTCTACACCCAGGGCGGATCCTCGTCTACGGAAGAGCAGGGCCTGAGCGAGGCGTCCAGCAGCGCGGAAGCAGCGGCCGTCTAGTGCTCGCCAGTCTCCCCGGGCCATATAGAGTGAGCGACCGCCTTTGCGCGCCGGGATGAGCGCTGTGCCTCTTCTCGCGCGCCGCTCGCGGAACCACAGACGTGGCTTCTTAGAGGGGGTTTTTGGGGAGCGCCGTCGGTCCGTAGACGTCGCCCCCTTCGCTGTAGCCTGGTCCAGGCGTCGCTGAGAATGTGAGCCCTTCTTCCTCGGCCGCCTGTTGAGCCGATCCCATGGCTGGCTCTGCCGACTCGACCGGCTCCGCCACTACCGTCGTAGCCATTATCGGCTCGTCGCTTTGGCTCGGCTATTCAAGGATGCTCGCCCGCCCCTGGCAGCGCCACGCGCTGCGGGTCCGCGAGATCGCTCCGCTTCCGCTCGTGGGACGACGGGCTCGTTCAGCCTGACGGTCCGCCTTCTGGACATCGGGCGGCTGCTCCCCCGCCACCGCCGGCCGTGCTTGTACGCCTCGTAGGCGCTGATCACCTTTAGATCATGTCTACGGCGCCCGGGGAAATAGCGCATCGAGAAGGCATCCCAATCAAGCCCATCCGGGACAACCTCGCCCGCCCGAGCGGGTACCAGCCGCTTGGCGGCAATGCGAAGACTCCGCTTCGGCCAGCGCGGATCGAAGTGCCCGCGCCTCCGCGACGGTTCGATTCTGCCGCTCACATCTCGACCTTCATGCCGCGGCGAAATCCGAACCGCCACGTCCAAGTGCGCCACTTCAGGTTGTGCGACTTGCCCGGCCGAACCAGCCGAACGCCGACTCGATCCGTCAGCTCCCTTTGCGCACGCCGCTCGGCGGCGCCTTCACCCTCGAAGGATTCTGCGGTCAGACTCATCTCTTGCTCCTCTCTCGATCGAGGCAAGAGAACCGGACGGCTCTCTCGGCACTCAGGCCCGGTCTGGCAGTCGGAGAGGAACTTCGGAGCCTCGGCGGCTTCCGCGCTAGGTCTATGCGCTCAGTCAGCATACACCAATTTGTGCGGAGAGTTACAAGATTGCTGTCCTGCTTGCGCCGCTC
>JBKPFU010000064.1:0-16923 GCA_046728975.1 Actinomycetota bacterium | reverse complement strand
GAGCTGGTGCTGTCCCGCCTCGCCCTGATCCTGATTCTCGCGGTCGCGGCCGCTCTCGGCGCCGCCTCGGGCTCGACGCCTGCTCGCCCGAGCGACCCGAACGAGCCGATCGAATGGCGCGAGTCGCGCTCGCTCGGCAAGCCGTGGGCCGGGCGGCTCGTGAACGGCGTCCAATTGCCTGCCGAGGGGGCGCAGTTCTTTACGTGGGACCCGGTCCTCAAGCGGACGCCGAACCGCCCCTGGCGGCGCTGGGGCAGCGACCGGCTCATCCGCATGCTGCTCGACGTCCTCGGCGGGTACTTCGCCGCGCACCCGTTCGCCCCGAGGGTCGGGATCGGAGACCTCAGCCGTCCGAACGGCGGGGTCTTCGACGAGCGTTTCGGCGGGCGCGGCCACGCGTCGCACCAGAACGGCCTCGACGTCGACGTCTACTACCCGCGCCTCGACCAGCAGGAGCTACGGCCGAACGCTCCGCGCGAGATCGACCGCGCCCTCGCCCAGGACCTCGTGACGCGGTTCGTGCAAGCCGGCGCCGTCTACGTCTTCGTCGGCCCGCGCACGGGCCTGCGGGGCCCGCGGAAGATCGTCCAGCGGCTCGTCTACCACGACGACCACATGCACGTGCGCATTCGTGGCGACGAGCCGGAGCCTGTCGTCGTCGGGCGCTCGGGCCGCGGCCGGCGAATCGATGCCGACCGGATCGGGAACCCGTCCTCGCCGCTCAAGATGCTGGTCTTCGGGTGCATCCACGGTACGGAGTGCGCGGGCACCAGGGTGACCCGGCAGCTCCGGCGCGCGAATACCTCGGCCGACCTCTGGCTCGTGCACAACCTGAACCCGGACGGCTTCGCGCTCGGCCGGCGCCAGAACGGGCGCGGCGTCGACCTGAACCGCAACTTCGCGTCGGAGTGGCGCCCGATTGGCCGCCCGTGGGACCTCGAGTACTCGGGCCCGCGCCCGTTCTCGGAGCCGGAGTCCCGCCTCGCGCGCAGGCTGATCCTCTCCCTGCGGCCGAACGTGACGATCTGGTTCCACCAGCCGCAGGCGGTCGTCCGCGCGTGGGGGCAGAGCGTCGCCGTCGCACGGCGCTACGCGCAGCTCGCAGGCGAGCGGTACCGCTCGATCCGCTGGCCGCCGGGGACGGCGCCGAACTGGCAGAACCACCGCTTCCCGGGCACGGCGTCGTTCGTCGTCGAGCTTCCGCCTGGGCGCCTGCCGCCAGGCGCGGTCGCGCGGCACGCGGCCGCGGTGCTCGGGCTAACGCGCTGAGCCGCCCGAACGGCGATACTCGCGCCGTGCTCTCCGCCGGCGACCGGATCCCCGCCGCACGCGTCTGGCTCGGGCCGCGAGAGCCCGTGGCCATGACCGACCTCGTTGCCGGCTCGTCCGCGCTGTTCCTCTTCTTCCTGTTCGCCTGGTCCTCGACCTGAACGAACGAGATGGAGCTCCTGCGTGACAGGAGAGAAGAGTTCGAGCGGGCCGGAGTGAACGTCTACGCCGTCTCGCGCGATCCGACGTACACGCAGACCGCCTGGTCGCAGGCGCTCGACCTCGACCTCGCGTTCGTCTCCGACTGGAACGGCGACGCGACGCGCGGCTTCGGCGTCGCGCACGACTTCCGCGGCATGAAGGACGTCGCCGAGAGGACGGCGTTTCTCGTCGAGCGCGGCGGTACGGTCCGCGGCTCATGGCGCTACGACGCCGGCGAGGTGCCGGACTTCGATCAGCTGCTCGCGGCCGCGCAGGCGTTGTAGCGCTCGCCTGCGCGCTCTATCTCGCGGCCGGCCTCTGGGCGACCTGGCCCGGTATCAGACACCCGGACACGGCGTTCCTGGCCGAGGGCCGCCCGGGCCACGGCGTGGCGGCTCCCGGCGATCACCTGCAGACGGGCTACCAGCTCTGGCTCGTCGGGCACCAGCTCGAGCACGGCCGGGCTCCGTGGCGGGACCCGTACAGCTTCCAGCCGCTCGTCGAGCCGCGCCTCAACTTCGCGGGCTGGCCGTTCGGGCTGACCTACTGGCCGCTGCAACGCGCATTCGGGACCGTGGCCGGTTGGAACGCCTTCCTGCTCCACGTGTTCCTCGGCGGCGGAGCCTTCTGCGCGCTGTGGCTGCGCGAGCTGCGTGTCCGCCGGGGCGCGGCGATCGCCGGCGGCCTCGCCTTCGCCTCCGCGCCCTACCTCGCCGGCCAGGCGAGCGCGGGCCACCTACTGGCCTGGGTGTCGATGCTGCTGCCGCTGGCGCTGTTCGCGTTCGAGCGCGCGCGGCGCGGCTCGCGGTGGTGGTACGTGGCGGCCGGCGCAGCGTTGGCCTCGTTTCCGCTCGCCGGGCAGTTCCACCCGGCGATCGGGGCAATCCCGTTCTTCGTCGCCTACGCGTTCGTGCGAGCGCGCGGCCGGTTCCCGACCGGCGGAGTCGCTGCCGCGCTCGTCGCGCTCGGGATCGCCGTGGTCCTGCAGCGTGTGACGATCACGGGCTCGATCTCCGAGGGCGGCCGCTCGCTGAAGGAGGTCCGGCTCTACCAGGCCGATTGGATCGACTTCCTCAGCCGCGACAAGCGCCACGGGGGCGAGAGCTTCGTCCTGCTCGGCTGGCTCGCGCCGATCCTCGCCGCGGCGGGCCTGGTCGTGCTCGTCCAGGCCCGGCGGTTTGCGCTGGCTGCGCTTCTGGGTCTCGCCGCCCTGATCCCGATCCTGCTCGCGGTGGGGACGAACTTCCCGCTGTACGAGCCGCTGTGGCACGCATTCCGGGCTTTCCGCTACCCCCGCGTCCCGGAGCGCCTGATGCCGATCGCCTGCCTCGCCATCGCCGCGCTCGTGGCGTTCGCGGTCGCGCGCCTGCGAGGCCGGCTCCTGCCGCTCGTGGTCCTGGTCGTACTCTTTCTCGACCTGCACGTCGCCGACTTCAAGGCGTCCGCCGCCGACGAGGGGAACGCGGCGTACGCGGCGCTGCGGAACCAGCCGGCCGGCCGCGGGGTGGAGCTACCCGCGTTCCTCCCCGGCGTTCATTACGCCGGCGTGTACCTCTACTACACGGAGCAGGCGCCCCGTCAGCACCCGAGCGGCTACACGACCTTCGCGCCGAAGTCGGCGCAGGAGACGGCGCGCCGGCTGCGGGCTCTCAACTGCGGCGAGTGGTCCCCGGAGCTCGATCGGCTCGGGATCGAGTACGTCACGGTGCACGACGGGCTGTATCGCAGGCCGGTCCAGGCGACGCAGCCGCACACGTCCTGGTTCGCGCGCAGGATGTTGCTTCGGCACGGTTTCGTCCCCGACGCCGAGGGCGGCCCGGTGACGCTGTTTCGCCGGGGAGCCGGCGGCGCGGCCGGCCAGCCGCGAGGCGAGCCGCCGCGCCGGCCGACCTTCTGCACGACCTGGAGGCGCGAGGACGATGGCTCCTGGACGATGACCGATGCCCATGCAGCGATCTGGATTTACGGATCGGTGCGTGCGCAGCTGCTCGTCATGCCTGCAGCGGCCACGCGCATCGTGGGGCGTGAGGTCCGCGAGCGGGCAATCGTGGACATCCCCCTCCGCGGCCACCGCTGGCATCTGCTCACCTTCGACGCCCCGGAGCGCGGCCTGAAGCTCGAGCGGCTGTCTACATCCCCATTGCGCGGCTGAGGCGCATGTAGCGTCAGGCCTATGGCAAAGCTCACGCGCGAGGAAATGTGGGAGAGGATGCTGACCGGCGACTTCCCCCGCCTCCATCGCATGCGGCGAATCTGGGGCGCGCTGCCGTCGCCGCCGCGCTGCAAGCTCTGCAACGCTCCCTTCCGTGGGCCGGGCGGCGTCGTGATGCGGGCGATCGCGTATGGCCCCTCGCCGCTCAACCGGCGGCTCTGCAAGTGGTGCATCCGCGCAATTGCCAAGGAGCCCGGGGGCGCCGAGGTCGAGATCTCGGTTCTCTTTGCCGACGTCCGTGGGTCGACCGCGATCGCCGAACGGATGCCGCCGGAGGAGTTCTCGCGCCTGATGGCCCGCTTCTATGGGGCGGCGGCGGAGGTCATCGATGAATGCGACGGCATCGTCGACAAGTTCGTCGGCGACGGCGCCGTCGCGCTCTTCATCCCGGGCTTCGCCGGGAGCGACCACGCTGCGAACGCAATCGCCGCTGCGTGCGGCCTAGTCGAGCAGACGCGCAACGACGGGCCAGAGCCGTGGATTCCACTCGGCGCGGCAGTGCACACCGGCAAATCGTTCGTGGGCGCCGTCGGAGAAGGGGATGCCTGCGATTTCACGGCGCTCGGCGACACAGTCAACACGGCCGCGCGGCTCACCGATCTCGCGGGGGCAGGTGAGATCCTGGTCAGCGCCGAGGCTGCCACCGCCGGCAGCCTCGACACAACGCGGCTCGAACGACGGACGCTGGAGCTACGCGGACGCGATCAGAGCGTCGAGGCGTGGGTCGCCGGCGCCCGGACGTAAGCCCCGGTCCCGCGCCGTCTACATACCCATCGAGTGATACCCGGAGTCGACGTAGAGCGTCGTCCCGGTGACGTTCGCCGCCTCGTCGGAAAGCAGAAACGCGGCGGCGGCGCCGACGTCGTCGGCGGAGATGTGGCGGTGCAGCGGAGAGCGCTCCTCGACGATCGCCTCCATGGTCGGAAAGCCCGCGATCGAGCGCGCGGCCAGCGTCCTCACCGGCCCCGCTGAGACGGCGTTGATGCGGATGTTCTTCTGGCCCAGGTCCCAGGCGAGGTACCGAACCGACGCGTCGAGTGCCGCCTTGGCCACGCCCATCACGTTGTAGTGCGGCACCGCGCGCTCGCCCCCCAAATACGTCATCGTCAGGATCGAGCCGCCGCCGGCCGCGGCCATCAGCGGCTCGGCCGCCCGAGCGCACGCGACGAGCGAGTAGGCGCTGACGTCGAGTGCGAGCCAGTAGCGGTCACGCGGCGTGTCCGTAAAACGCCCTTCCAGGTCCTCGGCCGCGGCGAAGGCGACCGAGTGCACGAGCAGGTCGAGTTGGCCGTCGAACGCCTCCGCCACCTCGCCGAACACGCGCTCGATGTCCTCGTCCGCGCGCACGTCGCACTCGGTGACAAGTGGGCTGCCGACGCTGTCCGCGAGCTCGCGGACCGCCTTCTCGATCCGCTCGCCCTGGTAGGTGAAGGCCAACTGCGCGCCACCATCTGCCAGGCGCTGCGCGATCGCCCACGCGATCGAGCGCTTGTTGGCCACGCCGAGAACGAGGCCGCGCTTTCCGGCGAAGTCCGGCACGTGGCGAGTTTATGAGTTTGTGGCTAACCTAAGCCGGTTGCGCCGCATCGGACTCCTCCCGCTCGCTGCGGCGCTCGTCCTCGCCTCCGGAGCATCCGCAGCCCTCCAGCCGGTGCGCCGCACGGTGGGCGAGACGACGATCCCGCTCGTGCGCCACGGCGTCATCCGCGCTCCCGCCGGGCATGCCCGCGGCCGCGTCACGGTGGTCGTCGATCTCAGGCTGCCGCCCCTTGCCGCCCGCGGGGGCCTCCTCTCGTACCGCTCGAGGCTCAACGTCTCGTCGCGCTCCTCCCGCGCCTACCTGGCCCGCCTCGACCGCATGCAGCGGGGCGCGGCGCGCCGGCTGAAGCGCGCGATCCCGACCGCCCAGATCCGGCACCGGTACCGCGTGATCCTGGACGGGCTCGCGGTCGAGCTTCCGGTGACGAAGCTGCCGACGCTCGTGCGCCTTGGCTTCATCACGAAGATCTACCCCAGCCTCCGCTACCGCCAGAAGCTGAACCGCAGCCCGGCGCTCATCCATGCTGACGCCTTCTGGGCGACCGGCAACCGCGGCGAGGGAGTGAAGATCGGCGTGGTCGACGACGGCGTCGACCCCTCGAATCCGTTCTTCAACCCGGCGGGGTTTTCGTATCCGGAGGGGTTCCCAAGGGGCGGCCGCGCGTGGACGACGCCGAAGGTGGTCGTCGCCCGCGCGTTCCCCGGCCCCGGCTCCGGGCGCCAGGGCCGCCTCGCCCTCGACCGCCGAAGCTCCTTCCACGGGACGCACGTGGCCGGCATCGCTGCCGGGGATGCGGGCACGGCCGCCGGGGCGGGGACCGACCACCCGTTCACGCCCGGCCTCTCCGGTATCGCGCCGCGCGCGTGGATCGGCAACTACCGGGTGTTCAACGCCCCCACACCGCTCGGCGACCACGACGCCTTCACCCCGGAGATCGTCGCCGCGTTCGAGGCGGCCGTGCGTGACGGTATGGACGTGATCAACTTCTCCGGCGGCGGCCCACAGGCCGACCCCGAGCAGGACGCGCTCGTGGAGGCGGTTCGGAACGTGGCCAACGCCGGGGTCGTCCCGGTATTCGCCGGCGGGAACGATCGCGACGACTTCGGGCTCGGGTCGGTCGGTTCGCCGGGCACGGCGCCCGATGCGATTTCGGTCGCCGCCGTTTCCAACGCCCACGTCTTTGCGCCTGCGCTCACCGTACGCGCGCCCGGCGCGCCCGCGAACCTGACCCAGGTTCCGGTGCAGACGATCGTCGAGCTCCCCGGGACCTGGTCGAGCGCGGACGTGACGCTCGCGGATGTGGGCTCCATCGTCGGGACCGAGGGGCGGGCGGTCGACCGCCACCTCTGCGGGCCTGCGAACGACCCGAACGGGCCGCGCGGCAACGTTCCGCCCGCCCACTCGATGGACGGCGCGATCGCGCTCGTCTTCCGCGGCAATTGCACGTTCTTCTCGAAGGCCGTCCGGGCGCACGATGCGGGCGCGGTGGGAATGATCGTCGTCGACAACCGCTTCGGCGAAGCGAATCCCATCCCGCTGCGGATCGTCGACTTCCCGATCGCGATGGTCTCCGACCTCGACGGCGGGCGCCTGCGCGACTACCTCGCTGCGCACGGCGGCCGCTCGCCGATCCGGATCCTGGCCGGGACGCAGGAGATCATGACGGGCCGGAGCGGGATCGTGACCAGCTTCTCCTCCGCGGGGCCGACGGCCTTCGGGCACCGGTTGAAGCCCGACCTCGCCGCCCCCGGCGGGCAGATCCTTTCGTCGACCCTGCCGGAGTTCGGCGGACCGTTCGCCGTCTTCGACGGGACGAGCATGGCCACGCCGCATGTAACGGGAGCGGCGGCGCTGCTGGTCCAGCGCCATCGCGGATGGTCCCCCGCCGAGGTCAAGTCGGCCCTGATGTCGACCGCCGGACCGGCATGGGGCAACACGGCTCGCAGCGCCGAGGCGCCGGTCACGCTGGAGGGCGGCGGCTTGATCAACGTCGCCGCGGCGGACAATCCCGGCGTCTTCACAGACCCGCAGTCGCTCTCGTTCGGCGACCTGAACGCGAATTCGAGGTCGGCGCGTCGGACGCTCGGGATCACCGTCTCCGATGCCGGCGCCGGCGCGGGGCCGTGGACCGTGGAGCTGCACCCGCAGTCAGCGAGCGCAGGCGCGGCGCTCGATCTGCCAGCGTCGGTGACGGTACCGCCCGGAGGCAGCGCGAGCTTCGCGGCCTCGGCCCACGCCGACGCGGGCGCTCCGGCCGGAGACAACTACGGCCTGATCGTGCTGCGGCGAGGGCTTGAGACGCGGCGCATCCCGTATCTCTTCCTCGTGACGCGGCCGGCGCTCGAGTCCGTCGCGGCCAGGCGGCTGCGCCGGTTCCAACAGGGAACGACCGACGGGAGCTCGCGCGTGAGCGCCTACCGCTTCCCGAGCGCTCCGTTCGGCCCTCCGCCGGACTACAACGGCGCGCCGATGAACCAGCTCGGCTCCGAGACTCTGTACGAGGCGCATCTGGCGAACCCGGTCGCGAACCTTGGCGTCGCCGTGGTCGGCCAGAGCCGCGGCGCGCTCGTCGACCCGTGGTTTCTCGGCTCGCCCGACGAGAACGACGTCCAGGGCTACGCGGGAACGCCCGTGAACGTGAACGTGCTCACCTTCGGCTTCCGCCTCGACGTCGGCGCCGCGGGAGCGGTGTTCCCGCGTCCCGGGCGCTACTTCGTCGCCGTCGACTCGGCGTCGGACGAGTTCACCGGAGAGGCGCTTCGCGGCCGGTATCAGCTGCGCTCGTGGGTGAACGACGTCCGCCCGCCGAGGTTCAAGCTGTTGACCGCGCGCGTCACCGCCGGGCGCCCGCTACTCGCGGCGCGGGTCACCGACCGCGGGTCGGGGGTTGATCCGACGTCGCTCCTGATCAACTACCGCCGCACGCTGCTCGGCGCGGCGTTGTACGACCCGGCATCGGGGCTCGCGGTCTGGGCGATCCCGCGCGACGCTCCCGCGATCCCGCGCGGGCGGTTGCGCGCGACCGCGGTCGCGTCCGACTTCCAGGAAGCGAAGAACATCGACCAGGCGGGCGGGAACATCCTCCCGAACTCGGTCTTCCGCCGGATCACGATTCGCGGCGTGCGCGCCGCGACCGTCACCTGGCTGCTGCCGCAGCGGAGGGCCTGCGCCGCGCGCAGCCAGCCGTTGGTGGTTGCCGCAGGGGCGCCGCGCCGGATCGCCGGCGTTCGCTTCTTCGACGGGAAGCGCCGCATCGCCACCGTCCGCCGCGGCAGCGCGGGGCTGTACGTGGCGACGTGGCGCACCGCCCGCGCGCCGAAGGGCAAGCACCTCCTGCGCGCGGCGGTATCGCTCCGCGGCGGTGGGACCGTGGCCGCGCGGCGCATCGTCCGCATTTGCCGCAAGTAGCCGTCGTCACCGGCGGCTCGAGCGGGATCGGTGCCGCCGTGGCGCGCCGACTCCACGCCGACGGGTGGACGTGCGTGTTGATCGCCCGCGGCGAGGAGCGCCTGCGCCGGGTGGCGGACGAGTTGAGTGCCGAGTGCGAGATCTGCAACGTCGCGGATCGAGAAGCCGTGAATCGGACCGCCGGCGCGATCACCGAGCGGCACCCGGCCATCAAGCTGCTCGTGAACAGCGCCGGCATCCCAGGCCGCGTCAGGTTTCTCGACAGCGACGCGGAGGCGATCGAGCGCGTGCTGCGGATCAACTACCTCGGCGGGGTCTGGTGCCTTCGTGCGTTTCTACCCGCCCTGCTGGCCGGCGCGCCGTCAGACGTCGTCAACGTGGTCTCCGTGGCGGGAACGGTCGCCTTCCCGCCGTCCGGGCCGTACAGCGCAGCAAAGCACGCCCAGCTTGCCTTCTCCCGCGCGACGGCCGCGGAGCTTCGCTCACGCGGGATCCGCGTGCACACGGTCAATCCAGGGTTCGTCGAAACGGAAGGCTTCCCGCAGCGTTCGCGGCTGCGAAGCCCGTTGATGCGCAGTGTCGTCGTCGAGCCGGACTACATCGCCGATCGAATCATGCGAGGGGTCGAGCGGGACCGGCGCGAGGTCTTCCTCCCCGCGTGGTACCGAGGGCCCGCGCTCATCCAGGCGCTCGCCCCGGGCCTCGTGAACCGGCTGCTGGCTTCGCGCGGGTACCGAGAACGAGACGACTAAAATTCACGTGTGGGGCGAGAGCAGCTGTCGTCGGGCGAGGCGATTGCCGTCGCCGAGTTCCGCGCTGCCGTGCGTAGGTTCTTGCGCAAGAGCGAGCGCGTGGCCCGGGACTCGGGCCTCACGCCGCAGCGGTACCTGCTGCTGCTGATGATCAAAGGGGCTCCGAACGGCACGGAGTCTTCGACGGTGACGGAGCTGGCCGACCGCCTCCAGCTCGCGCAAAGCACGGTCACCGAGCTCGTCCGACGAGCCGAGCAGGCGGGC
This sequence comes from Actinomycetota bacterium, assembly GCA_046728975.1. Taxonomy (GTDB): domain Bacteria; phylum Actinomycetota; class Thermoleophilia; order Gaiellales; family Gaiellaceae; genus JBKPFU01. The sequence goes on along the minus strand of JBKPFU010000064.1, from coordinate 7,277 downwards.
TTGGTCGAGCGCGAGCAATCGTCGAACGACGGCCGCGTCGCGCACCTGCGCCTGACGTCCCTCGGCGAGACCCGCTTCGCGCGCGCCTTCATGAGCCACGAGCAGGAGCGCGAGGAGCTCCGCACGGCGATCGCACGGCTCGACGCGATGTGAGGGTCGAGCTTCTCTACTGGGAAGAGTGCCCGTCGTATCCCGAGGCGCGCGCGCTTCTCGAGGACGTCCTGCGCGGGCGTGGCGTCGCGAGCGAGGTCGAGATGCGCGAGGTGACGACCCAGGAGGAGGCCGAAGAGCTGGGATTCCCCGGCTCGCCGACGATCAGGATCGACGGCCGCGACATCGATCCCGTCGGCGCGCAGGCGCGCCCTTCACTGACGTGCCGCATCTACCACACCGAAGCAGGCAAGGTTTCTCCAGTACCTACCCGGAAGCAGATAGAAGGAGCGCTCAAATGACCTTGACGATCGGAACCGAAGCTCCGCAGTTCGACCTCCCCGGAGTCGACGGGCAGAACCACTCCCTGGACGACTACGCCGACGCCCAGGTGCTCGTCCTGATCCAGTCCTGCAACCACTGCCCCTACGTGCAGGCCTGGGAGGGCCGGATGACCGAGCTCCAGCGCGAATACGGCGATCGCGGAGCTCGCCTGGTCGCAATCAACTCGAACGACGCGAGCACGCATCCTGAGGATTCGTTCGACGAGATGAAGGCGCGCGCCGAGCGTCAGGGATTCAACTTCGACTATCTCTACGACGAGCCACAGGAGATCGCGCGAGCCCTCGGGTCCGAGCGGACCCCGGAGGTCTTCGCATTCGACAGCGACCGGCGCCTCGTCTACCACGGCGCGATCGACGATTCGCGGGACGAGGACGCGGTCACGCAGCGTTACCTGCGCGATGCCCTCGAGGCGGTGCTCGAAGGGCGTGAGCCGGACGTCCGCGACACGCCGCCGGTCGGCTGCACCGTCAAGTGGAAGTGAGAGGGGCGGCTCCCGCGTGCGAACCGCTGGAACGGGGCCTCGAGACCGCCGCGGAAGACGCGGAGCTCGGCGATGAGCGTGTCGAGCTTGTGCAGCGCGGCCTGAGGACGCACTCGCTCGTATCCTCGACGTACGCCATCCTCGGACCACACTCCGAGGCTAGCCGGATCCGCTGACGGTCTCGCTAGCGCTTCGCAAGAAGATAGGAGGCGATCTCGATCTCGTAGTCCTCCGGGCCGCCGGGCGAAAGCGAGGTCAGCCGCTCGCGCTCGTCGCCCTCGCAACCTGCGAGGTCGAGGTAATAGTCGAGCGGGCGCCGGTGCGTGTGCGACTCGCGGCGCAGCAGGACGAGACCGTTCTGTTCGAACAGGTGGCGCATGTCGATGTCGGGGAGCGTGCGCGTATGGGAGGGATCCCGCGCGCGTTCGAACCGGTCCAGCTCGAACGCGGCGAGCGGGTCGACCGGGGCGATCTGGTCGTCCACGTAGACGTGGCCTCCAAGCCGCGTCACCCGCGCCATCTCCGCCACGGCAAGCTCCGGCCGCGAGAGGTGATGAAGCGTGCGCCGGCTGCAGGAGAGATCGAACTCGCCGTACCCGAAAGGCAGCGCCAGCGCATCGCCCTCAAGGAAGGTGACGTTTGCGGGTGCCTCCTCCCGGGCTTTGTCTAGCAGCTCGGGGACGACGTCGACCCCCACCACCTCGCGAACGAGCGGGGCGAGCGCGAGGGCGAGGACCCCGGCGCCCGTTCCGACATCGAGTGCGCGGGCGTCCTCGCTTGGTAGGAGGAACCGGCGGAGGTGCTCCCGCGTCTCCTCGATCTGGCGGCGCGCGTGCTCCGCGACGCGGTCAGCTGTCGCGCCGAAGCGAGCTCGTGCGGCGTCGTGCGAACTCAAGCGCCTCCTCTCTGGTGCGAATCGTGCCTGCAGCGCGCTCCTCGTCGATTTCGTCCAGCAGCGCGCCGATCTCGGGCCCAGCCGGCAGGCCGAGCTCGTCCCCGCGCAGAAGCGGCTCCTCCGGCTCGGCCCGGCGCGCTTCCTCGACCGCCGGAACGAGGTCCTCGGCGCCGACGAAAGCGAGCGCTTCGAGCGACCACGGCTCGGTCGCGCGCCGGAATCGATGGACGGCGCGCGGTGAATCGTCGGCCGGGCGCTCCGCGCGGAAGAGCGCGCGGGCGTACCTGCGTAGCTCGTTCGAGATCGGCAACCTGAAAAGACTCTCACCGAACGCGACGACGAGCCGGAACTCCGGGGAATCGACCCGGTCGAGCCTCGCGTCGACGCGGCCGCCGAGGCGATCCAGCAGGCCCAGCTCCGCGAGGCGGCGGAGGCCGGCCGGCGAGAGGCGCCGCAGCTCGGCGAGCGTGCGCTCCCCCGCCGGCTGTGTGACCAGGTTCGCGTGATCGCGCAGGAGCTGCTCCGTCTCCGGCTCGATCCGAAAACCGAGCTCGTCCTCGAGCCGCACGGCGCGGAGCAGCCGCAGCGGGTCGTCGGAGAAGATCGTCCCGGACACTGCGCGAATCGTCTTCGAGTCCAGGTCTGCGCGGCCGCCGAAGGGGTCGGCCACCTCGTCGCTTTCGAGCCCGAGGGCAATCGCGTTGATGGTGAAGTCGCGCGTCGCGAGGTCGTCGCGAATCCCGTTGCGAAGCGGCGTGAAATCGACCGTCCGGCCATCGGCGAACGCAACCCGCCACGCGCCGTGACGCTCCGAGAGCGGAAACGGAGCGCCCTCGGCTCGCCGCGCGAACGACCTGGCCGCGCGCTCGGGCTCACGGCAGGCGACGTCGAGATCGATCAGCGGCCGCCGGAGCAGCTCATCGCGGACGGCGCCGCCGACGACCCAGGCCTCCTCCCCGCCCAGGACCTCGCGGGCAAGCTCCTTCACGAGTCCACCAGCACGCGACGGGTGCGACGAGGGTCGCTGCTGATCCCACACACGATCTCGTAGTTGATCGTGTCGGCGACGCGGGCGTGATCCTCGGCGAGCATGCCGTGACCGATCAGCGTTACGGGCGTGTCGACGGGGAGCGCCTGCCCGAGCTCGACCGCGAACGCGTCCATCGAGACCGTGCCGACGACCCGCGCCGGTTCACCCCCGACGCGGACCTCGGTGCCGGTCATGTCTCGCCGGAACCCGTCCGCGTAGCCGACAGGGACAATCCCGATCCACGTGGGGTGCTCCGCAATGAAACGGCGTCCATAGCCGGCGCCCTCGCCCTTTGCGAGCCGCTTCACCTGCGCGAGCCGGCTCCGCCACAGCAGCGCCGGCTCCAGACCGTGCTTCGCCGGATCCTCCCCGAACGGCGAGAGGCCGTAGACGGCAATCCCGCAGCGGACGGCGTCGAAGTGGGACTCGGGAAAATCGAGCGTCCCGGCGCTGTTTGCGAGATGGCGGGTGAGGTGCCGGTACGGCTCCGTCGCTTCGCGGAAGCGCTCGATCTGGGTGTTCGTGAAGTCGCGGTCGCAGTCCGCCGAAGCAAGGTGGCTCATCAGCCCGACCACGTTGCCCGTCAGCTCCGGGAGCTCGCCGAGGCCCCACCTGCCCATGCCGGTGTCGAGCTTGAGGTGCACGGGGATCCCGTCCGGAATCTCGCCGTCGGAGATCACGAGCTCCAGACCCGCCTCGCGGGCCTCCGCGACCTCCCGGTTCGACGATGCGGGGCCCATCACGAGGATGCGCGCGGTCGGGAACTCACTGCGCAGCTCGAGAGCTTCCGCGATGAGTGCCGTGCAGAGCGCGGACGCTCCCGCGCCGAGGGCAGCCGAGGCGACGTCGACGGCGCCGTGACCGTAGCCGTTTGCCTTCACTACCGTCCAAAGCTCGGCCCCGTCCAATGCGCCGAGCAACGTCTTCACGTTGCGCCGGATCGCGCCGAGGTCAATCGTCAGCTCAGACCGATGCATCGAGCGTCCGTGGCAGCGCCGCGATCACGTCGCTTGCGACCATCCCGCTCTGGTTCGGCACGAGCGTGGACGCGACCTGCTGGGCGGCCGCCCCGGCAGCGGCTGCAAGCCTCGCCTCCATTCGCTTGGCGAGGAAGGCGCAGATGATTCCCGTCAGCACGTCCCCGGTGCCGGCCGTCGCGAGGGCGCCGGTCCCCAGCGCGCAGACGAGGACGCCCGGTTCGGTAGTGGCAACGATGGTGTCCGCGCCTTTGAGCAGCGTCACGGCTTTGAACCGTTCGGCCGCGCGGCGGGCGGCCTCGAGCCGATGAGCGTCCACCCAGCTCGATTCCTCGCCGAGCAGGCGCCCGAGCTCACCGGAATGCGGCGTCAGGATGGTCGCCGCGCTTCGCTCGACCCGCTCGAACTCATGCAACGCATCGGCGTCGACAACCGCAGGCAGATCCGTCTCGGAGAGCAGCCGGCGGACGAGCTCTTTGCGGTCGGCCGACCGTCCGAGCCCCGGCCCGATCGCGAGGGCGGACGCCCGCTCCGCCGCCTCGAACACGTCGTCGAGCGGCCTCTTGACCGCCTCCAGCAGCCGCGCCTCGACCACCGGGAGCGACTCACGTTCGGTCGCAACGGCGACGTAGCCCGCGTCGGCGCGGAACGCGGCTTCGGCGGCGAGGCAGAGCGCGCCTGTCATCCCCCTCGAACCGCCGACGACGAGGACGGAGCCGGCGGTGTATTTCGTCTGGCCGGACTGTCGGCGCGGGATCTCTCGCAGGATCGCCGGCGTGACCAGCCGATGCTCGGTCTCGAGCGCTTGCAGCCCGATGTCGGCGAGCTCGACCTCGCCGGCCAAGAAGCGACCCGGCGCAATCGCGGTTCCGACCTTCCGCCCGTGGAACGTGACCGTCGCGTTCGCCTGCACGGCGGCTCCGGCCGCTTCACCCGTCGAGGCGTCGACACCCGAGGGCAGGTCGACGGAGACGACTGGCTTCCCCGACCTGTTGATCGCCTCGATCGCGGCCGCGGCCTCGCTGCGTGGCTCGCCGTGGAAGCCGGTCCCGAAGATCGCGTCGAGGACGACGTCCGCCTCCGGAAGGTCTTCTCCGACCTCGACGATGCGCCCGCCGAGGCGCTCGGCCGCGATGCGGCCGTCTCCGCCGTTCGCGCCCTTGCCGCAGACGGCCGCGACGCGCGCTCCCCGGTACCGGCGCGCCACCTCGTCGGCCACCGCCGCGCCTGCACGCTGCATGAGCTCGTCGACGTCGTGGCCTTCCTCCGCCGCCTTCATCTCGGCGGCGGTGTACAGCGGCTCAAGCATTCGTGACGACGGCCACCGCGGTCGCGAGCTCGCGCGAATGCGACATCGACAGGTCGATCGCTCCCGCGCCGACGCGCTCGGCCCAGGCCCGGGCTCGGCCGCTCAGGCGAACCCCGGGCTTCGGACGGCCGGAAATCTCGACGTCCCGCCACGCGAACGCACGCGCGACGCCGAAGCCGAGCGCCTTTCCGACGGCCTCCTTGCCCGCGAAGCGGGCCGCGTAATGCTGAGCCGGGTTCGGCCGCGAGTCGCAGTAGGCGCGCTCGGCCTTCGTGAAGCAGCGCTCGCGGAAGCTCGGGTATCGAGCCAGCGCACGCTCGATCCGCGAGATCTCGATTAGGTCCAGGCCGATGTTCATTGGCTCGTTTCCAGCCAGTAGGGCAGATCGGCGAGCGAGTCGATGACGCCGTCCGGGACAACCGTCGTCTGTTCGAGGTCGCTCTCACGGAACTTTCCGGTCCGGACGAGCACAGTTTTGAGCCCGTACTTCTGGGCGCCCTCTACGTCGGCCTCGAGATCGTCCCCGACCATGAACGTGCGATCCGCATCGGCGTCGAGCGCCTCGAGCGCCGCCTCGAAATACGCCCGGCTCGGCTTGCCCAGCACCGTCGCTTCCAGCTCGGCCGCGTACTCGAGACCCGCGACGAACGCGCCCGCGTCGAGCAGCGGGCCGCGCGAGGTCTGCCACCACTTGTTCTTGTGCAGGCAGTAGAACGCGGCCCCCGCCTCGAGCTCGGCGAAGGCGCGCGCGAGGTTCATGTAGCTGAACACGCGGCCCGTCTCGTCGGTCTCGTCGGCGCCTCCGAACAGGACGGCGTCCGCGTGGTCGCCCACGAGCTCGCAGCCGTCGAGATCCTCGACGACGGCCGCCATCGTCAGCGCGAGGACACGCTTGCCGGCGAGGGCGCGGCCGGCGGCGATGGCCGTCGTCTGCAGCTCGGCGTCCTCCAGCTCGATCCCGAAGCTTCGGAGCTCCTCGGCGAGGGAGCGTCGCGAGCGCGTGGTGTTGTTGGTCACGAAGCGAAGCCTGTGGCCGTCCTCGCGCAGCCGTCGAACCGCCTGCGCCGCGCCGCCCAGCGGGTTCCCGGACACATGAATGACGCCGTCGATGTCCAGCAGAATGGCGGCCATGGAGGGCGAGTCTAGGTCGAGCGGCCGCACCGGCAAAGCCGATGCGGCCTCTTCTGGTCGGCATCGCGAGCGACGCCTCCGGGTAACGCGAAGCGTCGAGATCCCGCGCTCGGAGATCGAGCTGCGCTTCTCGCGCTCCAGCGGACCGGGCGGCCAGCACGCGCAGAAGTCGGAGTCGCGGGTGGAGGCGGTCTTCGACGTGGAGGCTTCCGATTCGCTGTCCGCGGCGCAGAAACGCCGCGTGGTGGCGAAGGCAGGGCCGGTGCTGCGGGCGGTCGCGCAGGACGAGCGCAGCCAGTTCCGGAACCGCGAGCTCGCCACGGAACGGCTTGTCGAGACGCTCCGGGAAGCGCTCAAGGTCGAGCGACGGCGCCGGCCGACGAGGCCGCCGGCGCAGTCGCGCGAGCGGCGACTCGAGCAGAAGCGCCGCCGCTCCGAGATCAAGCGGCTCCGCCGGCCGCCGGCCTGATTCAGCCGAGTGCGAGCAGCGCGATACCGGCTACGACCACGACCGCTCCGGCGAGGCGCTGCGGCCCGACGCGCTCGCCCAGAACGCCGTGTGCCAGCGCCGCCGCAATCACCACGCTCGTCTCGCGAACCGCCGAGACGGATGCCGCGCTGGCCAGCCGGAGCGCGAGGAGAACCAGCAGGTACGTGGCCGCCGAGAGGATGCCGATCGCGGCCACGCTCGGCATCGCTGCGGCGCGGATCCGGCGGCGGTCGATCGCGAGCGGGTACGCGAGCGCCGGCCCGAGCATCACCAGCAGCAAGTACGAGGGAGCGTCCGCGTGGCGGATCCCGAAGCGGTCGACGACCGTGTAGCCGGCGATCGTCGCCGCGATCAGCAGGGCAAGCGCCGAACCGCGACCCGCGCGGGCGCCGCGGACGAGCAGGATCCCGGCCGCGACAACGACGACGCCCGCGACCTCCGCGAGCGAGGGCTTCGCTCCCGTCGCGGA
>JBKPFU010000063.1:0-9261 GCA_046728975.1 Actinomycetota bacterium | reverse complement strand
TAGCTCCGCTTGTCCGCGACGAGCAGAAAGCGCTCCGGGACGCGGCGGTCATGGCCGCCGCGCGCGGTGTCCGGCGGCAGCTCCAGGAGCGACCGAAGTGACATGCCGATCCCGGTCAAGACGGTGATGAGCTCGCCGAGGCCGGGGCGGTCGAAGTAGCTGTCTCGCCAATGCCCGAAGGCGTCGACACACGCCGCGACGGGGTGCTGGTCGAAGACGATCAACGTGCCGCCGACGCGGAGTGCCGAGTGGATGCCGCGGGCCCACGCATCGAGGTCGCGGACGAGCTCAAGGCCGCCGTCGCCGGAGTAGACCGCGGTGAACCGGCTGCGCAGGAGCTGCACCGGCAGGTCGTCGGGGGCCGCCTGGACGAACGCGCCCGTCCCGACGCGCTCGCGCGCCAGGTCGAGCGCCGCCGTCGACGTGTCCACGCCCGTAACGAGCGCGCCGAGCTCGGCCAGCTGCGCCGTCTCCTCGCCCGTTCCGCATTGCAGATGCAGAACGTGCTTGCCGCTGACGCCCGAGAGGAGCCCGCGGACCTGCTCCGATAGCGCGCGGCCACCTCCGAGCGCGCGCCCGCGGCCGTGGGCCTCGTCGAACGCGCGGATGTTGTGGTCGGTCGGCTCCATCAGGCCGGCAGCGAGTAGCCCCCGTCGACGACGAGAGTGTGGCCTCGGACCATCTCGGCCTCGGGCGAGCAGAGAAAGCAGACGGCTTCCGCGACGTCACGCGGCTCGACGAGCCGGCCCGCGGGCGTCCGCTCGCGGCCCTCGGCGAGCATCCGCTCCTTGTTCGGGAAGTGGTCGAGCGCTTCTGTTTCGACCACGCCGGCGGAGACGGCGTTGACGCGAATCCCGCGAGGCGCGAGCTCGACGGCGAGGTAACGGACGAGCGCCTCGAGCGCGGCCTTGGAGGTGCCGACGAGCGCGTAGTCCTCCATAACGCGCGTCGACCCGAGGCTCGAGATCGCCACGAAGGACGAACCGGGCTGCATCCCGCGCGCCGTCGCCCTGGCGAGTGAGAGCAGCGACCGCGCGTTCGCGGACATCGTCCAGTCCCAGTGCTTGTCCTCGGTCTCGAGCGCCGGGCGGATCACGCCCGTGGCGGCGTTGTGGACGACGACATCGAACGGCCCGAGCTCGGCAACTTCGTTCGTGACGCGCTCGGAGGCGACGTTCCCCCGGACGAGCAACGGCTCGGCGCCGGCGCCGCGAAGCTCATCGGCGGTCTCCTCTGCGGAGCGGTCGTTGCGCAGATAGCCGATCGCGACGCGGGCGGCTCCCTGCTCGGCAAACCGCAACGCGATCGCCTTGCCGATCCCGCGCGAGCCTCCGGTCACGAGGACGGCCGCGCCCTCGAACTTCATCGGCTCATTTGCGGGGCGGCAGCGGCCGGTCGGCGGGCGCGGAGCTCGGCAGCGTCTCCCACCCGGGCCGGTCGCGCCGCACGCGCGGTCCGTCCTGCGCCCGCGATGATGCGTGCCCCAGCCGGTCGAGGAGCTCCATCTTCTCCTCGCCGTACCTCCGCACCGGATCGTCCTCGGGCAGATCCTTCACCAGCTCCTCCACCCGTGCCCGAAGCTGGTAGGCAAAGTGCGGCGTCGCGGGGCCGACGAGCGCGTCGATGTCGTCACGGGTCGGCTGAGGCATCGAGAAAAGCCTAGTGGGTAGTGTCGAAAGAATGCGGCGCCCGGAGGCCGCCGACCTGATGCTGCTCGCGACGGTGACCCTGTGGGCGGCCAACTTCGCCGTGTCCAAGTACATCCTTTCGAACGGCTTCCGCCCGCTCGCGTACTCATCCGTCCGCTACGCGTCGGCCGCGGTGATCTTCACGGCGATCACGTTCCCGTGGGAGCGAACGCTGCGAATCGCGCGGCGCGACCTGCCGCTGGTCGGGCTCGCGATCGCCCTCCTGATCGCGAACCAGCTCAGCTTCGTCTACGCCCTCGACTTCACCACTGCGACGACGACCGCCCTGCTGTTCGGCACGCTGCCGATCTTCACTGCGCTCTTCTCCAGGCTGGTCGGGGTGGAGCGGCTGAACCTCCGCTTCTGGATCGCGGCCGTGCTCTCGTTCGGCGGCGTCGTCCTCGTCACCATCGGCTCCGGCGGCGACCTCTCCGGCGACCTGTGGGGGGACCTGCTCGCCGTCTCCGGCGCGGCGACGTGGGCCGCCTACTCGGTCGCGATCGCGCCGTTGATGCGGCGGTACTCGCCGTTTCGGCTCAGCGCGGTTCTGCTCTTCGCCGCCTTCGTTGGCCTCGCGTTGCTCGGGAGCCCGCAGCTCCGGGATCAGGGATTCGACCTCGGCGCGCTCGTCTGGCTCGGCTTTGCGTTCGCGGTGGTCGGGCCGCTCGTGATCACGAACCTGCTCTGGTTCACCGCCATCGACCGCGTCGGCCCTTCACGCTCCGCGCTGTACGCGAACCTCCAGCCCTTCCTGGCGGCGATCATCGCACTCCTCCTGCTCTCCGAGAGCCTCACAAAGCTCGAGGTCGCGGGCGGGCTCGCGATCGGGGCGGGAATCGTTCTCGCCCGCCGGCAGCAACCGCCAATGGAACCGGCGGAGTAGCCCCGGTGATGAGCTCGCTTCGGAAGCGACTCGCCCGAAAACCTCCGGGCTATCGCTTCACGATCGGGCGGATCCTGCTCATCTACTCCGGCCTGATGGTCGTGCTGCTCCTGGCGGCGCTCGACCAGACGATCGTCGCGACCGCGCTGCCCCGGGTCGTGGCCGACCTCGGCGGCCTCTCGCAGTACTCGTGGGTCTTCACCGCCTACTTGCTCGCGACGACAGTCACGGTGCCGCTGTACGGCAAGCTCGGCGACGTCTACGGCAGGCGCCCGCTCTTCATCGTCGCGATCTCGATCTTCCTGCTCGGCTCGGCGCTGTGCGGACTCGCGCAGGACATGGTGCAGCTCATCGTCTTCCGCGCCGTCCAGGGGCTCGGCGCCGGGGGGCTGTTCCCGCTCGCGCTCGCGACGGTGGGAAACATCGTGCCGCCGCGCGATCGAGGCCGCTACCAGGGCCTGCTCGGAGCGACCTTCGGCGCCGCCTCGATCATCGGCCCGGTGGTGGGCGGCCTGATCGCCGATCACGCGAGCTGGCGCTGGATCTTCTACGTCAACCTGCCGATCGGGGCGCTCGCGCTCGTGGTCATCATGCTCACGATCCCGCGGCGCGCCCAGCGCGAGGAGCACTGGATCGACTGGGGCGGAGCGGCGATTCTCGCCGCCGGGACCAGCACGCTCCTCCTCGGGCTCGTCTGGGGCGGGCGGGACTATGCCTGGGACTCGCAGCAGGTGCTCGGCGCGCTCGCGGCCGGGCTCGTGCTGCTGGCCGCCTTCGCCTGGTACGAACGGCGCGTGCCGGAGGCGATTCTGCCCTTCGACCTGCTGCGCAACCCCGTCGTCGCCGGAAGCACCGCGTGCATGGGCCTCGTCGCGATGACCATGATCGGGACGATCGCGTTCGTGCCGCTGTTCGTGCAGGGGGTGATCGGAACGACCGCAACGTCGTCGAGCGTCGTGCTGACGCCGATGTTCCTGGCGGCGGTCATCACCGGTGCGCTGTCGGGGCAGTGGGTCTCGCGGACCGGCCGCTACCGGCCGAACGCGCTCGTCGGACCGATCGTGCTCGGCGCCGCGATGCTGCTCCTCTGGCGGATGGACGTCGACACGACCGACGGCGAGGCGGCGCGGAACATGGTCATCGCCGGGATCGGCCTCGGGATGATGATGCAGATCTTCGTCATCTCGATCCAGAACACTGTTTCCCGGCAGCTGATGGGCGCGGCGACGGCGATGGCGCAGTTCTCGCGGTCGATCGGGGGGACGCTCGGGGTGACGCTGATGGGGGTGATCGTGAACCAGGGCCTGCCCAGCGGCCTCCGCGGTAGCTCGTTCGAGCAGGTGCACCGGCTGCCGGGGCCTGCGCGCCAGGCGCTTGCGGACGCGCTTCACCCGGCCTTCCTGGCGGCCGCGTTCATTTGCGGGATCGTGCTCGTGCTGGTGATCGTGTTCGTGAAGGAAGTGCCGCTCCGGCGCGGCTTCGAGGACGTCGTCGTGACCGGCGAGGAAGTGACCCCCCAGCCCGGACGCCGCGCAACCGCAGAGTAAGATCCGAGCGGTGAGCGCGCAGCCGGACTTCATGCCGATCCAGGGCTGGGACCACATCGAGCTTTGGGTCGGGAATGCGAAGCAGGCGGCGTACTTCTACGAGCACGCGTTCGGCTTCACGGGGACCGCGTACTCGGGCCCCGAGACCGGTGTCCGCGACCGCGCCTCGTACGTGCTCGAGCAGGGCGACATCCGCATGGTGCTCACGAGCGGCCTGCGCGGCGACAGCGAGATCACGCGCTTTGCCTGCGCGCACGGCGACGGCGTCAAGGACGTCGCCCTGCGGGTTCCCGACGCGACGAACGCCTACCGCCAGGCCGTCCAGCGCGGCGCGCGCGGCGTCGCCGAGCCGCACTGGATCGAGGACGAATTCGGGCGGGTCGAGCTCGCCTCGATCGCCACGTACGGCGAGAACCTGCACACCTTCGTCAACCGCGGCGAGTACGAGGGCGCCTACCTCCCGGGCTACGTCTCGGCCGGCGACAACGGCAAGCTCGACGGCGTCGGCCTGAAGACGATCGATCACGTGGTCGGAAACGTCGAGCTCGGGCGAATGAACGAGTGGGTGTCTTTCTACGAGCGGACGATGGGTTTCACCGAGCTGATCCACTTCTCGGACGAGGCGATCTCGACCGAGTACTCGGCGCTGATGTCGAAGGTGATGACGGACGGCGAGGGGAAGATCAAGTTCCCGATCAACGAGCCGGCCGAGGGGAAGCGCAAGAGCCAGATCGAGGAGTACCTCGAGTTCTACGGCGGCCCCGGCGTCCAGCACGTCGCGATGGCGACGGACGACATCGTCGGCACCGTGGAGCAGCTCAAGGAGCGGGGAATTCTGTTCCTGGAGACGCCGGACACGTACTACGGCGACGTCGAAGAGCGGGTAGGAGAGATCCGCGAGAGCTGGGACGACCTGCGGCGGCTGCGAATCCTCGCCGACCGCGACGAGGAGGGCTACCTCCTGCAGATCTTCACGAAGACGGCGCAGGATCGGCCGACGCTCTTCTTCGAGGTGATCGAGCGCCACGGCTCGCGCGGCTTCGGCGAGGGCAACTTCAAGGCCTTGTTCGAGGCAATCGAGCGCGAGCAGGCGTTGCGCGGAAACCTCTAGGCCGGCGCGGCGCGTCCTCGGTTTCGCGCGCGTCCCACGCGGGAGACTCAGCGCGTGAGCGTTCACGAGCTGCTGTCGACGCCCGCGCGGCAGGCCGCGGTCGTCGGCGAGACCGAGCACCGGCCCTGGCCGCTCCCCGACGGCCGCTGGATCATGGCCCAGACGTGGGACGACCTGCTGTTCGCTCATTGGCGGGTCCCGGCGTCGACACTCAGGGAGCTCGTCCCGACGGCGCTCGAGCTCGACGAGTTCGACGGGAGCGCCTGGCTCGGGATCACGCCGTTCGTGATCACCGGCTTTCGGCTGCGCGGCACGTTCCCCGCACCGTGGCTGTCGAGCTTTCCGGAGATCAACGTCCGTACGTACGTGACCGCCGAGGACAAGCCGGGAATCTGGTTCTTCAGCCTCGATACGTCCAGCCGCCTCGCGGTCGAGGCAGCGCGACGCGCGTACCGCCTGCCCTACTACCGGGCGCGGATGAGCGTCGCGCGAAGCGGCGAATGGACGGAGTACTCCAGCAACCGCGCCGAGGGATCAGCGCGACCCTTCGTGTTCCGCGGCCGCTCCCGAACGGCCGGTGAGGCGGATCCGCCGGATCCGGGGTCGCTGGATCACTTCCTCACCGAGCGCTACTGCCTCTATGCCGTCGACGGCAACGAGCTCTTCCGCGCCGAGATCCACCATCCACCGTGGCGGCTCCAGCCGGCCGCGGCGCAGATCGAGCTGAACACGATGCCGCCCGACCCCGTGAGCCTGTCTGACGAAGAGCCGCTCGTGCACTTCTCACCCCGCCAGGACGTCGTGATCTGGGCGCTCCAACCCGTTTAGCAGCCCGCAAGACGGCTCGCCGCGCAGGATCTGTTCTAGGGCAAGACAGAACCCTTGTGCTGAAAGAAACAAAGGAGGGATTCTCTCCATGAAACGCTTGCTCGCCATCTCGGTTCTGATCGTCGCCGCGCTCGCCTTCGCTGCGGGCGGCGTCGCCGATCCGGGCCAGGGTAAGGGCAAGGGGCCGCATCACAAGCTGACCGCGAACGGCGGGATCGTCACGATCAACAACGTCGTGACGGAGGACCACGGCTGCTCGTTCCGGGTCTGGGCTATCGACACCCTTCACCGGACGTACAAGGTGAGGCGCAACGAGGACGGCTCGTACAGCGTCCGCCGAGAGGACTTCGGGCGCTTCGTCACGACCGGCCCGCTCAGCCCGAGCGCTGATCCGTGCCCCGGCGTCATCCGACGCGGCAAGCACGGCACCGCACTTCGCGCCGGCGTCAAGGGCAAGATGCACGGCTTCATCGCGGGGACAGTGACCGGCGGAACGTTCAATCCGAACGGCTCTTGCACCACCGTTTGCTCCAACACTGACTTCATCGCCGGCTTCTTCACGCCGACGACTGCCGGCACGCCGGTGCGGTACACCTGCAACGAGGGGTACGCCGGCTGCCGCTTCAGCTTCAAGTACAACGTCCAGCGCCACAAACGACAGGGCGTGCGGCTCCACCATTGGGAGGACCGCGGCTTGAACGGCGTCAACGAGACGTTCATCGGCGACATCGCCAACTAGTAAGGCTTATCCATCGGTCCCGAAAGGGCCCGCTCCGGCGGGCCCTTTTCTTTGCTGCGATTCTTCCGCCGTGACGCCCCAGCGCAAGACGGCGCTCGTTTCGGTGCTCGCCGCGGCCGGCCTGGTCGCGCTGAAGCTCGTCGCCGGCCTTGCCTCGGGCAGCCTTGGGCTTCTTTCCGAAGCGCTGCACTCCGGTACCGATCTGGTCGCGGCAATCCTGACGTTCATCGCGGTCGGCGTCGCCGCCCGCCCTGCCGATCCCGGCCACGCCTACGGCCACGGCAAAGCCGAGCATTTGGCCGCGCTCTCGGAGGGCGCGATCCTCGTCGTGGCCAGTGTCCTGATCGCGGGGCGCGCGATCTCGCACCTCGCCGGGTTCTCGGAGACCGGCGTCGAGGCGACCTGGTACGCACTCGTCGTGATCGGAATCGTGATCGCGGTCGACCTCTCGAGAACCGTCGTCTCGTCGCGCGCGGCGCGCCGCTACGGCAGCTCGGCGCTCCAGGCGAACTCCGTCCACTTCGCGAGCGACATGGCGGGCTCGACCGCCGTGCTGCTGGGCTTGCTCGGCGTGCGCGCCGGCTACCCGAACGCCGACTCGATCGCCGCGCTCTTCGTCGCGGTGCTGGTGCTCCTTGCGGCCGGACGCCTCATGCGGCGCAACGTCGACGTGCTGATGGACCGCGTGCCGGCGGAGGCGCAGGAGGCGGCGCGCCAGGCGATTGCCGCGGTCGAGCCGCCGGTCGAGCTGCGGCGGCTGCGGATGCGCCAGGCCGCAGGGCGTCACTTCGCGGACGTCGTGATCGGCGTGCCGCCGGGCGCCGCGATTGGCCAAGGCCACGCGGCCGCTGACGCGGTCGAGAACGCCGTGCAGCGGGCGCTGCCGGAAAGCGACGTGGTCGTCCACGTCGAGCCGGCAGGAGACGACGCCGAGCTCAGCGAGCGGGCGCTTGCCGCAGCCCAGCGCGTGCCGCGCGTGCGCGAGATCCATAACCTCAACGTGGTCACGGTCGACGGCGCCTCCGCCGTCTCGCTGCACCTCAAGCTCCCCGCCGACCTCTCGCTGGAGGAGGCGCACACGGTTGCCACAGAGGTGGAGCGCGCGATCGAAGACGCTTTGCCCGAGGTCGAGTCCGTGCAGACCCATCTCGAGCCGCTGGCGGCGGCGACCGAGGGCCGCAGCCCCGCCGCGTCGGACGCCGACCGTTCAGCCCAGACCGTCATCCGGGTCGTGCGCGAGGCGACGGGTCAAAGGCCCCGGGCGCTGCGGCTCCTGCGCACGGCCGACGGGCTGGTCGCGTTCCTGACGCTCGGCCTCGATCCGCACACGCCGCTCGCCGAAGCTCACGCGCGAGCCAGCGAGATCGAGGAGCGGATTCGGCGCGAGAATCCGGAGTTCGCCGAGATCATCGTCCACACGGAGCCGTAGTTGCGGCTCTGCCTCTTCGCTCCGCGGAATCTCGAAGTGCGCGGGTGGGTAGGACGGATCGACGGCGACCGGGTGATCCACCTCGCGGCGCAAACACTCGCCTCGTTCTTCACGGGCGGCGGCAAGGCGCGCGAGCACGCCGAGTACCGGCTCGAAGACGTCCGTCTGCTCGCGCCGATCGCGCGCCCGCCCTCCGTCCGCGACTTCTACGCCTTCGAGCAGCACGTCAAGAACGCAGCGAGGGTCACGGGGCGGCCGGGCGTACCGGACGAGTGGTACGAGCTTCCGGTCTTCTACTTCTCGAACCCGGCCGCGATCTACGGGCCTGACGAGGAGATCCTGAAGCCGCCGGACACGAACGAGCTCGACTACGAGCTCGAGGTCGCCGCGGTAATCGGCGCCGAAGGGGAGATCGGCGGGTTCACGGTGATGAACGACTGGTCGGCGCGAGATCTGCAGCGCAGGGAGATGCGTGTCGGGCTCGGGCCGGCGAAGGGGAAGGACTTCGCGACGAGCATCGGGCCGACCCTCGTCACGCCCGACGAGTTCGACGGCTCGAGCGGCGTGATGGTCGCACGCGTCAACGGTGAGGAGCGCTCTCGCGGGGACCTCGCGGACCTGCACCACACGTGGGACGCCATCGTCGCGGCCGCGGCGCGGAACACGCATCTGCGTCCGGGCGACATCCTCGGCTCGGGCACGGTGGGGACGGGCTGCATCCTGGAGCACGGCGACGGGAGGTGGTTGCAGGGCGGCGACGTGGTCGAGCTCGAGGTGGAGGGGATCGGCGTGCTTCGGAATCGCGTGGTGTGATGTCGGGCGGGCGTGCGGAAGGTGGTCGCCCGGACGCCAAGCCCGGCTCCGCAGGCCGAAGTCCGCCTCGCGACGAGATGCCGTGACAGGAGCCCGCGGCGGGCACAGTCCTGACGGGACATGTGATGCACATGTGATAAGGTGCTGCGCATGCCGCATATCCAGATACGGAACGTTCCGCCGGAGCTCCACCGCACGCTCAAGGTCCGAGCGGCCGAGGCGG
>JBKPFU010000062.1:0-6101 GCA_046728975.1 Actinomycetota bacterium | reverse complement strand
GCTGCGACCGCCTGAGGAGAAGACGAGGACGGCACCAATCGCCGCCGCGGCTGCTGCGACAGCGACGAGCAGCGGCCGGCGGATACGCCGCGGGCGAGCCGGCAATCGCGGCAGGACGGCAGCTCCGATATCCGGTGTCGCCGATTCGGCCGTACCTCTGCTTGTAGGTCTCCAGCTCCTGGCGATGAATCTCTGCCGTGCGATGCCCGGCGGCGTGGTGCTCGACGTACTCGCCGAGCGTTTCCTCGTTGCACCCGCAGGCGCAGGTTCTCGGAGGCCACCAGACCTCGGCGACCCTTGACTCGAGGATCGCTGCGAATACTTCGGCGAGCTTGAGCGACGGCAGCTTCTGGCCCGATTCCAGCTCGCTGATGGTCTGCGCGCGCTGCTGTCCGCGGACCTCGCGCCGCGTGCGCGCGACTTCCTGCTGGGCCTCCCGGCGCGCGGTCGGGTCCTTCACCTGCGCCGCGTGGCGCATCCGCTGCCTCGGGCCGGCCAGCGCAACCGCCTCGTCGATCGCCTCGTCGATGCTCGCGATCGGAGACCCGGCCGCCAGGCGATCTTCAGCGCTCGGGAAGAGCTCGCCGGCGGCCCTGTTCCCGAAGGCGCGCTCTTCGGCCCGCCGCTGTTTCTTCGGGAACGCCACGATCAGTCGAAGGGTGCCGGGAACGATCCGCCGGGGCCGGTCGTCTCGACCTGCGGCGGCTTGCGACCGCCGCCACGGTAGACGTGCGATGGCTTCCTGTCCGACCCGACGTCGAACGCGACGTCCTTCCGCGAGACCTCTGGCGTCCGCGCCCGTGGACGAGCGCGCTGCTGGCGCCGCGTTCTTCTGCCGTACCTTCCGCGCCTTCTGCGGCTCAATCGGTCCTGGCCTCATGACTTCCCTCCCTTTCCGTAGCGTCGCTTGTAGTGCGGCGGCGCTGCGGACTCTTCAGATCTCGACTGCGGTCGGCGTACCCCTCCTGCACCGCGCGATCGGCCGGCGCCTTCGGCATCCGCGCTTTGCGGACGCCGGTGTCCTTCGGCGAGCGCTTCGGCAGCATCGGCCCGCCGGGCATCAGGACGCCTCCAGGAGCTCGACGGTCTCCGGGTCGTTCGGCACGAGCCGCTCGAGTGTGCGCTTCGGGATTCGCCACGCCCCGTCGCGACTCGGAAGGCGCCGCGGATCTCACCGCGCTCGCAGCGCCGGCGAATCGTCTCCTCAGACATCCGCGTTGCGGAAGCGAACTCCTTGACCGTCAAGATCCTCCCTTCGCTCACTTCGTGCAGTAGTAGCAGCGCAAGTGGACGAATCGCAACACCCTGAGCGTGCTGGAGACGGCGCAAGCGGAGAACCGTGCCAAATCGTGCCTGCCTGCGCTGATCTCACCTGATCTCAAATGACCTCAACGCACGGAGGAAAGCCAAATCCGCGCCGAGAGACCGGCTCCCGCAGACCCTCCAAAACCGGGGGTTGCAGGTTCGAGTCCTGCCGCCCCTGTTGGCCTAAGTACGCGGAAACCCGCTTGCTAGGCGGATCCACGCCATTCTCTGTCAAGTCTCGTTTACCGCTCGAAACCGCTAGCGGCAGGCGTTCACGTCGCGCAGTGGGAGTGTGACGTTCGCGTCCACGTGTCCGTGCTTTCGCGGCCGCTCAGGCGCGGAAACCGAAGCGATTGACCCCTTCTGTGCGGCTGTTGTATACCGGCCTCACCCCAATCCAGGAGGCCTCACATGTCTGTCTTCGCCGCCGCTGCTACCCGTACTCTCGCGCGGGCGCTCCCACCTTGGTGGCTGCTCCTAATCACGGGTATCGGCTGGACAATCGTCGGCTTGATCGTGCTCCGCTTCGACTACACCTCGGTTAATGCCATCGCGATCCTTTTCGGGATAGTCGCGATCGCTGCCGGAGTCCTCGAGATCGGGGTGACGCTAATGGCCGACGGCTGGTGGAGGTTGCTCTACGGGGTCCTCGCACTTGTTTTCATCGTCACCGGCATCGTCGCTTTCATCCACCCGGGCGACACGTTCGTCGCCCTGGCCGCGGTGATCAGCTTCTTCCTCGTCTTCGCCGGGACCTGGGACATCATCGTCGCCATCTCGGCTCGGGACGAGATCAACGTCTGGTGGTTGCAGTTGGTGGGAGGCATCATCGAGCTCTTTCTCGGTCTCTGGGCGGCTGGTTACTACGGGCGTAGCGCGGTCTTGCTTGTCGCGTGGGTGGCTGCCTTCACGCTCATTCGCGGCGTGAGGGATATCGTGCTCGCCTTTCGAATCCGCGAGGTGCAGCGCGCCGCGGCTACCACTTGAAACAGCTATGGGGTAGCGGTCGCGGAGCGGTGACGGTGCGGTCCTAGAGCGAAGTGCGATTGATGGATTCCCCCCGGAAAGGAGCGGCTTGACCATGGACCAATCGGCCCTTCTCCAACGCGTGGCGCACATCCCATTGGAGTCGAACCCGGCGCTCCTCGAGCATGCTCGAAAGCGAGCGGAGAGCGTCCAGAATCGGATCGCGGATCAAATCACGGCATTCGCCGGATCGATGTGGTTCGTCTACATCCACGTCGTCTGGTTCAGCTGCTGGATCGGGCTCGGGATCGAGAGGTACCCCTACGGCCTCCTTACGATGATCGTCTCGCTCGAGGCGATCTTCCTCTCGACCTTCGTGATGATCAGCCAGAACAGAGCCGACGCCAAGCGTCAAGTGATCGCCGACCAGCAATGGCAAACCGTCAAGGAGGAGGACAAGCAAAACGAAAAGCTGCTCAACCTCTCCAACCAGATCCTCGAGCTGACGAAGGGCATTCACGCCGCCACGAGCCCGCGATCAGACGGCACCGGCTAGGGCTTGAGCCCGGGCGTTTTTGTACAGCCATCAACTTCGCAGGGCATGGCGCGACGACCAAAGCCGCGTTCGGGCGTGTTCGCCCGGGTTGTAACGTTGACCGGATGCTGTCATTGCTGCCCAGGGCCTACTCGGCCTGAGTCCGCGGAAAAGGCAATGAACGCGATCACGGAGCGCTCGTTCAGGCCGTCGCCGACGGCAGGATCAGCGCGGCCGACGAACCACGCGCGGCCGCGAAGAGCTAGGCGGACCCGCGGTCTCCCCCGACGCTAGATGTATGCCTGGCGCTGGAGCCATTGCATAGAGACGTACCCCCAGATCGGAGGCAGGTAGTAGGTGCAGAGGCGGTGGGTGAAGGCGATCGCGAACGCCGTTGAGTTGTCGACTCCCATCGCGACGAGACCGGCAGTCAGACTCGCCTCCGCGGTCCCAACTCCTCCCGGCGAAGGTATGAGGCTCGAGAACGCAGACGCCGCGGTGTTGACGAGCAGGAGTTGAGCGAAGGTGAGATGAATTCCGTAGGCCAGAGATGCGGCTCCGAGTGTAAGCGCGTAGAAAACCTCCACGCCCAGCTGTCCGCCGAACAACTCGAGTCGCTTGTGTCGGTCGCGAGCCACGACCCAGAGACTCGAGAACGCGCTGCGGATCGAGGGCAGAACCTTGGCTCGGACGGATGGGACGAAGAGCAGGGCGAGGGCGATGAGAGCGAGAACGATGAGGACCGCCACGATCAAACGCCCGGATGGCACCCCGCCCTTCAGGTCGCTGGCTTTCACGGCGATGTGGACGAACGGGAGCGTGAGTAGGACGAGCGCGATCTCGACGATCTTCTCCGACACGTCGTCGACCGCTCCGGCGGCGACGGCCTGGGGGGTCGAAGCACCCATCCGTTGGAGGAATCGGACGTTGATGCCGATGCGGCCGGCCGAGCTCGGCACTGTGAGGTTGATGAACTTGATCGCCGATTGCAGAACGACGCAGGGGAACAACGGGAGCGGCGTCGGGACAGCGCCGCGGAATGACACTCCCCCGGCGACGAAGGTGAGCTGGGCGGTGATGACCCCGACGACGATCCACGCGATCTCCGCGTGGCGCAGCTCGTCAGCGATCGTCCCGAATCCGATCTTCGCGAGCTGCGTGATCAGCAGATAGGCGGCGACGCCCACCATTGCCGTGAGGACGAAGTCGCGAGGGCGCATCCGGCGCATCGGAATGACCTCGGGGACCTCTTGGCCGGTGGCTTTTGCGGCTTCGACTCGAAGATCCTTGAGACCGACCTCGTGCGAGCGCGCAAGGTCCCTGAGGTGCGGCGTGAGCGCGGCGCGCTGCAGGTAGGGCAGGGCGCGGCCAACCGCCTCGCCCCAGCCGGCCTCGACCGCTTTGCCCAGCGCACGCTCGGGGCCGACGAGGACGGTGCAGGCAACGAGGAGCTCGGCCACGTCCATGTCGAGTGCCGACTGCGGAGCGCCGAGCGTTGCGGCCGAAAGGTCGACCAGCATCGGGCCGTCGACGACGAGCACATTGCTCGCGTTGAGCCGGCCGTGCGAGATGCCCGCCCCGTGAAGCCGGGCGACCTGCTGCCACAGTTCCTCGAGCGTCTCGTCCGTCACCTCTTCGGCGCTCGAGTTTTCGAGCGGCTGGTCGTCCGGTTGGCGGGTGACCACGAGTGCGTCGCCATCCGGGCCGAGGGCGGCGATCACGACTTTGGGAACCCGAACGCCGGCCTGAGCCGCCATGAGGGTTGCCAGCGCCTGGTGCTCGACCTGCTCCAGTCGACCGGCGGGGGCACTCCGGGGCGGATCCTTGTACGCAAGGAGGCGCCACCGCCGGGCGAGGCGTTGCGTGTCCTGCGCATCACGGCCCAACACCCTGACCTTCACGGGGTTTCCGTCCGTGTCGTGGCCGACATACTCCGCGGAACCGACCTGCTGTTGCGGCGACGGTCTCAGGTCGCTCAGTGCGACCCCGAGCGAAACAAGTGCGCTTCGGACCTGCGCCGTCGGTGGCACGCCGGCCGCGGAGCCGAAGATCAGCCGTGCAAGCGCGCCTGCGCCCAGACCGAGCGCAAGACCCGCGAGCGCGCTGGACGGGAGCGCAGCGCCGAGCGGGATCGCACCCAAGGCTGCAAGCGGAACCAGCCACGTGGCTAGCAGGCGAACCGAGCGGACGAGCTCCGGGCCGACCACGACGACCACGGCGATCGCGCCGGCGAGCCTGAGATCGGGGTAGCCCCAGCGGGCCAACGGGTGGACCTTGAGCGGCAACCAATCGGACTCGACGACGCGGCCAAGGATGACGGCCATCCCGACAACCACCACCTCGGCGGCGAGGAGATCACGGGCCAGGTCCCACCGCCGGCGGATCAGCACGTCGACGAGGATCACGGCCGCAAGGCCGAGCAGGCCGAAAAACACGATTCGCCAGAATGCGCCGGCCCAACCGAACACCGTTGTCAGGGCTTCCGCGACATCCCCGTCCTGTCTGCGTGCCGAGGCTCCAACGGCTGCCGACAGCCCGATGACAATCGCGGCCCAGAACAGGACGGCCGAGTCGATCGTTCGCCTGTTGCGGCGGCCCGGCTCGGTTTCCGTCAACAACTCGACGCGCCAGGAATGCTCGGGTGACCGGGACGGGTCGTCCCGGCTCACGCCTGCCGCCGATTCAGGGCAGCACCGCGATGCTGACGTCGAAGGCGACCGTTACGAGAGTCAGTGGCACGCCTGCTCGATCCGGCTCATCCCAGAAGCGAAAATATCGCGATTCTCCGCGGGCTCTTCGAGCAGGCGAAGCGAGGTGACGCCGCGGCCGACGGGGAGCGGGCGCCGGCCGTCCGCTTGTCAGCGCCGAGACGCTGTACAGGGAATCACTCCCGGGCAGAATCCTGCGAACCCCCAAGTGGCCGGCCCACCACCTGCCTCGTATACACCGCGGCCAAGAAAGTGGTTACGAAAGAGAAGGCCCCGCGGCCGCATCGCGGGGCCTTCCTCCGACGGGAGACAAGCTCCCGAACTTAGGCGCGCCGCTTCCCGAGAAGTCGAAGGGAGCCGCAGCGTCTGCTTGCTTCCGATTTGCCGCTGAGGACGTTGTGTGCATTTCGGGGAAAATGAAACCTTCCAATTTCATCTCGAATTACGGTTTTTTGACTGACTAATCAATCGAAATTGATTGACGAATCAATCAAGACATCGGGGGTGGTACGCTCAGCCGCAATGGCGGTCCTGAGCTCACAGGTCGAACGATCGGAGGAGTTCGAGCGCCGCCGCGCGCGGATGGA
>JBKPFU010000061.1:0-2081 GCA_046728975.1 Actinomycetota bacterium | reverse complement strand
CGGATTCTGGTTCCAGTCGCTGTTATCGGAGCTCGCTCTCCCACAATCGTTCATCTGGGGCGAATACGCCGGGGCCGGACGGCTCGACGCCGACGTGGCGAGAAGGTATTTCGCCACGAATCCGGACCCCAAGTCGAATCTCGGCGTGGCCGCAACAGCATTCATCTGGGGGGACGGGCGACTGGTCGATGCCTGGCCGGCTGCGCCGGACGAGGACGAGTTCGACCGCGTCCGGCCCTCGAACGTGGAAACTTTGCTGATCAGCGGGACGCTCGATTTCGCGGCCCCGCCGCGGTTCGCCACGAAGGAGCTGCTGCCTCAACTCCGGAGAGGCCGCCAAGTCCTGCTGCCCGGCTTCGGGCACTCGACCAGCTTCTTTGAGGACCAGTCCGACGCGGGAACGCACGTGATCAAGACGTTCTTCGACAGCGGTCGCGTCGACAGGTCGCTCTACAGGCCTCAGAAGGTCGACTTCACGCCCGAGGTCACGCAAACGGCGCTCGCAAAGGGCATCGCCGCCACGATGATCGTTCTGGCCGCCCTGGTCGTCCTCTCGATGATCTGGATGCCGCTCGTCGTGCGGGGTCGCGGACGCTTTGGACGCAAGTCGAGCGCGACGCTGCGGTCGGTCTACGCGTTCATCCTCGGCTTCGGCGGTTGGTTCCTCGGCCTCCTGATCGTGATCACGCTCTTCGAGGGGACACCGCTCGACAACGAAGCGCTGGCCGTGCTGGCCGTTGGCGTGCCGGTTTGGCTCTGCGTCTACTTTGCGTGGGTGAACCGCGATTGGCTCGGCCGGATGAAGTGGATCGGATTTGGGGCCGCAGGAGCCGGCGCCCTCGTCGGAGCGTGGCTGGGCTTCAACGCAACGACCGATCTGCTGGCCCTGATCACCGCGATTCTCGGAGCCATCGCCGGCGCGAACCTCGCTCTGATCGCCCTCGACATCGCTTGGGATCGGCAGGCCCGCGATCGATTCGCAACGGCTCCCTCAGAGCCGATTGTTTCAGGCGCTGCCTAAAACGCACTCGGTCAAGGCCGTCGAGGCTCGACCTTGATCGGCATCGGAAAACCTCGACTCCTTGCCGGATGCGCTAGTCGTTACGCCGACAAAGCCCTGCAAATTCTCTGGAGACGCCGATACGCGAGGTTTCTCTCTCGGCGCCAGCGGTGATCGTTGTCTTGGCGGCTATCTGCGGCCTGCCGCTGCTGCCGACTTCGCCGACCCGGGTCTGCTGCGGCTGGAATCGACAAGGGTAGGAGGAGAGCACATGGTCAAGGGTCTGAACAGGCGCCGGTCGGTATGGGTGGCGCTCGTGGTGATGATCGCCGGATCGGTCGCGGCGCTGACGCTCTCGGGAGCGCAAGCGAGCGCGAGGACGGCGCACCCGAAAGGGACACCGCACGTCATCAGCCGCTCGGCGCTCGCGTTCCACGACAGCATGCGCAAGCTTTGGGAGGATCACATCACCTGGACGCGCAACGTCATCATCAGCTTCGAGGTCAACGAACCCGACCCGAGCGTTGTGCTGCCCGACCTGAACGCGGCGCTCGGCCGGCTGCTCCGCAACCAGGCCGACATCGGGAACGCGATCAAGCCGTTCTACGGAGAGAGCGCCGGCAACCAGCTGACGGAGCTGCTTCGCGAGCACATCCTCATCGCGGGCGAGATCCTGCAGGCGGCGAAGACGGGCAACGCGGCGGCGCTCGCGGACGCGCAGAAGCGCTGGTACGAGAACGCGCACGACATCGCCGTCTTCCTGAACGCGGCGAATCCCCGCAACTGGCCGCTGGCGGAGATGGACCAGATGATGAAGGAGCATCTCGACGCGACGACGCAGGAAGTCCTGGCTCGCCTGAACGAGAACTGGGAGGCGGACGTCGCCGCCTACGACGCCGTCCACGAGCAAGCGCTGGCGATGGCCGACATGCTCAGCAATGGCATCATCGCGCAGTTCCCCAGCCGCTTCCGGCCGTAGCCGGAGCTCGCTCCTGTTTGCGGCGGGGGGGGGGGGCGGGGACGGGGGCGGGCCCGCCCGCCCGGGGGCCCCCCCCCGGGGCGCAAGGCCCCCCCCGGCGGG
>JBKPFU010000060.1:0-3970 GCA_046728975.1 Actinomycetota bacterium | reverse complement strand
GCCGCGGAGTAGCGCCTCGCCGTAGGTGATGCTCCCATCTTCGAGCGTCGAGTCGATGTAGACGTCGTAGTCGCCCTCCGCGAGCGTCTCGAGCCGGCGCTGGGCGAGACAGAAGCCCCAGTTCTCGCTGTAGTACGAGGTGCGAAAGGGCACCCACTCGGGCTCAGTCGCGTGCGTGAAGAGGTGCTCGCGTAGCTCCGCGAGCCGCAGCTTCCTTTGGATTGGGACGCTGTAGCCGAGGACGTGAAGGTTCGAGTCGGCAAAGTCGACGACTCGCTCTCCGTCCGGCCCGTCCAGCCACGCCGCGCGGATGTTCCATTCCCGGGGAACGGTCCAATCGAAGATCTGGGTTCCCGATGGCACCTCCGTGAGCTCGAGCGGCGCTTCCCGCGAGACGATGGCAAGCGTCTCCCGGACGCCGTCGCCGCTCAAGCTCCGGCAGATCGGGTACAGCTCGCGCATCAGCTCGTGCATCTCTGCGCCGGCCTCCTCGACCGACGGGACCCGCTCCCAATCGATCAAGGCAGTACTTCGACCTCGGGGATCGGAACGACGAACCGGCAGCCGAACTCGCGGACATGCGCCATCTGCTCGACGATCTCATCCTTCAGGTTCCACGCGAGCAGCAAGAGAAAATCCGGTCTCGCCTCGGCAACGCGCGCCGGGTCGCGGATCGGGATCCGCGTTCCCGGGAAGAACCGGTCCTGCTTGTGCGGACTGCGGTCGACGATGTAATCGATGAAGTCCGCCCGGACTCCGCAGTAGTTCAGCAGCGTCACTCCCTTGGCTGCGGCCGCGTAGCCCACGATCGACTTCCCGTCCGCGCTCGCGGCCAGCACGAACTCGAGAAGCTTCCGCTTCGTCTCGCGTACGCGCGCCGCGAATCGCCGATACGCCTCGATCCCGTCGAGCCCGGCGGCGCGCTCGCGCTCGAGCAGCTCGTGCACGCGCTCCGATGCCTCGCCGTCCCGCCGCGCGTAGAGCCGCAGCGAGCCGCCGTGCGTCGGCAGCTCTTCGACGTCCGTGACGGTGAGCCCGTGGTCCCGCAGCAACCGCTGGGCGACGAGGAGCGAGAAGTACGAGAAGTGCTCGTGGTAGATCGTGTCGAACTCGACCCGCTCGATCAGGCGGAGCAGGTGGGGGAACTCGATCGTCACCACCCCATCCGGCTTGACCAGCAGCGCGAGACCCGCGACGAAGTCGTGTACCTGCGGGACATGGGCGAGGACGTTGTTCGCGACCACGACGTCGGCTGCGCGACCGTCGTCGACCAACCGGCCGGCGACCTCGGAGCCGAAGAACTCGACGACGGTTGGAATGCCGCGCTCTTGCGCCGTGGCCGCCACGTTCGCGGCCGGCTCGACTCCAAGGACGGGGACGCCGCGCTGCTTGAAGTACTGGAGCAGGTAGCCGTCGTTCGACGCGACCTCGACGACCTGAGCATCGCCGTCGAGCGCCAGCGTGTCGGTCATCTGGTCGACGTAACAGCGCGCGTGGTCGAGCCAGGAATCCGAGAACGAGGAGAAATACGCGTAGTCGCTGAAGATCCGGTCGGGCGTGGCGAACACCGCCAGCTGGACGAGAAAGCACTCGCCGCAGACGAAGGCGTGCAGCGGAAAGAACGTCTCCCCTTGGTGGAGCTCGTCCTCCGTCAAGTACGCGTTCGCGAGCGGTGAGACCCCGAGGTCGGCGAACGTCTCGGTGAGCGGGCCACCGCAGAGCCGACAGTCCGCCGCAAGCGGCGAGCTACGCAGCCTTGATCTCGAGGATCTTGAACTTGAGCGAGCCACGCGGCGCAGCCACCTCGACCGTCTCGCCCTTCTTGTGGCCGATGATCGCCTTGCCGACCGGCGACTCGTTCGAGAGCTTGTTCTCGGTCGGATTTGCCTCGGCCGAGCCGACGATGTGGTACTCCACCGTCTGCTTGGCATCGACGTCCCGCAACTTCACCTTCGAGCCGACGGAGACCACGTCCTTCGAGATCTCCTTCTTCTCGATCACGCGGGCATTGCGCAGCCGCTCCTCGAGCGTGGCGATTCGATGCTCCAACAGCGCCTGCTCGTTCTTCGCGTCGTCGTACTCGGCGTTCTCGTTGATGTCGCCGAACTCCCGGGCAACGCGAATGCGGTCAGCGACCTCGCGGCGCTTCTCGTTCGAGAGATGCTCGATCTCGTGCTTGAGCTTCTCGTAGCCTTCGGGAGTCAGGATTACGTCCTTCAAGGAACCCTCCTTAACAAAAACGCGCGGCGCTTCCGGCGCCGTCGCGGGCGGGAATGGTAGCCATTGCAGCGGACGGACGTCAACCGTTTCTCGTCTACGATTTCTCGCTCTGTGCAGGTAGATCTTCGTAGCCCCTGGCGGATCCGAGAGGTTCGGATCCCGACTCGCCTCGTATTGGCGCCGATGGCCGGCGTCAGCGTGCAGGCCTTTCGGCGCCAGGGGCGCCGGTTCGGGGCCGGCCTCGTTTGCTCGGAGATGGTCAGTTGCGCGGGTCTTCAGCACGGCAACGAGAAGACGCTCGGCTATCTGCGGATCGCTTCGGACGAGCGGCCGCTCGCCGTCCAGATCTTCGGGTCCGATCCCGCTGTGATGGCGGAGGCGGCCCGGATGGTCGAGTCCGCCGGCGCCGACCTTGTCGACATCAACTTCGGCTGTCCGGTGCGAAAGGTGACCAAGACGGGCGCGGGCGCAACGCTTCTCGACGACCCGGCCCGAGCGTGCCGGATCGTCGAGGCGGTGGCGTCCGGCGTCTCGGTGCCGGTGACGGTGAAGATGCGGCGCGGGCTCGAGAACGGCTCGCGTTCCTGCTTGACCGTGGGGCCGCGGCTCGTTGACGCGGGCGCGGCATCGTTGACCGTGCATCCCCGCTCCGCGAAGCAGATGTACACGGGCGAAGCCGACCACTCGCTGACCGCCGAGCTGGTCTCGCTGGTCGACGTTCCGGTCGTCGCGTCCGGCGACGTGACGTCGCGGGCGCGGGCGCAGGCGATCCTGGCGACCACCGGAGCGGCCGCGGTGATGGTCGGCCGGGCCGCGCAGGGCAATCCCTGGGCGCTCAGGGAGATCCTCGACGGCGACGGCGGGCAGCCGTCGCGCGAGGAGGTCGTCGCCGAGCTGATCCTGTTCATGCGCGAGACGGTCCGTGAGCTTGGCGAGCGACGTGCGACCGGCTTCCTGAAGAAGTTCTACGGCTGGTACCTCGGCCGGGGACGGTTCGCGAGGCCGTTCAAGCAGGAGCTTGTTCGTCTGGCGACGGTCGAGGAAGTCGAGCAGCGACTGCTCGCCGAAGCGCCGGGCGCGCAATTCCTCGTGGCACGACTGGAGCGCGAGCTGCCGCGGAGCGGCGAGGTGCTGCTCGACCTGCCGATCTCGATCTACGGCGGCGGCTAGCGGGCCGCCGCTCGGGCGGGTGGTTCAGGCGCGGTCGGCGCTGCCAGCGGGCTCGCCAATAACGGCACCGCCGACCTCCTCCCCAATTTGAGTCTATTAGCGAAAAACGCGCACGTGTGTGACGCGGTGTGCCGAAGGTGAAACAAGCGCCCGCCCGGCGCGAAGCGAACCGCGGCGGGCAAAGCAGGCGACGACCGGGATCGGCGCGCGTCGCGGCGGGTGCTCCGCTCAGCCCGCCTTATTGCGCTCCCACACGAGCCGCAGGCCCTCGAGCGTGAGGAATGGATCCACCTTTTCGATCGTGCGGGCGTGCGGCGCAATCAGCTCGGCCAAGCCGCCCGTGGCGATCACCGGAGCGGCCCCGTCGCCGAGCTCGGCGCGAATCCGCTCGACGATCCCATCCACCTGCCCTGCAAAGCCGTACACGAGGCCGGCCCGTAGGGCGGATTCCGTCGTCTTCCCGATCGCCGTCTCCGGCTCCGTGAAATCGACCTTCACCAGCCGCGCGGCGCGCTCGAAGAGCGCGTCCATCGAGATCTCGATTCCGGGCGCCAGGACGCCGCCGACGTATTCGCCTGCG
>JBKPFU010000059.1:0-8058 GCA_046728975.1 Actinomycetota bacterium | reverse complement strand
GGTCGAGTTCGCGTCTTCGACGTCGACCTTCGTCGGTTGCGCGGCAGGCGGCTCGACCGCTACCGCAACCGGCTGCTCGGCTATGCGGATCAGCGTTACGCAAGCGCGCTGGCGCCCGAGCTGACGGTCGGCGAGCTGGTTTCGCTTCGGCTCGCGCTCGCCGGAGCTCCGCCGCAGGAGCAACGGGAGCGCGCACGGGAGCTTCTCGACCGCGTCGGGCTGGCGGGACGGGTCGACGCCTACCGGCGCGAGCTGTCCGGCGGCGAGCAGCAACGGGTTGCGCTCTGTGCCGCGCTGGCGCACCGGCCCCGGCTCCTCCTCGCAGACGAACCGACCGGCGAGCTCGACGCCGACAACGCCACGCGCGTCTACGAGCTGATTGGGGCGCTCGCGCGTGCGCAGGGGACAACGGTTCTCCTCGTGAGCCACGACCCGGGGTCGGCCTCGATCGCCGATCGCGTCGTCCAGATCCGCGACGGCCGCGTGAGCGGCGAGACCGCGCGACGGCGGGCCGAGGACGAGGAGATCGTCGTCGCCCGCGGCGGCTGGCTGAGGTTGCCGGAGGAGCTGCTCCGCCGCAGCGGCATCTCGAGCAGAGCCCGGGCGAGGCTCGCGGAGCACAGCGTCCTGATCGAGTCGACGGACGGCAACCCGGCGGTGGTCGAACCGCCGGAGCCTGCCGCCGACACTCCCCGGGCGGTGAGCTCGAACGGCGTCGCCGTCGAGCTTCGCAACGTCGAGAAGCGAGTCGGCACAGGCCCTGACGAGCGCACCGTTTTTGCAGGGCTCACCGCCTCGATCGGATCCGGCGGCCTCACCGTCGTCAGTGGCCCATCGGGATCCGGGAAGACGACGCTCCTTCAGCTCGTTGCCGGGCTCGACGTGCCGCGAGGCGGAGAGATCGTCGTCCTCGGCAAACGACTGGCCGAGCTCGACCGTGGCGACCGCGCGGCATTTCGACGTGAGCGGATTGCCTTCGTCGCGCAGGAGCCGCCACTCGTCGCTTTCCTCAGCGCGCAGGAGAACGTCGAGCTCGTGCTCGAGCTGCGCGGGATCGATGAAGCAGAGGCTTCGCAGCGTGCGCGGCAGGCGTTGACCACGGTCGGGCTCGAGCAGCTCGCGGCGCAGCGGATCTCCAGGCTCTCCACCGGCGAACAGGAGCGCGTCGCGATCGCCCGCGCGCTCGCCGCCGACCCGGCTCTCGTGCTCGCCGACGAGCCGACCGCGCGGCTCGACCACGCGAATGCGCTCGCTATCGGCGAGCTCCTCTCGCGGATCACACGTGCGAGCGGCGTGACCGTGATCTGCGCGACACACGATCCCGCGGTGATCGACCAGGCCGACGCCGAGATCGCGTTGGCGTAGGGTTGCGGCAATCGACAAGGAGGGTTCGATGGCGCTCGCACGCGTTGTGTCGTTCGACGGGGTCGGCAAGGACCGGATGGACCAGATGAACCGGGAGATGCAGGAAGGCGAGCCGCCGGAGGGGCTCAATGCGACGGAGGTCATCGTGCTCCACGACCCCGAAACCGAGAAGGCGCTCGCGATCGTCTTCTTCGAGACGGAGGACGACTACAGGCGCGGCGACGAGATCCTGGACGCGATGCCGGCCGGCGACACGCCGGGGCAGCGCACCTCCGTCACGAAGTACGACGTCGCCGTTCGAATGACGCCCTAAGAAGCCGCCACTCCTTGGGCGTCCCGTATGCCGCGGCCCTCGCCGAGGACGATGGCAGTGTTGACGAGCGCGAGGTGGGTGAAGGCCTGCGGGAAGTTTCCGAGGAGTCGGCCTGAGACCGGGTCGTACTCCTCGGAGAGGAGGCCGACGTCGTTTCGCAGGTCGAGCAAGCGTTCGAACAGCTCCCTCGCCTCGTCGATCTTCCCCTGCAGCGCGAGGATGGCCGCGAGCCAGAAGGAGCAGGGGAGAAACACGCCTTCTCCGCTCGGCAGCCCATCGACGGCGTGGTCCTCCCTTGTGCGGTAGCGGAGAACGAGGCCGTCGATGGTCAACTCGCGGCGGATCGCTTCTACGGACTTGACGACGCGCTCGTCGGTTGCGGGAAGGAAGCCGACGAGCGGCATCAGCAGGACGCTCGCATCGAGCTCGTCGGAGCCAAATGACTGGGTGAACGCCTGCTTGTCCTCGTTCCAGGCGCCGGCGACCACCTCCGCGCGGATCTCGTCCCGGAGAGCTCGCCAGCGCTCGACCGGGCCCGGCCAGCCGAACTCATCGTGGAAGCGGACGGCGCGGTCGAACGCGACCCACGCCATCACCTTCGAGTGCGTGAAATGGCGCGTCGGCCCACGCACCTCCCAGATGCCGGAATCCGTTCGACGCCAGCCCTCCTCGAGCCAGCCGAGGAGTGCCGAGAGCAGCGACCACGCGTGCTCGTCGGGCGGGGCGCCGTGAGCGCGTGTCTGGTAGAGCGCGTCGAGCACGTCGCCGTAGACGTCGAGCTGGAGCTGCTCCGACGCGGCATTGCCGATCCGCACGGGCTTCGAGCCCTCGTAGCCCGGTAGCCACTCCAGCGTGCGCTCGTCGAGGCGCCGCTCGCCGGCGAGCCCGTACATGATCTGGAGGTCGGCCGGATCGCCGGCCACAGCGCGGAGGAGCCACGCCCGCCAAGCCTCAGCCTCTTCGTTGTAGCCGGCGTTCAGCATCGCGAGCAGCGTCAGCGTCGCGTCGCGAAGCCAGCAGAAGCGGTAGTCCCAGTTGCGCACGCCGCCGAGCAACTCGGGTAGCGACGCCGTGGGCGCGGCGGCGATCCCGCCCGTCGGCGCGTAGGTCAGCGCCTTGAGGACGAGCAGCGACTGGTGGATCTCCTCGTGATAGTCGCCGCCGTGCACGCACCGGCCTGCCCAGTCGAGCCAGTAGTCCTCGGTGTCGCTGAGCGCCTGCTCGGGATCGATTTCCTCGGGCAGGTCTTCATAGGACGGGAACCACGTCAGCACGAACGGGATCCGCTGGCCCTGCGCAAGCATGAACTCGGAGACGGTCGTCAGGTTCTCTCCGCGCACGTCGACGGGCGTGCGGAAGCAGAGCGCGTCGGGGCCGGCGACGGCAACGCGCGCGTTGTCGAGATGGCGCACCCAGGGGACGATGTCGCCGAAGTCGAAGCGGATCACGAGCTCGGAGCGGATTGGGACGTTGCCGTCGAGGCCCTCGACGATCCGGACGAGGTCGGGCGCCTTGCCCCTCGGCGGCATGAAGTCGATCGCTCGCACCATGCCCTCGTCGGTCTGGAAGACCGACTCGAGGATCAGCGTGTCGTGGCGGTAGCGACGCATCGATCTGCGGACGCGAGTCGACGGCGCGAGCAACCAGCGTCCGTGCCTGGGCTCACCAAGCAGCGCCGCGAAGCAGGCGCCGGAGTCGAATCGCGGGAAGCAGCACCAGTCGATCGACCCTGCGCGGCTGACGAGTGCAGCCGTCTGCAGGTCGCCGATCAGGGCGTAGTCTTCGATCTTCGCCAATACGCGGTCGCGCTGCGGCGCGTCAGGTGGCGCGGTTCACTGGTTCCATTTGTCGGCCGTCTTCTTGCCGTGGCCGGTGCTCTTCGCCCGGACGCTCGTCACGTCCGGCGGAGTATTGGCGTCGAAGATCTCGCGCTGCTTGTTCGTCATCTCGCCCTGCGAGCGGCGGGCCGACCAGCTCTTGCCGAAGCGCTGCATCCTGCGGAAGAAACGGTTCATAAAAGTCTCCTTCCCTCTACGAGTCAGGGATAACGGGCTCGGCCGGCTCACTCGACTTCGCCTTTTGGCAGGGCGAGAATAGATGTCGTGCCGCCAAGCGACCAACTCGGACGCGGAGAACGGAAGTTCCTCGCCACCGAGCACGCGGTCGCGCTGATCCTCAGCGAAACGAACGACACCGCCGAGGCATCCCCGACGGGCCGCGCGCCCCGGCCGGGCCCGCGAACGATCCGCGAGCAGACCCGGATGTCGGCGTGCTCGTGCTCTCGGAGTACGTCGAGCCGACGTATGCGATGGAGCTCATTGCCGACAATGCGGAGGGCGTCGGCTATCTGCTGAAGCAGCGAGTATCGGAGGTCGGCGAGTTCGCCAGAGCCGTCCGCCGGGTTGCCGAGGGCGGCTCGGCGCTCGATCCTGCGATCGTCACGCAGCTCGTCGGCCGGCGCCGCGCCGAAGATCCGATCGCGACGCTGACCCCGCGCGAGCGCGAGGTGCTGGAGCTGATGGCGGAAGGGCGCTCGAACCAGGCGATCGCCAACCAGCTCGTCGTCACCGAGCGTGCCGTCGAGAAGCACGTCACCAACATCTTCGGGAAGCTCAGGCTTCCCGCGAGCGCCGAGGCCCACCGCCGGGTCCTTGCGGTGCTCGCCTTCCTGAGTTCATAAGCGGCAGCTCGAGCTCAGGGGTGGAACCGTAGTCGGTCGACGATCTTGTCGACCGTCTTTCGTTCGGCGCGGAACCCGATCCCGACGAGGTCGAGCTCCTCCGCGGCGACGCTGGCAACGGTGGCGCGGTTTGCCTCGTCGTGATCCGTTGCGAAGAGCTGTGCCGTGTAGATCGCAGGCGTGACATCGCGGGCCATCGCTCGTTCGTACGCCCTCCGGAGCGCGGTGGCGTGGGCCTCATAAACGAGCACCGGCTGCACGAACATCGGCAGGTACTCGTTGCCGGACGCATCGCGGTACGGCTCGCCGACGACATCCGGTTGCGTCCCCGCGATCCCGCTCACGAGGAAGGCCGTCACGTTCGTCTTCTGCCACACGGCTAGGTCGTCGCGGAGAACGACTGCGATCTTCGTGTCGAACTTCACCGCCAGCTTGGAACGTCGGCGATGCCGGCGGCAGTGAACGCCTCGCCGCGGCGGCGGTAGTCGTCGATGCGCACGATCCGGCCGCCGCGGAGCGTGAAGACGTTGAAGATTTGTCCTTTGAGCGGCTCGCCTGCGACCTCCGCGAGGTTCGGGCCGCGAGCGCCCATTACGACCTGATCGCCAACGCGTGTGAACTCGAGTGCGTCGACCTCGCGGCGCTCCGCGAGTGCCGAGCGAAACGTGTCGATCACCTCGTCTCGGCCATGGCAAGCCAGATCCTCCCGCAGCCCTTGCCAGACGACCTCCGGATCGAGCAGTGCGGCTGCGGCCTCGAAATCGCTCCGCCGCAGCGCACCGAAGAAGTCGATCATGACCGTTTCGAGGTTCTGTTGGCCGATGCTCTCCATCTCATGCACTTACCAAGCGTCCATTTTCGTAGACGGCGAAGTCGGCGCCGAGCGGATCTGAGATCACGGCGAAGCGCCCGGCCATTCCTGGAACCGTCGTGTCCCTCGGCGGCACGAGGATGCGGGCGCCGGCCCGCTGCGCGGCATCCGCCGCTTCCTCTGCGCTCCGAACAAGGAAGTAGGGGAGCCACCGAGGCACCTTCGCGTCCTCGGAGGGGAGCGGCCGACGGATGCCGCCGCTCGACGTTCCGGCGACGTTGATCGTGATGTAGTCGTCCCAGATGCAGTACCGCCACCCGAGCAACTCGCCGTAGAACGAGATCACCGGCTCCGTCTCGTTCGTCGCGAGCTCGTTCCAGCGAATCGATCCGGTCTCGGAGGTCGATTCCGCGCCCCTCTTGGTGCCCGGCTGCCAGAGCGAGACGATGGCTCCCGCCGGGTCATGCAGCGTCGCGACCCGGCCGAGGTCGAGCACGTCGAACACCGGCCGTACCAGTCCACCGCCGACGTCTTCAGCTCGTGCGGCAGCCTCGTCTGCGTCCGCGACCGAAATGAACGGCGTCCAATGCGGGCTCACCCGCGCTGCACGCGCCTCCGGTGTCTGGCGATAGAGGATGGCTGCGTCCTTCCCGGTGTGCCGCAGCAGCGTGAACCGGCCGACGCCGGGCGCCGAGAGGTCCTCGGCCTCCCAGCCGAACAGCCGGGAGTAGAAATGAGTCGCGGCAGCAGGATCGGACGTTGCCAGACCCGCCCAGCAGAAGGTCCCGCGCTCATAGTGGATCCGGGTAGACACCGGGACTACGCGGCCAGCTCGTCCGGCAGCCCGAAGAGCCGGAAGAGCTCCGGCGATCGGAATGCCGTGACGTCTGCGATCCGGGGGCCGCGCAGCGTGAGGACGTCGAGCGCGACTGGGAGATAGCGGCTCCGCTCCGGGTCGAGCGCGTATGCGGCGATCGCAAGCTGCCCGTTCGCGCGCGTGTGGACGAAGCGCAGGCGGCCAGGTGGCCCGCCGGGCATGAGCCAGGAATCGGCTACGGCGTCGCGACCGCGGTACCACGTCGGATACGGAGGCATCTCGAACGTCGCGTCCTCCGCGAGCAACGCCACGATCGCATCGACGTCTCCGCGCTCCATCGCTTCGACGAACTCCTCCACGATCTCACGCACGCGCTCGTCGCCGAGCGAGCGCATCGTCGCCTGCTGGCTCTGCTCGGGCAGCCGATCGTCGACGGCTCTCCGGGCCCGCTGCAGCGCGCTGTTCACTGAGACGGCGGTCATTCCGAGCGCCTCCGCGACCTCCTTGGCCGAGAAACCGAGTACCTCGCGCAGGATCAGGACGGCACGCTGCCGCGGCGGCAGGTGCTGAAGGGCTGCGATGAACGCGAGCTCGACCGCCTCGCGGCGGTCATAGCGAGCGGCCGGGGCGGCGTAGCCCTCCTCGAGGCCGAGCAGCTCGTCGGGATACGGCCCCAACCACAGCGGCTCGGCCACCGGCTCGGGAGCCTCGTCGGCGTCGCCGCCTGCAGGAGGGCTGTAGTCGACGGGAAGCACGCGCTTCGGCCGGCGCGCCAGCAGGTCGAGGCACGTGTTCGTCGTGATCCGGTAGAGCCACCGCCGGAAGGAGCTTCGCCCGCCGAAGCCACACAGACCGCGCCAGGCCCGGAACATGGCGTCCTGGAGCGCGTCCTCGGCGTCATGGACGGAGCCGAGCATTCGATAGCAGTGGGCGTGGAGGCCCGCGCGGTGGGGCTCGACGACGAGACGGAAGGCCTCCTCGTCCCCGGCGCAAGCCGCCTGGAGCAGCTCCTGCTCCGTGAGATTTGCTGTCGCCGAACGCATTGCCTAAGGACCAGACCGGCGGTGCGACGCGAACTCATCGCCGCTGCGACGATGAGTTTCGCACCCGGCGCCGGTCCAGAAAACAGGGCATGGCGCACAGCGTCCCCAACTCCGTGGTGCACCTGGAGCTCCGCACCGGCAACCTCGCCTCTGCGTGCGCCTTCTACGGCAGGCTGTTCGGCTGGGGCGCGGAGACGGTGCACACGGGCTCCGGCGATTACCTCGCATTGGCGCTAAGCGATCGGATCGAAGGCGGAGTCGTCGAGCACGACACTCAGCAGCGAGCTTTTTGGCTGCCCTACGTCCAAGTGCCGGACGTAACCGAGGCCACGGAGCGAGCGCGCCTGCAGGGAGCGTCCGTGTGCCTTCCGCCACGCGAGGGCCCTGCCGGATGGCGAAGCGTAGTGTTTGGCTCCGCGACAGGCATGCTCGCCCTCTGGCAGCCCAAGACGTGAGCCGCGATGAGTCGAGCCCTATTTCCGATCCGGCTGGCCGGCGCCGCCGATGCTCCCGCCTTCGCGCGGCTTCTGCACGCGTTCAACGTCGAATTCGCCGAACCGACCCCGGACGCGGAGGTCATCGCCGAGCGGGCGGCACCGTTGATCGAGAGCGGCGAGGTCACCGTTCTCTTCGCAGGCGACGGGGCCGACGGCTTCGCCCAGCTCCGTTTCCGCCCCTCGCTCTATGCGGGAGCGCTCGATGCCTATCTCGAGGAGCTTTACGTCGTCCCCGAGCGCCGCGGGCTCGGTATCGGCCGCGCGCTGCTCGACGCCGCGATGGAACACGCGAGAACGCGCGGCGCCGCGCGCATCGATCTCAACACGAGTGAGGACGACGTCGCTGCGCGGGCGCTCTATGAGAGCGTCGGCTTCACGAACCGTGAAGGCAGACCGCAGGGGCCGACGATGCTCTACTACGAACGGGACCTCTAGGCTCGCCTCCCGTACGATCGCCGCCATGGCCTACGACGAGAAGCTCGCGGCTCGGATACGCGAGCTTGTCGCCGACGAACCCAACCTGACCGAGCAG
>JBKPFU010000058.1:0-11203 GCA_046728975.1 Actinomycetota bacterium | reverse complement strand
GCCGGGATCGCGAGCGCGACGATGAGCGCCGGCAGAAGTGCGAGTCGGAGCGATCTCATCGCTACCCGCCGAAGCCCGCCGCGGCGAAGTTCGGGCTCGCGATGCCGCCGTGGAAGAACGTCGGCGGCAGGATGACTCCGTTCGCGGCCATCTTCTCGAGGAAATGCGGCTTCAGGCCCGTGCACTCCATGTGTCCGAGCAGCCGGGTGGCACCGCCCTCGGCCGCGGACGCCTCGTCCGGCGGGCGGGCGATGAAAACGTCCTGGAGCGTGATCACGTCCGACTCCATGCCGAGCACCTCCGAGATGTGCGTGATCCGCCGCGTGCCGTCCACGAGCCGGGAGATGTGGACGAGCAGGTCGAAGGCGCTCGCGATCTGCTCGCGGATCGCGCGGTGCGGAAGCTCGACCCCGGCCGTCATGACCAGCGTCTCCAGGCGCGCAAGCGCGTCGCGCGGAGAGTTCGCGTGGATCGTCGTCAGCGAGCCCTCGTGGCCCGTGTTCATCGCCTGGAGCATGTCCAGCGTCTCGGGGCCGCGGACCTCGCCGACGATGATCCGGTCGGGGCGCATGCGCAGCGCGTTGCGGACGAGCTCGCGGATGCGGATCTCGCCCTCGCCCTCGATGTTGGGCGGGCGCGCCTCGAGCGGGATCACGTGCTGCTGCTGCAGCTGGAGCTCGGCGGCGTCCTCGATCGTGACGATGCGCTCGTCGTCCGGCACGAATGCCGACAGGACGTTCAGCGTCGTCGTCTTACCGGTGCCGGTACCGCCTGAGATCAGGCAGTTCAGCTTCCCGCGCACGCAGGCGGCCAGGAACTGCGCCGCCTTTGGCGTCAGCGTGCCAAAGTTGATCAGGTCGTCGACCGTGTACGGATCGCGCGAGAACTTTCGGATCGTCAGCGTCGGGCCGCGCAACGACAGCGGCGGGATGATCGCGTTGACACGGCTTCCGTCCGGAAGGCGGGCGTCGACCATCGGGGAGGACTCGTCGACGCGGCGGCCGACCGAGGAGACGATCTTGTCGATGATGCGAAGCAGGTGCGCCTCGTCGACGAACGTCGCCTGGGTCAGCTCGATCTTGCCCGTGCGCTCGATGTAGATCCGGTCGTAGTTGTTGACCATGACCTCGGTCACGGAGTCGTCGCGGAGCATCGGCTCGAGCGGGCCGTAGCCAAGGATGTCGTCCGTGATCTCGCGCGTGATCTGGCGCCGCTCCTCGCGGGTGAGCGGGGTGCGGTCGAGCGCGAGCTGCTCCGTGACGGCACGCAGGACCTTTTCCGACAGGTCCTCGTTCGTCTCCGTGGTGAAGAGCTGCGGCCCGAGCTTCGCGATGCACGCGTGGTGAATGCGCGTCTTCAGCTCGGCATACGGATCGGCCGTCGGCCGCTCGGCGACCACCTCGCCGAGGGCCGGCTGGGCGCCGGCTTCCGCTCCTTGCGAGCCGGCGCCGTTGCCGTTGCTGCCTTTGATCCGGTCGTGAAGGCCCATGACTAGCGACCTCCTTCCGAGCAGGTCGTGCCCTCGACCGGCGAAAGGCCAGCCTCGCAAGGACGCAGGGAGCGTGCGTAGCCGGAGGCTACGGACGCGACCGAGGACGCCGCGAGGCGACGCCTTGCATCCGCTGCGAGGGTGCGAGATGTGAGGAAGGCGGGAGTCATCACAGCCCCTAGGCCCTTGCCAGCGCGGCGAGGAACTTCCGCCGCTCCTTGGCCGCCGCCTGCGCGGTCACGAGCGCCTTGGCCAGCTCGCGCACAGCGCGCGAGAAATCGGCCTTGCCGTCGCCGAGAACCGCGGGCGCGCCTCTGTTGACGGCCAGCGGGACTGCGCGGTCGCTCGGCACCTCGAACCGGACGGGGATCTCGAGCGCCGACTCGACCTCCTTCGGCTTCATCCCGACCTTCGAGTTCGCTCGATTGAGGACGAGCTTGATCCGATCGTTCGGGAACGAGAGCAGCTCGAGCGTCTGGAGCGAGAGGCGGACGTTCTTGATCGTCGGCACGTCCAGGCTCGTGAGCAGCAGCAGCTCGTCGGTGCGGTCGAGCGTGGCCAGCATCGGACCGTGGAAGAAGGGCGAGGTGTCGACGACGATCACGTCGTACGACTCCCGCGCGACCTCCAGCAACCGCGCCAGCTTCGGCTCCGTCACCAGCTCGGCGTCCTCCGGCCGAAGCGGCGCGGGGAGGATGTCGAGCCCGGAGGGGTGCCTGGTCGTGTAGCCGGCCAGCTTCTCCGAGTCGAGCTCGCCCGGAGCGGTGACGAGATCGTAGATCGTCTTCTCCGGCTCGAGCCCAAGCATGATCGCGGCGTCGCCGAACTGGAGGTCAAGGTCGAGCAGCAGCGCCCGCTTGCCCCAGTGCTTCGCGAGCGAAGCCGCGACGTTGGTCGAAAGGACCGTCTTGCCCGTGCCGCCCTTCGGCGAGAACACGGTGACGATCCGGCCCTGCCGGCTGCCGCTGCCGTTCACGTGGCGGCCGGAGTGGCCGGCCTTCTTGACCGAGAAGACGACGTTCTCTGCCAGCTGGGGGAGCAGAAGGACATCCGCGACGTCCGCCTCGAGCGCCTCCTCGAGCAGCGACGGGGAGCCGCCGCTCGTCAGCAGGATGATCGGCGCGCGAGTGTGCTCGCGGATCGCCGCGACGTCGTCCGCGGGCAGCTCATGGCTGCGCGTCGCGTGCAAGACCACCTGCAGATGCCCGCCCGTCAGGGTCGACGCCGCCTCGAGGACGTTGTCGCTGAACCCGACGAGCTCGATCTCCTCGTTCCGGGTGAGCGCCTCGCGAAGCTCGGGCAGCCCGTCGCAGGCTCCCGTGACGTAGACGCGGATCCGGTCTCGGGTGGTCAGCTCAGATTCGTGCGTACTCATTCGTGACCTCCTACGGGATCAGCGCGCGCCGTTCGCGCGGGTTTAGGCCGTCGAGCAGGATCGTGCTGACGCGCTCGACGTGGTCGGGACTATCGGCGCTCTTGACGACCGGCCTGAGAGCCAGTGACCACGAATCCGCGCGCGAATCCGCGCCGCCGTGGCCGACGACGAAGAGCAGCTTCTGCACCTGGGCGTCGCTCACGGCGAGCAAAACCGCGAACTTCTGGTCGACGGCGCCGGTGAGCTTGCTGCCGGCGGCCGGGGACTCAGGCGCATGCAGCACCTTGACGTCGCGCAGGACGATCCGGCTCGCGTTCAGCGTGTCGGAGGCCTGGGACTGACCGCCGTGGAAGTCGACCCACTTGTAGCGGAAGCTCGCGACCACGTCGACGTGGTCGCCGTCCTTCAGCGTTCCGGCCAGGATCTGGTTGCGGTCGCCCTCGATCTGGAACGCTCGCATCGTTCCCTTCAGCTGCCCGGCGACGCCCTTCTGAGCCACCGTGTTGAAACGCTGCGAGGTGATCTGCTCGCCGGCAAAGGTGGACTCCACGGCGACGAGGTCTTTGATCTGGTCGGGGCTGGAGATGGCGCCGGGAACCACACTCCGGCGCGGGACCTCCTGCGTTCCGAGCATCGATCCGACATCCGACCCGGCGGTGCCCGCCGGAATGTTGCGCTTCGCCACCAGAACGGTGACGTGATCCTCGCCCCGCTGTACGTGACGCTTGTAGTTGGTCACGTAGAAGCTCGTGAACAGGGCTGCGACGCCGGCAAGTACGACCGCAATCCCGATGTTTCGGACTCGATACGTCATTTCACCGTCTTCCTCAGGTCGATTTACCTAGTCGATTAGCTCGATCGTTCTTGCGCCGAAGTTCGGCGGCTGTGGTGAGTTCGGCGGGTTTTGGATCCCGCGCCAGATCACCTTGGTGAACCACCCCTTCACCCACCCACTACTGCCGTGGGCGTTGTAGTCGGTGATGTGGA
Source organism: Actinomycetota bacterium (assembly GCA_046728975.1). Classification (GTDB taxonomy): domain Bacteria; phylum Actinomycetota; class Thermoleophilia; order Gaiellales; family Gaiellaceae; genus JBKPFU01. Next base: position 7,352 of record JBKPFU010000058.1, on the reverse strand, counting down.
ACGCGATCCACCCCACGACGTTGAACCGCGCGTTGGAGCCGGGAGCCTCGAGCGTGTCGTAGATGGGGAACAGCACGTCGTCCCCGACACGGTCGTCGAGCGCGTTCAGGAACTGCGAGTCGTTGAACTTCGACGACGGAACCGCGTAGTACGTCCCGAGCGGCATCATCTTGTCGTAGCCGACGTCCATCCAGTTCGAGAGCTCGTCCGAGCCGACGCTGCCGGTTGCATCGCCGCTCAGGTTGATCAGCCCGAACGACCCGGCCGCGTCCCCGCTTCCGGGGTTGTGGAGGTCGAGGAGGTCGATCTCGGTTGCCTGGCCGAAGCAGGGCACGGGTCGCTCCTCCGTCCCCCCGCAGTGCAGCGCGGGGTGCTTCAGGTTGACCGTGATCGGCGCCACGTACTGCGCCTGGGCCAACACGCCGGCCCTGGCCGAGGCCTTCGAGCCGACGTTGACCGAGCTCAGCCCGAAGAGGCGGGTGAAGATGCCGCCGGCCGAGCGCTTGACCTGCACCGTCACCGTGTCGTTCGGCAGCGATCCGGTTGAGAACGAGATGTCACCGGCAGCGAGCCCGCCGCCGTTCCGGTTCGCGTATTGCGTGGCCAGCGAGGCTGCTTGCCCGGTGTCGTCGGGCAGCGCCTGCGCGGCCGCCAGGGCTGCGGCGTCGGCGGTGTTCTGCGTATCCCGGTCGGCTCGGTACCAGGCGCCGACGTCGAGGACGAGGGCGGCCATGCCGAGCAGCACCGTCAGGAAGATGAGCGTCAGCACCGTGGCCTGGGCCGTCTGTCGCTTGAGGGTTTTCATTCGACTCGCTCCGTTGTCTCGCTTCGGAGGCGGCCCGACTTCACGACCATTCCGAGCAGGCTGATCGAGTACGGATAGGTGGCCGCAACCGTCACGTCCTGACCCGGCTGCCAAGAAGAGCTGACCGAGACGCTCAGGTCGCCCTGGTTGAGATCCTTCGCCGAGCTCCGCACCGCCGCTACGGCGGTACCGACGGGATCGGCGACTTGACGGCCGACCGCCGCCTTGCGCGCACCAGCGCGCGTGGCGTCGGTCAGCGTCACGTAGTTGTTGAACGTGATGCCGAACTGGATGATCCCGAACAGAAGGAGCGCAAGGATCGGCAGGACCAGGGCGAACTCGGTCATCGTCTGACCCCGCTCGTTCCTGATCTCGATTCTCTTTGCGACTCGGTTCGACATCTCGCTTTCTTTCTCTGAGGGAATGGGCCCCTTCCGAAGAAGGGGCCCGGTGTTGCCGGAGGACTGCTTTAGCCGCCCGGGAGGATGTTCGCGACGCTCGTGATCGCGCCGCGGACGCGGGTCGAGAGCAGCGTGATCGCGGCGATCACCGCGAGGGTGATGACGGCGAGAACCACGCCGTACTCGGCCATCGTCTGCCCCTCCTCGCGCTTCTTCAGGGACTCGACCGCCTCGGTCGCGTACACCTGAGCGAAGGTGAAGAGCTTCAGCATTCCATTCACCTCCCTTCCTCTAGAGCCGGCGCGCACAGGCGTGCGCGAATTTCGCGAGTAATCCGGCGATCGAAGTGGCGGCTGCCGGTGGTGTAGAGCCCCTTGTTGCTGGCGTTCTGAACGATCACGCGCGGAAAAACCTCCGTTGCTGGGTGGCGTGGCCGCGAACGCCGTTAAATGGCTCGTTCGCCGCGATCATCGATCCGCGTAAGCCCACCCCGAATCCCTCGGGTAAGTGATCGGCCCGCGACATCACCTGATCGGGGGAGCACGAGGCTCCAACTCGGTCGATAACGCTGAAGTCCGTATGCGGCCGCGGATGACAACTTGCAATCCGCGCCGAATTGGCGGCCGGCGCCCGACGAACGGGAGCAACAAGGCAATGCCACAACCGACTACTTGGAGGCGACGGCTTCTCGGCCGACGAGCCTGGGACGAATGGGATGACGGCGGTTGGGCTGGAGCCCCCGCAGACGAGGACGCGGCGCCTGAGGGCGACGTCGGGCCTGAGCAGCCTCAAGGTGACGCGGCGCGCAAGCGCTCGCCCCGTCTGGCGAAGACGGTTGTCTTCGCGACGCTCTTCTTCGCGGGAGCCGCGCTCTCGGCGGGAGCCGGAGATCAGATGCGCGGCTTCGTGGACGAAGACGAGCCGCCGTCGGCCGTAGCCGAACAGCAGGCGGTCGAGGGAAGTTCGACGACCGAGATGGCCGGGGTCGACGAGCCCGCGCCCGGCGACGACGCCAGGACGCCGACGCCCACCGCCGTGCCCGACGAGTCCGGCGACCCCGCCCCGGCTCCCGAGGAGTCCGAGCCGCCGGCATTCCTGAAGACTCCGTCGCCTGCCGACACAGCGGGCTCGGCGCCGGCGCCCGAATCAGGGCACGCGCAGCCGCAGCCGGTTGCGCCCGTTCGTAGCCCGGCACAAGCGAAGCCGCGCGCTTCGGCGAGTCTCGCATCGGCTTCTCGCCCTCGCCGCGCCCAGCCGAAACGCTCAGCGCATCGTCGGCACGTGAGGCCGAAGGCGAAGCCGCTTCCGGTGGAGCTCGAAGACTCCGGTGGGGCCACCGTCTGGCTGAACCGTGCGATGCCCGACCCGACGCCCCCGGCGCTCAGGCTGACGCCGCGCTTCGCGTCGCAGCTGCGTACCACCTCCCGCCAGATGGACGTCGACTGGGCGCTCGTGCTCGCGGTCTTGCGGGCAAAGGGCAGGCTCGGCTCGGTGCCGAGCGGCCCCTGGAACCTGCGCGTGACCGCTGGTCGTCTCTCCGCCCTCGGCGCTCGGAGGAGCCCGTGGTCTGCGGCCGTCGCCTTCTCGGGCGAGACGGGCTTTGCCGACCGCACCGTGGCGCTGGCGAACTACTACCGCGCCGTGGGCTTGCGCGGCCTCGTCACGGGCATGCTCGGCGTCGACAAGGAGCTCCGCGCCAAGGTCCTTGCCGATCCCCGCGTCTCGATCTACAGCGGCGGTCGCAGCGACATCGCCTCGGGCCACGTCAACGTCCGCGTGGTAGCGCTGATCGAGTACCTGGCGAACACGTTCGGAAGCGTGCAGGTCTCCTGCCTCATCAGTGGGCACCGGCTGTACGCGCGGCCGGGCGTGATCTCGGCGCACATCTACGGCCTCGCCGCTGACATCAGCGCGCTCGGCGGCGTTCCGATCAGCGGGCACCAGCAGCCGGGCAGCATCACCGAGCGGGCCGTGCGCTCGATCCTGCTTCTGCCGAGCGGGATGGTGCCGCGGCAGGTGATCTCCTTGCTCGGGCTCGGCGGCCCGTCGTTCCCGCTCGCCAACCACTACGACCACATCCACGTGGGGTATTGAGGCTCGTCGAGCTCAAGACCCGCGAGGGACGAATCGCGTGTGAGCGCTGCCTCGTCGCCGAGGCGGCGCTCACACGCATGCGCGGGCTGTTGGGGCGGAGGGGGTTGGACGCGGGCGAAGGACTGCTGCTGCGCCCGGCGTCCTCGATCCACACGTTCTTCATGCGTTTCCCGATCGACGCGGTGTTCCTGGGGCGGTCCGGCGAGGTGCTGAAGGTCGCGCACAACCTTGCGCCCTGGCGGGCGGCGAGGTGTTCGGGGGCCCGCTCGGTGCTCGAGCTTCCCGCAGGGGAATCGTCGCGGCGCCGCCTCGCGCCGGGGACGCGGCTCCTGCCGGTTTGACGCGCTGACCGCCCGCGCGCCATCGTTAGGCGCGCATGGATGTCGCCACGGTGGCAAACCGCGCGGCGGGCGAGAACTTCCCCGTCGCCTCGATGCTCTTCCCGCGCGCCCTGCGGCCCCATCTCCGGGCGATCTACGGCTACTGCCGCCTGGTCGACATCCTCGGCGACGAGCTCGAAGGCGACCGGCTCGGGGCGCTCGACGAGCTCGAGCGCGAGGTGGCAGCCTGCTACTCGGGGCGACCGACGTGGCCGGTCATGCGGGCGCTGCAACCGACGATCCGGGAATTCGCGCTTCCTCGCGAGCCGTTCCTGCGCCTGATCGAGGCGAATCGCATGGACCAGCGGATCGCCGACTACGAGACCTGGCCCGACCTCAAGCACTACTGCGTCCACTCGGCGGACCCGGTCGGACGGCTCGTCCTCGGCATTCTGCGCCGGGCGGACGACCACGAGCTCGTGGACGCAAGCGACAACGTCTGCACCGGGCTTCAGCTCGTCAACTTCCTTCAGGACGTCCCGCGCGATGTCGAGCTCGGCCGCATCTACCTCCCGGCGGAGGACCGCCGGCGCTTCGGCGTCACCGAGCTCAGGCGGCCGAACGAGCCGCTGCGCCGGCTGCTCGAGTTCGAGAGCGAGCGAGCGCGAGGGCTCCTCGGCAGCGGCGAGCTGCTCCGCGCGCGCCTCGGCGGCCGGATCGGCCGCGCGGTCTCCCTCTTCTCGCGCGGCGGGCTCGCCGCGCTCGACGCGCTCGAGGCGGCCGACTGGGACGTCTTCTCGCAGCGGCCGCGGCCGTCGCGCGCTCGGCTCGCACGGCAGGCGGTCGGGGCTCTCGTCGCGTGATCGCCGAGCACGCCTACGCCGAAGTCGAGCGCGTCACGAGAAAGCGCGCACGCAACTTCGCGTACGGAATCATGGTGCTGCCGCGCCCGAAGCGACAGGCCATCGCGGCCGTCTATGCCTTCGCCCGTGAGGTCGACGACATCGCGGACGGGCCGCTGCCGAACGAGCAGAAGCGCGAGCGGCTCGAAGAGCTCGACGCGGCGATCGAACGCGCTCCAGGCGAGGATCCGATGCTGGTCGCGCTCGCCGACGCCCGCTCACGCTTTCCAATACCGTCGGAAGCGCTGCACGCGCTGGTCGAGGGCGGGCTCCAGGACACGCGGAAATTCCGCTACCGGGACTTCGACGAGCTCGAGGGCTATTGCAAGCTCGTCGCCGGCGCGGTCGGCCGCGCGTGTATCCCCATCTACGGCTCGGACGAGTTCGAGCGCGCCGAGACGCTCGGCATCGCGCTCCAGCTGATCAACATCATCCGCGACGTGCCCGAGGACTGGGGGCTTGGCCGCGTCTACCTGCCGCAGGACGAGCTGACGCAATTCGGAGTTACCGAAGAAGATGTCGCTGAGGCGCGGGTGACCGAATCGTGGCGCGCCCTGATGGAGCTTCAGGCCTCGCGCGCGCGCGAGTATCTGAAGGACGGGCTGACGCTGCTCCGCTACCTCGACTCGCGGAGCGGCGCGTGCGTCTCGACGTTCGCGGGCCTGTACCGGGCCACGCTCGAGCGAATCGAAGCGCGCGGCTTCGACGTGTTCGAGGGGCCGCCGCAGCTGTCGCCGCTGACGAAGCTGCGGATCGTCGGAGCCGGGTTCTTCCGTTGAGACGTCGCTTGCGATGTCTCTGTCAGGCCGCAGGGGCTGTGCTCCTGCGGCCCTCTGCAATGACCGGTCGACGCGGTGGAAGTTCGGAGGTTCGGCCATGAGACGTCGCTCGCGATGTCTCTTTCAGGCCGCAGGGGCTCTGCCCCTGCGGCCGTCTGCAATGACCGGTCGAAACGGTGGAAGCTCGGAGGTTCGGCCGTGAAGGCGGCGGTCGTGGGCGGCGGGCTGGCAGGGTTGGCCGCGGCGCTCGAGCTGGTCGACGCGGGGCACGAGGTCACGTTGTACGAGGCCCGCCCGACCCTTGGGGGCAAGGTGCAGACACTGCCTGCGCGCAAGGGCGATCCAGAGCCCCCGCCCGACAACGGCCAGCACATCGCCCTCGGCTGCTTCAGGGAGTACCTGCACTTCCTCGACCGGATCGGAAGCGCACATCACCTCACCCGGCTGCCGCTGGAGCTGACCGTGATCGACGAGCGAGGCCGGCCGTCGAGGATCGGTTACGGACTGCGACCGCTGCTGTCCTACCGGCACATACCGCTGCGCGACCGGCTCAAGGTCGCGCTTCTGCTGGCTCGCCTCGAGCGCTTGCACCCCGAGACGGAGACGTTCGGCGCGTTCCTCCGCCGCCACGGACAGTCGCAGGTCGCAATCGACAGGTTCTGGGACGCCTTCATCCGTCCCGCGCTCAACCTCCGCACGGACCACGTCGACGCTCGAGCCGCCGTCTTCACGGTGCTGACCGCGCTTCGGTCCGAGCGCGACGACAGCGACCTCGTGCTTCCGAGCGCCCCACTGGGGGAGATGCACGGCGACGCGGCCCGAATCGCCCTCGAGAGGTCAGGGGCGACGATCTGCACGAGCGCGCGCGTCGACGATCTGGATGAGCTCGCTGCAGACGCCCTCGTCCTTGCAGTCCCGCCCGAAGAAGCGGCGCGCCTGCTCGGCGAGGACTGGAGCTTCGAGCACTCGCCGATCGTGAGCGTCCATCTCCTCTTCGACCGCCGGATCCTCGGGACGGGGCTCGCGGCACTGCTCGGAAGCGCTGCACACTGGGTCTTCGACCGGGGGCGTCTGACAGGGACGGAGCCCGACCGCGGGCAGTATCTGACGGTCGTTTCGAGCGGCGCGCCCGAGCTGCTCGAGATACGCGGCCGGGAGCTCGTCGAGCTGATGGCGAGGGAGCTGACCACGAGGCTGGGCGAGGCGGAACTTCTCTGGTCGCGCGTCAGCCGGGAACCCGAAGCAACGATCGCGCTCCGGCCGGGAGTGCGGCGACCGGAGGGCAGGGTCCGGGACGATCTGGTCCTTGCCGGCGCGTGGACCGGGAATACGTGGCCGCCGACGATGGAGAACGCCGTCGCGACCGGAACGACAGCCGCCTCGGCGCTCGCGCGACATCTGCAACGGTTGCCCGCATGAGCCTCGCGCCTGAGCGCACGCACGTCGATCTGGAGGGCGCGATCGACCGCGGAACCAACAGGCTGCTCGAGCTCCAGCACCCTGAGGGCTGGTGGGTTGGCGAGCTGGAGTCGAACGCGACGATGATCGCCCAGCACCTGTTCTGGCATCACGTGCTTGGCCTGCGGACGCCCGAGCTCGACCGGAAGATCGCGAACGAATTGCGGGCGCGCCAGCGCGAGGACGGAACGTGGTCGATTTGGTACGAGGGCCCCGCCGACCTGTCCACCACGATCGAGGCGTACTCGGCGCTGAAGCTCGCCGGCGCGGATCCCGGCTCGCGCGCGCGCGAGTACATACGGCGCGAGGGCGGCGTCGGGCGCGCGCGGATCTTCACCAAGTGCTTCCTCGCGCTGCTGGGGCAGTGGCCGTGGGAGCGGATCGTGCCGATCCCGGTCGAGCTGATCCTGCTGCCCCCGAGCGCACCTCTGTCGATCTACAACTTCTCCTGTTGGGCGCGGGGAACGTTCGTGCCGCTCTCGGTCGTTGCCGCGCTCCGCCCCGTGCGCGCCGCGGACCTCGACCTGCGCGAGATCGGTGCGAGGCCCGCCAGATCGACTGCACCGCGGCCGGGCACGCTGCGTCGTCGCGCG
>JBKPFU010000057.1:0-20632 GCA_046728975.1 Actinomycetota bacterium | reverse complement strand
CCCGCTCACGACCGTCGCCGATACGACGGGCCCGTTCGGCTCGTTCGGGTTCAGGGCGCCCTCGCTCGACAACAACGGCAACGTGGCGTTCCTCGCAATCCTCGACGACCAGGTCACCACCGGGATCTTCGTCGGTCCGCGTGTCGTCCAGGACCGCGTGATCGAAACCGGCGACAAGCTCGACCGCGGGACGGTGGCCGGGCTCCAGTTCTGCGAGGAGGGGCTGAACGACCTCGGCCGGCTCTCGTTCATCGCGACCATCGCCGACCCGGTCGCGCCGAACGGCTCCCGCACGGCCGTCTTCATCGCCACACCCAAGAAGTAGGGTCCGCACACGTTGGGGGGCCGCAACGGTCCCCCGACGGGCTCTCCTCGTGATCGACGGTCTCGATTCGCTAGCTGGGAGGGGCGAGGTCGTCTCGTCGCCGCTTCACTGCACGAAACGTGCCCAGGGGACACGGTCGTTGGCAGGGCACGTGCTGACCGACAGCCGAGTTCATAACGCTGGCGGTCGCGTGCGTCGTGCCCCAAACATGCCCCAAACCTCTGAAATCCGGCTCGTGGGGCGATGCGGGGTGAGACGCCGGAATGGTTTGAAAACTGTGGAGCAAAGTCTGCCATCCGTCTCCACGCCCGGCCAACCGCGAGCGTGCCCTGCGGAGGCAGAGGTCGCATGTTCGAATCATGCCGGGCGCATTTCTCCGCACCTCTTCCTAACGGCTTCGTGACCGTTTCCTTGCGGCGGTACAACCGAAGCCTCACAAAGGGGAAATAGGGTCGGCGCGTGACTACCGAAAGGACCTCGAGATGCGCAGGCTGACCACGTTCATCGCTCTTGCCGCCGTCACCGCAGGGCTTGCGGTCGCCCCGGCAACGGGAAGCAGCGAGGCCACGACCCCACGAGGAGCACTGCTGAACCAGGTGCGCCTCTTCAATGCGGGCAACTGGCCGGCGATGTACCGCACCTTCACCCGCCGTTTCCGCGCGAGCTGCCCGTACTCGACCTTCGCCGCGCAGGGGCGGCAAGCAAGGGCGAACCTCGGACGCCTCGCCGTCCGGAACGTCCGCGTACGCCGGACGGGGAATCGCGCAACGCTGACCTACCAGAACGTCGCTCAAGGCGTGGTCATCCAGACGGTGACGCGCCGGCATCCGGATCTCTACGTCCGGATCGGCGGACGCTGGTACGACGAGAAGGACAGCGTCACGTCCTGCTGAGCGTCTAGCCGCGTCGTGCCTCGATCGCGCGGACGCTCGGCAGCGATAGCGCCCAGGTTGTCACGCTCAGCATCGCCGCCGCGCTCAGCCAGAGCGTCGGGCTCTTGCCGATCCCTTCGGCGAGAGGCCCGACGATCGCGAAGCCCACCGGCTGGAACGCGAGCGTCCCGAACCAGTCGTAGGCGACGACGCGGGACAGAACGCCCGGTGGAACCTGCTGCTGCAGCGTCGTCTCCCAGAGTGCATTGCCTAGCAGCAGGCCGAGGCCCGCGAGACACGCTCCGACGGCGATCGCCGGGGCCGGCACGTGCAACGCGAGGAGCACGACCGGGATCGCGAAAGGCGTGTACGCGAGGAACGCGGCGAAGAAGGGGCGCCGCGGCCGGATGCGTAACGCCACGATGCCGCCGATCAGGTTGCCGACGCTGAACGCCGAGAGGATCAACGCCCAGGCTCCTGCCCCTCCGAGGTCAGCCTTCGCGATCGCGGCGCCGAGAACCACGAACGCTGCGACGCACATGTTTCCGATCCCGGCAGCGGCCACGCCTGCGACGAGCCAATCCCGCGAGCGGAACTCGCGCCAGCCGTCGTGAAGGTCGCGAAGAAACGACTGGACCGGAATCGCCGCGCGCGCGACGGGCTTGAGCTGAGCGAGGAAGAGGACGCTGAAGCCGAACGTCGCGGCATCCGCTCCGATCGCCCAGCCAGAACCAACCGTCGCGACGAGCGCGCCGGCGATCAGCGGTCCTACGATCTCGCCGACCGCCGACGAGATCCCGCGCAGTGCGTTCGCCTCCTGAAGCCGCGCTTCGCTGACGATCGTCGGCGTCAGGGCCGTGATCGCCGGGAAGAAGAAGCCGCTCGCCGCGCCGTTCACAGCCTGGAGCACGATCAAGTGCCACACCTGCGCGTGACCCGCGATCAGGAGGGCCGCAACGGCGGACTGGCTGAAGAAGCGCATGAGATCGGCGCCGAGCATCACCCGGCGCGGTGTTGCGCGATCGGTCGCCACCCCTCCGAAGAGAAGGCAGGCGACCATCGCGACCGTCCGAGAGGCCATTACGAAGCCGAGGTCCGAGACCGATCCCGTTAGATCGAGCACCGCGAACGACAGCGCAAGCGGCGCCATCCCGTCGCCGATGACGGACACCGTCTGGCCGACGAAGAAGAGCCGGTACTGCTGTTCCTGGAGGGCTCCGAGCCGCTCGCGGAGGGCCACGGCCCAACGCTAGTGCCGCAGGAGCGGCGCGTGTCGCGGCGAATCGGCGCTCGTGGCCGAGGCCCCGGATTACGTCGTGCTGAAGCGGCATCGCGACCTCGAGGGCCGCCGCTGGCACCCCCTCGTGCGGCGCGCGCTTCTCGTCTTGCTCGCCCTGCTGCCCGTGCTCGGCTTAATCAATGTCTTCGGACAGCGCCCGGCGACCTCGAAGGCAAGCGATCCCGCCGCCACTCTGAACGTCTACGCGGCGGAGCGGGTCCGTGGAGGCCTGCTCTACGAAGCCCGCTTCGAGATCATCGCGAAGCAAGAGCTCAAAGACGCGACGCTCGTCTTGAGCCGAGGTTGGCTCGAGGGAATGACGGTCAACACCATCGAGCCCGCGCCGGTGGGTGAGGCGAGTCGAAACGGCAGCCTCGCGCTCGACCTGGGCCACATTCCCGCCGGCGAGAAATACCTGCTCTTCATCCAGTTCCAGGTCAACCCGACCAACGTCGGCCACCGCTCGCAAAACGTCGCCCTGGACGACGGCGAGCGGCGCGTCCTGAGCATGCACCGGTCGATCACGGTGTACCCGTAGCCGCATGGACGTCGTTATCCGAGCGGCCGTCGCCTTCTTCTTCATCTTCTTCCTGACTCGCGTCGTCGGCCGGCGCGAGCTCTCGTCCCTCCAGCCCTTCGACCTCATCCTCCTTGTCGTGCTCGGGGACATCGTCCAACAGGGGGTGACGCAGAGCGACTACTCGGTCACCGGACTCCTGCTGGCCGGCGCCACGATCGCCCTGCTGCAGATAACGGTCTCATACGCCAGCTATCGGGTCGCGCGCCTTCGGCCGTTGCTCGAGGGCGAGCCGATCGTGCTCATCGAGGACGGTCGATTCATCGACAGGAACCTCGAGCGCGAGCGGCTGACGCAGGGGGAGGTGCTGGAAGAGGCACGTCAGAACCAGATCGGGTCCGCCGACGAGATCCAGTGGGCGGTACTCGAGACGAGCGGCAACATCAGCTTCATCACGAAGGGCTCGTCGTAGACTCTCGCGGCCGCTGTGCCGCTCTACCTGACCGAAGAAGACGTCGCGAGGCTGCTGACGCCTGCCGATGCGCTCGAGGCGGCCGAGGGCTGCTTCCGGCGGCTTGCGGCCGGTGAGATCGAGGTCCTGCCGCGCACGCGGATGCGCCTCGAGGATGGCGTGTTCGCGGTGATGGCGGCGACCGACGCGGGGCTCGATCTGGCCGGAGTCAAGACCTACGCCTGGCTCCCGGGCGGGACGCCCTTCGTCGTGGTCGCCTTCGACACGGCGAAGGCCGAGGTGGCGGCCGTTATCGAGGCGGACAAGCTGGGGCAGTTGCGAACGGGGGCAGCAAGCGGCGTGGCTGCGAAGTTTCTCGCGAAGGAGGGCGCGACCTCGCTCGGCATCGTCGGCTGCGGCTGGCAGGCGCGCAGCCAGGTGGAATGCATCCGCGAGGCCGTGCCGACGATCGACCGCGTCGTCGCGTACTGCCGGACGCCGGAGAGGCTCGACGAGTTCTGCCGCGATGTCGGCGCGGAAGCGGGAGAGACGCACCAGGACGCCGCCGAGCAGGACGTCGTCGTGACGGCGACGACGGCCAAGGACCCGGTGCTACGAGGCGAATGGCTGCGGCCCGGCACGCTCGTCTGCGCCATCGGCGCGAACGAGCCGAAGGCGCGCGAGCTCGACAACGTCGTCCTCGAGCGGGCGGCGTTCGTCTGCTGCGACTCGCTCGAGCAGGCGAAGCGCGAATCGGGGGATCTGATCGAGCCGGTCGCGCGCGGCGTGCTGGACTGGCTCGAGGTACACGAGCTTCACGAGGTCGTCGCGGGTGAATTGCCGGGGCGTCAGTCGCCGGACGACATCGTGCTGTTCAAGTCGAACGGGATCGCGGCCTGGGATGTCGCGATCGCGGCGGCCGCGATCAGAGCCGCTTCCCGCTAAAGGCGCCGCTTGCGGCGCCTAGAGGACCTCTTCACGTACAGCAGCGACCTCACCGTGCCCGATCGCGTGGATGACCTCCGGGCGGTCAAGCAGGCGCGCCTGCTCCGCCGGCGAGCAGCGGTTGCGGATGTAGGGATCCTCCATGATCTCCTGGAGCGGGCGACCGCGGGCATGCTCTCGGATCACGTACGCCGCGACCCGCTCCTCGCTGCTCGGCCGCGTGAACAGGAACGAGAAGGGATTACGGAGAAAGCTCCCGATTCGGACCACGTGGTTCGATTGTAGATTGAGTCTGTGAGGCGCAGGTCGTCCGAGTCGCGGTTCGCCGAACGTGTCATCCACGGCGTCGATGACCAGGGTGTCGCGGAGCGCGTCGTGATCTGGATCGAGCGGAAGCCCGGCGCCCTCTGGGCGGTCGGACGCGCGGTCAATCCACAGCATCGCGCTTCGGACGAGCCGCGCAAGGACGACTACCTCTTCGAAGGCTACGAGCTCGACGACGCGCTCACGGCCGCGAACGAGGCGCTCGAGGACGACGAGCGGGTATCCGAGTTGGACGGCCGCGGCGAGCACATCCGTCCGTTCCGCCGAGAGGAGCTGCTCGGCCCCCTCGAGCGCTGGTTCTTCGGCCGCGCTAGGTCTTAGGCCACTTCAGATCCGCGTTCGGGATCGGATCTCCGTGGGGGTCGTGCGTCGGGAACCCCAGCGCCTTGTCGATCCGCGCCTCGAGCTCCTCGGAGAGGACGTGCTCGAGCCGGTCCGCCTCGTCGTGCACGTCATCCACGTGAACGCCCAGCGTGCGCGCGAGATAGAGCTCGAGCAGACGGTGATGCCGGATCACTTCGATCGCCACGCGCTCACCTGCCCGCGTCAGCCGGATGCCGCGATACGGGGCGTGCTCGACGAGGTCGAGCGCGGCGAGCTTCTTCACCATTGCGCTCGCGGAAGCGGTCGAGACACGCTGCTGCCGCGCCAACGCCGTGACCGATACCCGGCCGCCGTCCTCCTGGAGCTTGTACAGCTCCTTGAGGTAGTCCTGGATCGCGTCGGTAAGGGCGACCTTCCCCACGTCGAGAGTGTAGGCCGGTGCTACGGTGCGCGCTCGTGCGGATTCGACTCGGCCACAGCCCGGACCCGGACGATGCATTCATGTTCTGGGGCCTCGCCTCGGGGCGGGTCGACCCGCGAGGCTTCGCCTTCGAGCACGTCCTGAAGGACATCCAGACGCTCAACCGCTGGGCACAGCAGGGACGGCTCGAGGTCACGGCGTTGTCGCTGCACGCCTATCCGCTCGTGCAGGACGATTATCTGCTGCTGCCGCACGGCGCCAGCATGGGCTCCGGCTACGGGCCCATCGTTGTCTCGCGCGAACCGTTGCCGTTGTCGCGGCTGCGCGAGATCGAGATCGCGGTCCCGGGCCGGCTGACAACGGCGTTCCTCGTGCTGCGGCTCGCGCTCGGCGACTTTGCGCATCGCGAGCTGCCGTTCGACGAGATCCTGTCGGAGGTGAAGTCGGGCGACGCCGACGCCGGCCTGATCATCCACGAGGGACAGCTGACGTATGAGGCCGAGGGTCTGCACAAGGTGCTCGACCTCGGTGAGTGGTGGCTGCTCGAGACGGGACTGCCGCTTCCGCTCGGCGTCAACGTCGCACGGCGGGATCTTGGCGACGAGACGCTCGCCAGCCTGTCCGGCGTGCTCCGGGACTCGATCCAGGCGGGTCTCGACAACCGAGGCGACGCCATGGCCTATGCGCTCGAGTTCGGGCGCGGACTCGACACGGCCCTCGCCGACCGGTTCGTCTCGATGTACGTGAACGAGCTCACGTGCGACTACGGCGAGGAGGGCCGGCGCGCCGTCGAGGAGCTCTTGCACCGTGCGGAGGGCCTCGGGGTCTACCGTGAGCCCGTTCGAGTTGAGTACGTCTCCTAGAGCCGTCGTCTTGTCAGCGGTTCGAACGCCCGTCGGGCGCTACGGCGGCTCGTTGTCCGGCATCCGCCCCGACGATCTTGCCGCGGCCGTGATCCGGCAGGCGGTCGAGCGCGCCGCCGTCGATCCCGCGGAGATCGAGGACGTCTATCTCGGCTGCGCCAACCAGGCCGGCGAGGACAACCGGAACGTGGCGCGGATGGCAGCGCTGCTCGCCGACCTCCCCGAATCCGTCGCCGGAGTGACCGTCAACCGGTTGTGCGCGTCGGGGCTCTCGGCGGTGATCTCGGCCTGTCACGCTGTCGTGGCCGGAGACGGCGACCTGTTCGTGGCCGGGGGCGTCGAGTCGATGAGCCGCGCGCCGCTCGTCTTCGCGAAGCCCGAGCACGCCTTCCCGCGCGGCAACCAGACCGTCTACGACACGACTCTCGGCTGGCGGTTTCCGAACCCGAGGTTGGAGGAGAAGTTCCCGCTCGAATCGATGGGCGAGACGGGTGAGAACGTCGCTGAGCGCTGGAGCGTTTCCCGCGAGGAGCAGGACGCCTTCGCGCTGCGCTCTCAGGAGCGGTGGGCCGCCGCGGATTTCGCGGACGAGCTTCTCGCGGTCGAGGGCGTGGAGCGAGACGAGCATCCCCGGCCGGAAACGACCGCGGAGAAGCTTGCCGCGTTGAAGCCCGCGTTCCGCCGGAACGGCACTGTCACCGCCGGCAACTCGAGCGGGATCAACGACGGCGCCGCCGCGCTCGTCGTGGCCTCCGAGGAGAAGGCGCGTGAGCTCGGTGCCGAGCCGCTCGGCGCGTTCGTCGGCAGCGCGGTGGCCGGCGTCGATCCGCGCGTGATGGGGATCGGGCCGATCCCCGCGGTTAGGAAGCTTCTCGCACGAGCGCGAATCGACGTCAGCGAGATCGACCTCGTCGAGCTGAACGAGGCCTTTGCGTCCCAAAGTCTCGTCGTCATCCGCGAGATCGGATTGGATCCGGAGAAGGTGAACGTGAACGGGGGCGCGATCGCAATCGGGCACCCCCTCGGGATGAGCGGCGCGCGCCTTGTCGTCACCCTCCTGCACGAGCTCCGTCGCCGCGGCGGCCGCTACGGCCTGGCGACCCTTTGCGTCGGCGTTGGCCAGGGCCAGGCGGCGCTGTTTCAGCGCTGATGGTCGTCGCGATCGTCGAGCTCGTACTCGCCGGGATCCTCCTCGCGATCGGGATTCCGAGGTTCGTGAAGAGAAGACGCAGCCCGTCCTGGGCCGGCCTGCCGCCGGGCCCCTGGTACGAGCTCGCAGGCTACGTCGGCCTCGCCGTCCTCCTCACGATCGCGGCGACGTCACGAATCGTCCGCTAGGGAAAGCGGCGGGCGGACTTCAGGAGCGCGGGCTCTGCCCGCGGCTCCGTCTGCAATGACCGGTCGACCCGCTCTACGACAGCGGCGGGCGAATGTAGATAGTGCCCTCGTGCTTGATCGGCACGAAGGGAGCGCCGATCGAGATGATCAGGTCCTCGGCGCGTGCGAACAGATCGTCGCACGCCTGCTCGGAATCTTCCCCGCACGGGACCTCGATCCCGACTTCGTCTACAGGACGGGCCTCCAGCCCGGCGTCCCTCAGCTCTCTGAGGAGCCGGTCGCGGTCGGGGATGCGCGCAGCCTCGACCTGGACGAAATCCGTCATTGCAGGGAGTTTCGTTCCTCGGTCGGCTACGAGTCAAACAAACCGCTTGAAACCGTGGTGCGAGAGCGCGCCGCACAGACGGTCGCGAGGCCCAGCAAGAGGCCCGGTAGGAGAGAACGGCAGCGCCGTCACGAAGCCGGCGACGGCCGTGAGCCCGAGCAGCGGCGCCGCGACGGCGCTGCCGCGCGAGGCGAGCACCACTCCGGCGAGAGCCGCGAGGCCGACGGCGTTCGTTGCGCCCGCGAGGCCGAGGGCGATCGCGCGAACCGGCTGGTCGAGATCGGCGAGACCGGTCGCGACGACGACCAATCCGATCGTCCCGACGGCGATCGCCATCAGGCCACCGGCGATCCCAGTGATGAGGGCTGTGGTTCGCATAGCCGCTCTTACGCCGCGTCGGGCGGGTCGGTTCCCGTATCGTCCCGGCCGATGGCGGTCGCGACCGAGCGCGAATACGGCCTCTTCATCAACGGCGAGTTGACCGAGCCGAGCGGCGGCGAGATCCGGGAGCTCAACGAGCCCGCAACGGGGGAGTCGCTGGCCCGGGTTGCGGTCGCCTCCGAAGCCGATGTCGACCGGGCGGTCGAGGCGGCGCAGCAGGCGCTCGCCGGTCCGTGGGGGAAGACGCCGCCGAACGAGCGCTCGCGCCTCCTGCACGCGCTCGCGGACGCGCTCGTGGCCAATCGGAAGGAGCTCGCCGAGCTCGAATCGAGGAACGTCGGCAAGGCGATTTCATCGGTGAAGGCCGAGCTCACGCAGGGGGTCGAGAACTTCCGGTTCTACGCCTCGGGTATCGCCTCGATCGCAGGCCGCTCGAATCCGGTCGGCGGATCGCTGCTCTTCTACACGCTGAAGGAGCCCGTGGGCGTGGCTGGGCAGATCGTCCCCTGGAACTACCCGCTGATGATGACGACCTGGAAGCTTGCGCCCGCGCTTGCAGCGGGGTGCACGGTTGTCCTCAAGCCCGATTCGGTGACGCCTCTGAGCGCGTTGCGCATGGCCGAGCTGGCATCCGAGGTCGGGTTTCCACCGGGGGTGATCAACATCGTCCCGGGCCCCGGAACGACCGTGGGCGCCCATCTGGTGCGCCATCCCGGCGTCGACAAGATCGCCTTCACCGGCTCGACCGCGACGGGGAGCGAGATCATGCGCCTCGCTTCCGATCCGATCAAGCGGATCATGCTCGAGCTCGGCGGCAAGAGCCCGAACTTGGTTTTCGCCGACGCGAATCTCGAGGACGCGATCCCGAGCTCCGTCTGGTCGATCTACTACTCCGCCGGCCAGAGCTGCGAGGCGCGATCCCGCGTTCTCGTCGAGCAGTCGCTGTACGACGACTTCGTCAACCGCTTCTCCGACGCCGCGCAGAAGCTCAAGGTCGGCGACCCCCTCGACGCGGAGACCCAGATCGGGTCGCTGATCTCGACCGAGCACCGGGACCGCGTGCACGCGTTCGTCGAAAAAGGGCGCGAGGAAGGCGCGGATGTGGTCGCCGGTGGCGAGTCACCCGACGGCAAAGGAGCCTTCTATCGACCGACCGTGCTGGCGAAGGTCGACAACCGGATGACGGTCGCGCAGGAGGAGATCTTCGGGCCCGTCGTCACCGTGAGCCCGTTCGAGGACGAGAAGGACGCCGTGCGGATCGCCAACGACGTCAGGTACGGCCTGATGGCAACCGTCTGGACCGGCGATCCCGCGCGCGGGCACCGGCTGGCGCGTCAAATCAAGGCCGGGCAGGTCGGGATCAACACGCCCTACACGGCGTTCCCAGGCATCCCGTTCGGCGGCTACAAGCAGTCGGGGTTCGGCCGCGAGCTGGGGCTCGAGACGCTCGAGCTCTACCTGGAGACGAAGAGCGTGCTCGTCTCGACCAGCCCGAAACCGTTCAACCCGTTCGGGCTTTAACAACCGCGCGTTACAGGTGGGCGATCCTCGCCGCAGGCACCGGCGGTCAGGCGGCGTACCTGGCGCTCCTTGTGGCGCCGGCCGTCCTGGCGCCCGCGCTCCGCGACGATCTCGGCCTGACGCTGATGCAGGTCGGCGTCGTGATCGCCGCGCCGTGGATTGGACCGATCGCCACCCTCCTGCCCTGGGGGCTGCTCGCCGATCGAGTCGGCGAAAGGCGTGTGCTCGCCGCCGGGCTCGGCCTGTGCGGAAGCCTGGCGGCGCCGATCGCGTTCACGTCCGACTTCGTCGCGCTCGTCATCCTGCTCGCGCTGGCCGGCGGTGCCGGCGCCAGCGTCAACTCGGCCAGCGGGCGAGCGGTGATGTCCTGGTTCGGCGCGGAGGAGCGCGGGCTGGCGCTCGGCATCCGCCAGACCTCCACGCCGCTCGGGACGGCGATCGCGGCACTTGCACTGCCGGGGATCGAGCATGCAGGCGGGGTCGAGGCTGCTTTCCTGTTCCTCGCCGGCTTGACGCTCGCCGGCGCCGTCGTGGGCGGGATCGTCGTCCGCGACGTTCCGGGCGAGAGCGGGGCCGCCGAAGCGCCGCGGGTCCTTCGTGACGGACGCCTTTGGCTGATCGGGATGTCGGGCGGCCTCTATCTCGTCGCGCAGCTCGCCGTGACCGGCTTCCTCGTCCTCTACTTCCACGACGAGCGTGGCTTCTCGACGCAGGAGGCGGCGCTCGTGCTTGCCGCCATTCAGATCCTCGCGGTCGCCCTGCGCATCGGCCTCGGGCGCTGGAGCGATCTCGTCCGCGACCGGATCGGCCCGCTCCGCTTGGTCGGCTTCGTCGCCTTCGCGACGCTTGCCGCGACCGCTGCCCTGCTCGGCGCGCCGGTGGCGCTCGTCGTCGTCGGGTTCGTCGTCGCCGGGACGGTGACGATGAGCTGGAACGGACTTTCGTTTACCGCCGCGGCGGAGCTCGCCGGGCGCGAGCGCAGCGGCGCCGCGATCGGCTTCCAGCAGACGGTCCTTTCGGCGACGGCGGCAGTCGCGCCTCCCGCCTTCGCCGCCGCCGTCGACGCGACGTCGTGGCGGCTTGCGTTTGCCGCCGCTGCACTCTTTCCGCTGGCGGGCTCCCTGCTCCTCGTCAGAGTGCGGACGGCGCCGTGACCGCCGCGGCGCGCGTGGCGGAACGGCTGGACGAGCTGTACGCCATCGGTGGCGGACCGGGTGCGAATCGGATCGGTGGCAGCCCCGAGGAACAGCGGGCACACGACCTCGCGGCCGGTTGGATGGAGGAGGCGGGCCTTGCCGTCGAGGTCGATCACGCGGGAAACCTGCTCGGCCGCGCGGGCGAGGAATCCGACGTCTGGACCGGCTCGCACCTTGACTCGGTGCCGCACGGCGGGAAGTTCGACGGCGCCCTCGGCGTCGTGGCCGGGATCGAAGCGGTCGGGCGCGTCGGGCGCGGTGCGGTCGTCGCTTTTCGGGACGAGGAGCGCGGCTGCGCCGGAAGCCGAGCGCTCGCTGCCGGCGGTGAGCTCCCGGCCTGCTACCTCGAGCTTCACATCGAGCAGGGACCGTTGCTGGAGCAGGCCGGCGCGCCGCTCGGGATCGTCACGGAGATCGTCGGCCTCGTACGGGCCGAAAAGGTCTTCAGAGGAGAGCCGGGGCACGCAGGAACGGTCCCTCTGGAGCTCCGGCGTGACGCGCTTGTCGCCGCGGCTCAGTACATCTTGGACGTGCGCATCGCGGCCGCCTCGATCGACGGCGCCGTCGCCACGGTGGGCGCAGCGGCGGTCGCGCCGGGAGCCGTCAACGTCGTTCCGAATCTTGTGCGGTTGACCGTCGATGCCCGCGCCCCCGACGTCGAGCGACTCGACCGTCTAGTAGAGGCGCTCGAGCTCGAGCCGTCGTATCGCGTCGAGCCGGCAAACATGGCCGAGGCGCCGAGAGCCGTCTTGCGGTCGGAGCTCGAGTGGCGTGGCCTACCGGTGGTGGAGCTGCGGTCGGGCGCCGGGCACGACGCGGGCGTCCTCGCGCGCGGGGGAGTTCCGAGCGCGATGCTGTTCGTTCGCAGCCTCAACGGCGGTGCCAGCCATTCACCGAACGAGCTCTCGAGCGACCAGGACGTGGAGCTGGCGGTGGATGTACTGGCCGGCGCCCTTGCGCGCCTCACCGCTCCGTGAAGACGATCTTCTGAGATCCGTCCCAGAGGACGCGGCGCCCGAGCTCTCCGAGCTGCTCGTCGCCCTCGACGATGGTGGCGAAGTGGTTGCCGGCGAGCTGTCCCGCCTTGCTCGCGAAGCAGGTGGCGCCGTAGGGGAACAGGATCTCCGTCTCGCTGACGCCGCCCGGGTACAGCAGGAGCTCGCCGGGCGCCGGATAGCTCGTCGCGTTCTCGGGGCCGATCCCGACGTCGAGCTCCCCGAAGGGAATCCACGCCGACTCGCCGCTCCAGCGCGCCTGGACCAGCCTGCTCTCGAGCGGCAGCAGCCCGCGGAAGGCGGCCACCGTGGCGGGCGCGCTCTCCTCCTCGAGCCTCGCGGCGAACCGAAGGTCTGCAACGACGATCTCGATCATCTGATGTTCGCCCCCTGGTCGATCCAGCGTCCGAGCAGGTCTCGTTCCCGCTGTGTCATTCCCGTCACGTTGCCGAGCGGCATCGCCTTGGTCGTTACGGCCTGCTCCTCGATCGCGTCCGCGTGTCGCGCGATTTTCTCCGGCGAGTCGAGTTCGATGCCCTTCGGCGCGACGCTGAAGTCCGGGTTCGTCGGATTCTCCGAGTGGCACTCGACGCAGCGCCGCTGCACGATCTGGCGTACCTGGGCGAGCGACACGGTCCCGGTGCCGCCCGCCGCCGGTGTCGAGTCGTCGGGTCTGATCGCAAGCGCGATTCCCGTGAGCGCAAGGGCGGCGGTGACGGGGATCGGCCACGCCGTCTTGCCCTGATGGCGAAGGTTGAAGAAGTGCCGGATCCACGCTCCGGTCGCCATCAGCGCGACCAGCACGAGCCAGGAATTGCTCCGGCTGTACAGCACCGGGAAGTGGTTGCTGATCATCGTCAGGACGACCGGGAGGGTGAGGTAGTTGTTGTGCACGGATCGCTGCTTGCCGCGAACACCGGCCGCGGGGTCCGGCTCGCGGCCGGCCTCTTTGGCGCGCACGAGCTCGCGGTGTGCCGGGATGATCACCAGGAAGACGTTCGCGACCATGATCGTCCCGAGCATCGCTCCGACCTGGATCCAGAGCGCCCGCCCGCCGTAGAGCTCGCTGATCCCGTAGGCGGCCGCGGTCAGCAGCGCTATGAACGCGGCCGCCAGCACCACCGGCCTCTGCGCGAGCAGCCGGCAGAGGCCGTCGTACACGAGCCAGGCGACCGCGAGCAGGGCCACGCTGGTGGCGATCGCAGTCGTGGTCGAAATATCTGCGACCGTCTTGTCGACGAGGTACGTGTCGGCGTTGACGTAGTAGACGACGATCAGCAGGGCGAAGCCGCTCAGCCAGGTGGTGTACGCCTCCCACTTGAACCAATGCAGCCGCTCAGGAAGAACGGGCGGAGCAACCCGGTACTTCCGCACGACGTAGAAGCCGCCGCCGTGGATCTCCCAGGCCTCGCCGCCGACACCCTCGGCGGCGTCGCGCTCGTCCTTCGGCTCGGCGAGGTGGTTGTCGAGCGCGATGAAGTAGAAGGACGAGCCGATCCAGACGATCCCGGCGATGACGTGGAGCCAGCGAAAGAGGAAGTCGAGCCAGTCGTTCAGATACGGGTCGATCGCGATCATGCGCCGTAACGGTCGCGCGCGATCGCGACGAGCTCGCGCAGACCCGTTTCGAGCTCGTCCTCCCGCGTCCGCGCGAGCCGCTCGCGGAAGATGGAAAGAATCGCCGAGCGCGGCCGCCGGTTGACGAAGACGACAAAGCGGAAGCCGAACTTCTCCTCATAGGCGCGGTTCAGGCGTTCCAGCTCGTCGAGCACCTCCGGCTCGTCGCCGTGCTGCTCGGCCGAGCGCTCGCCGATACGGGGATGCACGGCGAGCGCTTCCACCTTTGCCCGCTCGGGCAACGATGCGATCTCCGCTTCCGCGCGGCCGAGCGGGTTCTCGATCCGCGCGAGCCGCTCGACGAGCTGGGTGCGCCCGCCGAAGAGCTCGGCCAGCTCGTTCACGGTCAGCTGCCGCGGTAGGTCGTGCACGAGTAGGAAGCGACGAGCAGCGGAACGTGATGGTGGCCGTCGTCGAGCTCGACCTCCAGCTCGACACGGCGGAAGTAGGGCGAGACCGGGTCGAAAACGAGGCGATAGACGCCGGGGTCGAGCTCCGAGGCGAGGTCGGCGATCCGGCCGTCATCGTCCGTCTCGCCCCCCGCGACGAGCTCGGCTTCGCGGAAGACCGAGACCCGTACTCCGGCGGCGGGCCGTCCCTGCTCGGTGTCGAGCACGTGCGTCGAGAGCGACACGGTCATTTCACGAACTTCTCCGCCTGGCGCCGGTGCTCGCGCACGATCTCATCCTCGAACAAATTCTCAAAAACGTGACGGCCGCCAACGACGAGGCCGCCTGCTGTGCGTGGACCGCCGAAAACAAGCGCCGCGACTGGATCATCGGCGCCCGAGAAGATCCACTCGTCGTCCCAGATCGCGAAGTCAGCGCACTTGCCCGCCTCGAGCGAGCCGATGTCTTCGCGGCCGAGCACAGCCGCCCCACCGCGCGTCGCGAGCCGCAGCGCCTCACGCGCGGTCATCGCCGCGGGCCCGCCGCGGCCACGCGCGACGAGCAACGCCTGCCTGACCTCCAGCGAGAGGTCTCCGCGCTCGTTCGACGCCGAGCCGTCGACGCCGAGGCCGACGGGCACTCCCGCGTCGAGCAGCTCGCGCACACGTGCGATTCCCGCGCCCAGGCGGAGGTTCGACGTCGGGCAGTGGGCGACGCCGACGCCGCCCGCGGCAAACGCCGCGACATCCGCGTCGCTCAGATGGACGCAGTGCGCGCACCAGACGTCGCCCTCGAGCCAGCCGAGCTCCGCGAGGTACTCGACCGGCCGGCAGCCGTACAGGTCGCGACAGTAGTCCTCCTCTTCCCTCGTTTCCGCGAGGTGGGTGTGCAGCTTGAGGCCGAGCCGGCGCGCGAGCTCGGCCGACTCGCGCATCAGCCGGCCCGTGACCGAGAACGGCGAACACGGGGCGACCGCGAGCTGGATCTGCGCGCCACGGCCGCGCTCGTGTAACTCCGCGAGTCGCGTGGTGTCCGCGAGCACGTCGTCCAGCTCCTCGACGAGCCCGTCGGGCGGCAGCCCTCCGTCCGACTCGCCCAGATCCATCGACCCGCGGGACGCGACGAGCCGTACGCCGAGCTCACGCGCAGCTTCCACCTCGGCCTCGATCAGGCCGTCTACGCCGCGCGGGAAGACGTAGTGGTGGTCGAAGACCGTCGTGCACCCCGAGGTCATCAGCTCCGCCAGCCCGTACTTCGCCGCGGCGTATTCGGCCTCGGCGTCAAGCCGCGACCACAGGGGATAGAGCTCGCGCAGCCACGTGAAGAGGTCCGCTTGCTGCGCCCGGGCGCGCGTGAGGCTCTGGTAGAGGTGGTGGTGCGTGTTGATGAAGCCGGGCGTTACGAGCGCGCCGTTCAGCTCGCTGCGCATGTCGGCGTCGGGCGGCTCGTCGTCTCCGATTGCGACGACGAAGCCGTCTTCCTCGAGCAGCCATCCATCCTCGTACTCGGTGTCGGCGTCGTCCATCATCACGACGTACCCGCCGGTGTAGAGGGTCTTCACGCCCGCAGCGGCACGAGCTCGAAGCGGTCGACGTCCACGAGCCCACGGTCGGTGATCTTCAGGCTCGGGATCACGGACAGGGCGAGGAACGACATCGTCAGGAACGGCGTCGAGCCGGTGCAGCCGAGCCGCTCGGCCGCTGCGCTGCAAGCGCTGCTCCGCTCGACGACCTCGGCGAGCGGCGCGTCCGACATCAGCCCGCCGACCGGCAGCGGCAGCTCGGCGAGTACTTTCCCGTCCTCGATCGCCACGATTCCCCCGCCGAGCTCGGCGAGCCTGTTGACGGCAGCGGCCATGTCGGCGTCGTCGACTCCGACCACGACGATGTTGTGCGCATCGTGCGCGACGGTGGAGCCGAGCCCCCCGCGCATGAGACCGAAACCGCGAACGAACCCGGCGCCGATGCGGCCGGTGCCGAGGTGGCGCTCGACGACCGCGATCTTGGCGAGATCGCGCTCGGGATCGGCGACCGCGAGACCGTCGCGCACGGGCGGGTCCTCGACGAGCGACTCGGTGACGATCTGGTCAGGGATCAGCCCGATCACGCGCACGTCGCCGTCCGGCGAAGGAATCTGAAAACGATCGGCCGAGACGGGCTGGATCCTGACCGTGTGCTTGACCCACTCCGGCACGTCAGCCCGCCCGATCTCGGCCACCGGCAGTCCGGCCTTCAGCACCACCTCGGGCGTGAAGCTCTCGAGGTTCGGGAGAACAAGCAGATCGGCCTGGTAGCCGGGTGCGATCGCGCCGAGATGGTCGAGGCGATGCCAGGTCGCGGCATTGAGCGAGGCGAGCACGAGCGCTTCCTCCGGCGGCAGCCCCCACTCGACGGCGTCCCGCACCATCCCGTTGATGTGGCCGCGCTCCGCGATGTCGTCGGGGTCCTTGTCGTCGGTGCAGAACGCGATCCTCGGCGTGCCGAACTCCCGGACGAGCGGCAGCAGCGCGCGGAGATTCCGCGCCATCGATGCCTCCCGGATGAGCACCCAGACCCCGGCGCGAAGCCGCTCGCGACCCTCCTCCACGGTCAGCGCCTCGTGATCGGAGCGGATGCCCGCGGCCGCGTACGCGTTCAGGTCGCGGCCGAGGACGCCCGGAGCATGGCCGTCGACGTGCGACGCGCCCTCGAGGCCGAGCTTCTCGAGCTCGGCGGCGTCGCCGGAGATGACGCCCGGGAAGTTCATCATCTCGGCGAGGCCGAGCACGCGCCGCCTGCGCAGCAGTCCCTGGAGATCGCCGGTCGTCAGCGCTCGACGAGGGGACTCGAACTGCGAAGCGGGCACACTGGACGAGGCCATGAAGTAGACGTCGAGCGGCAGTGCGGCGCAGAAGTCCAGCAGCCAGTGCACCCCGTCGGTGCCGAGCACATTCGCAAGCTCGTGGGGATCGGCTACCACCGTCGTCGTTCCGAGCGGTAGGAGCAGCCTCGCGAGCTCATCCGGCAGCAGCTTCGGCGACTCGAGATGCATGTGCGCATCGATGAGCCCCGGCACGACGAAGCGGCCGGCCGCGTCAAGCTCGTCCGTCGCCTCGTATTCGCCGAGGCCTGCCACGTAGCCGTCGACGACCGCAACGTCCGTTTCCAGCCACTCGCGCGTGAACACCGAGAAGACCCGGCCGCCGCGAACGGCGAGGTCCGCAGGCTCCTCTCCTCGTGCCACCGCGAGCCGCCGCGGAAGGTCGACCATCGCCCGACCATACCCCCGGCCGGGCCGCGCGGCCTCGGATAAGTCGGTCCCTGCTATTCGAGCTTGCCGATCAGATGGTGCGCGTGGGCCCACCATCCGATCAGCCGTGCGTGGTCGCTGCCACCTTCACGCGCGCTCGCCAGGATGTCCTTGTGGTTCGCCTGGCCGAGCTTCTCGTGGGTCCAGACGATCACTGCGTCGTCGCCGTCGAAGTAGCACAGGCTGCGCCCGCCGGGCTTGCCGGGGCCGTGAGCCCACGCCCCCTCCCCGCCCCAGCTCAGCGAGTTGCACTGGCCCGAGTTCGGGGTGATGCCATGACGGCGCATCTCCGCCCGATACGCCGCCCTCACTGCCGCGCCGCTCTGGAAGGTCGAAACCTGCCATCGGTCGGGTGAGAACCCTGTCGCTCCGCTCGAGGGCGCGACGCAGACGGCCGTCTCGACCGCGCCGATGTCCGCGACCGGCTGCTTCACGCACGTCTTCCGCAAGCTCGTCGGGATCAGCGCGATCACATCGGCGCGACTCGCTTGCGCGGTCGATCCGGTTTGCGTCTCGGTGGCAGCGGAGCTGCCCTCCCCGCTGTTTCCGCCCGTCAGGTAGACGACGATGCCCGCGGTCGCGGCGGCGATCAAGGCCACTGCCAGAGCGAGTCGCCACCCGAGACGCCGCGGGTACCCGAACACCATGAGGATCCAGGGCTGGCTCGGCTCTTCCTCCGGCGCGACGCGGATGACGCGGACGGGATCCGAGATTCCCTTCAAATGGGCGCGCCCGCGATCGATGTAGCGAACGCCGGGGAGGCGCCCGGCAAGGTGGCTCGTCCCCTCGCTCACGATGACTTCGCCGCCGTGCGCCATTGCGCAGAGCCGGGCCGCGACGTTAAGGGCGGCGCCGCGGAACGAGCCGTCCTCGAGGGCGATGGCCTCACCGGAGTCGATTCCGATGCCGACCCGGAGAGGCAGGTCGGTGTCCGCGTCGGATTCCTCGGCGAAATGCCGCTGCAAGTCCATCGCCGCCCGGATCGCCTGGCGCGCCGAGTCGAACTCGGCCAACGCCTCGTCCCCTCGCAGCTCGACCAGCGTCCCGCCGCGCATCTCGATGCCCTCGCGGACCATGTCGCTGAACTTCGTGGCCAGCCTGGCCGAGGCCTCGTCGCCGTACTCCTGCGTGAAGCGGGTGTAACCGCGGATGTCCGCGATCAGGAAGGTCCGGACGGGTGCGTGTGGCGCAGTGGACAGGGGCTGGCACCCGAGTGTAGCCCCCTCGAATCCGCTGCTCAACGCGGGTTCCGTCCGGACGTGGAACGCCAGTGAATACGCTTGGCGATCGTGGAGGTGCTGGCTCCCCACTCGCTCGACGAGGCGCTTCGGCTGAAGGCCGAGCGCCCCGACGCGCTGCCGATCCAGGGCGGCACCGACGTCATGGTCGACCTCAACTTCGACCGGACGCGTCCCGAAAACCTGCTCAACCTGAACGAGGTACCGGAGGTGCGCGGCTGGGGGCGCGAGAACGGGACGATCCGGCTCGGCGCAGGCCTCACGTACACCGAGGCGATGGAGGCGCCGCTCGCGGAGAGGCTGCCCGCGCTCGCCGAAGCGTCGCGCACCGTCGGCGGGCCGCAGATCCGAAACCGCGGCACGATCGGCGGCAACCTTGGGACAGCGTCACCAGCCGGCGACGCGCTGCCGCCGCTGCTGATCGGCGAGGCCGAGGTAGAGCTGGCGAGCGTTCGGGGCGACCGGGTGGTTCGGCTTTCGGACTTTCTTGTCGGCCCGAAGCGGAACGCGCTGGCCGCCGACGAGCTGATCGTGGCCGTGCGCGTCGCCGATAGCTCGAACCCGCAGACGTTCATGAAGATCGGCCCGCGGAACGCGATGGTGATCGCGGTTGTCTCGCTTTCACTCGCCGTCGATCGCGAGCGCGGGGAGCTTCGTGCCGCATTCGGCTCCGCCGGTCCCGTCCCGACGCTCGTCCGGGCGCCGCTCGCCGATCGCGACGCGTTCCCGGAGGCCGTCGCGGCTGCGGCGAGCCCGATCGACGACGTTCGCGGGACGGCGGCGTACCGCCGGCACGCGCTTCGCGTGCTCACGCGGCGTGCGCTGGAGCGGTGTCTTTTATGAAACTTGAGCTCCTGGTCAACGGCGAGCGGCGCCAGGCCGACGTCTGGGAGGGCGAGAGCCTCCTGTACGTCCTCCGCGAGCGGCTCGGCCTGCCCGGCTCGAAGAACGCGTGCGAGCAGGGCGAATGCGGATCGTGCTCCGTCCTGCTGGACGGCAGGCTCGTCTGCGCGTGCCTTGTGCTCGCGGCGCAGGCCGAGGGCCACGAGGTGGTCACAGTGGAGGGGCTGGCGCAGGACGGGCGCCTGCACGCGCTCCAGGAGGCGTTCGCCGAGACGGGAGCCGTCCAGTGCGGCTTCTGCACGCCCGGCTTCGTCGTCGCCGGCGCCGACCTGCTCGCGCGCAGCCCGGATCCGAGCGACGACGAGATCCGCGAGGCGCTCTCCGGCAACCTCTGCCGCTGCACCGGCTACGCGAAGATCTTCGACGCCGTCAGGTTGGCCGCATCCTCATGAGCACAGTCGCACGGAAGCTGGAGCTCGGCCGCGTCGGCGAGAGCGTCCGGCGGACGGACGCGATCCCGAAGGTGACGGGCGAGTTCGCGTACTCGAGCGACCTCTACGCGTCCGGGATGCTCTGGGGGCACACCGTCCGCAGCCCCCACGCGCACGCGCGAATTCGGTCGATCGAGCTCGGCGAGGCGCTGGCGAGCGCAGGCGTCCACGCCGTGCTCACGCACGAGGACGTGCCGGGCGAGAGGCGGTACGGGCTCGAGTTTGCGGATCAGCCTGTGCTCGCGATCGACCGCGTCCGCTACTTCGGCGAGCCGGTCGCGCTGGTCGCCGCCGAGCATCCCGAGCAGGCGCGGCGAGCGGCCGAGAGGGTGCGCGTCGAATACGAGCCGCTCGCGGCGATCGTCGATCCCGAGCGTGCGACGGAGCAGGAGGCGCTCCACCCCGACGACCCGACCGGCGGCCATGGCTTCCGGCACGACCCGCGACCCAACGTCGTTCGCTCGATTGTCGTCCGCCACGGCGAACCCGACGCGGCCGGGGAGGTCTCCGTCTCCGGCGTCTACGAGCTGGGAATGCAGGACCAGGCTTTCCTCGGGCCGGAGTCCGGCCTTGCCGTTCCGGACGGAGAAGGCGGCGTCGACGTCTACGTCGCGACGCAGTGGGTGCACGTCGATCGCGATCAGGTCGCGCCCTGCCTCGGGCTCGCGCCGGAGCAGGTGCGGATCCAT
>JBKPFU010000056.1:0-13797 GCA_046728975.1 Actinomycetota bacterium | reverse complement strand
CGCCTCGCTGCGGATGAAGCGCGGCGCGAGGTACAGGTGGTAGTCGTGGAGGAAGACCGTCGCGTTCGGCTCGGCCTCCAGCTCATCGACCACCGCCGCGGCGAAGCCTCGGTTCACGCGCACATACCCCTCCTCCCAGGCGTGGTGGACACCGAGGTCGATCGTGGGCGTGTGCGCGAGCTCCCACAGGTAGTGCTGAAGAAACCAGAGCAGCGGGTTCGCGATGACGTTGTAGAAGCGGTCGAAGGCAGCCTGGTCGTGATCGACCAACCGCAGCCGGAAGGGCGAGCCGTCGCGCGCGGTCTCCTCGACGGCCTCGCCGTCGTTCTCCTGCGCCACGACACGGTCCTCGTGCGACAGTGCGCTCGCGATCCAGGTCACGTCGTGGTGCGTGATCAGGCTGCGGAGCGCCGTCACCAGCCCGCCGCCGCCGCGACGCATCACCCGCTCGCCGTTCTCGCGCGCGTACGAGATCGGCCCACGGTTCGAGACGACGATCAACTTCCGCCTACCGGGCATCGCCGTGGACCCTAGCGGCCGTCTAAGCGGCGGCGACGACCGCCACCTCGGCGCCGGCAGTGTCGTTGCCGAGCAGGCGGTTGAAGAGGACGAGCCAGTCGCGTAGGAGGCGCGGCATGAGGAAGTTCTTCCGCACGAACTCCTTGCCTCGAAGCGCCCTCTGCCTGGCCTCACGTGGATCGCGCAGGATCTCGATGCACGCCTCCGCGCAGTCCGACGACGAGTCGACGAGCCAGCCCGTGACGCCATCTTGGATCTGCGTCGGGATGCCGCCGACGCGCCCGGCCACGACCGGTCGCGTCTTCCAGAGCGCCTCGGTCACCGTCAGCCCGAAGCCCTCGCGAATCGACTTCTGCAGGACCGCGGTCGAGTGCACCTGGAAGGCATTGACCTCGACTGCGCCGATGTTGTTCAGGTTCGAGAGGATGTAGATGTCCGGGTCGCCGGCGGCGTAGGAGACCGTCTGGTTGTAGTAGTCCCAGCCCTCGGGGTCGTCGTGGGCCATCGAACCGACCAGGGCGAGCTGAACGTCGGGAAAGCGCTGCTTGACGCCGCGGTAGGCGTCGATGACACCCAGCGGGTCCTTCCACGGATCGAAGCGGGAGACCTGTGTGATCAGCGGCCGCTCGACGTCGATCCCGAACTGGTCGACGATGTAGGCGGCGTCCTCGGCCGAAAGCGCCATGTTCTTCGGCGTCAAGGGGTCGATCGCCGGCGGCCAGATGTATGCGGGAGGCAGACCAGGTGCGCGCGGCGCGTACTGCGGCACGTGGAAGATCGCCGCGTCATAGCGGCCGAGCGACGCGAGCAGGAGCTCGAGCACGGCCTCGTTCGGGGTCGACAGATCGATGTGGCAGCGCCAGATCCAACGCGCGGTCGAATCCGGGAAATGGTCGATGATCAGCGCCGGCTGAGGGTCGTGGATGATGACGAAGTCGTACTCGTCCTCGAGCTCGCGCGCGTTGATCGCGTTGTAGCGGCGATAGGCCTCTTCCTGCGGCGGCGTCAGCCCCTGAGGGTTCCCCTGAAGCGCGTTGTGGATCGTCTTCGTCGCGTCGAAGAACTCGTCGGCGCCGCGGATGATCCGCCACTCCACGTCGAGCCCCGCGTCGCGCATCAGCGGGACGAGCGCGTAGTTGATCTCCGCCACGCCGCCGCCGAAAGCGGTGGCGGAGAGGTGCAGCACGCGCCTGCCCTCGATCATGGCCGCCAGGCGCCGGATGTCGTCCATCAGCCCGCGAGTCGCGATCGTCGCGTAGTCGGCGAGCGACTTGGTTCCGACGTTGACGAGTGGGAGCATGATCAGGGGGCCGGCGCGAGCCCGAGGATAACGGTCGGCCTAGTCAGGCAGAAACTTGACGAACCGCAAGCGCGAGCCGCCGCCTCTGCCGGCGCCGAACTCGACCTCGTCGGAGACTGCGCGGATGATCGCGATGCCCAGGCCGCCCTCGTTCAGCTCGTCGCCGTCGGTCAGTGCCTCGAGCCCCTCAGGAGTGAACCCTTCTCCCTCGTCCGCGACCTCGACCGCGATCCGATCCGGCTCGAGCTCGTACAGGATCTCGACCGCCCCTTCCCGGCCCTCCTCGTAGGCGTGCCGGACAGAGTTCGTGCACGCCTCCGTGAGCGCGAGCTTCAGGTCTCCGAGCGTCTCCTCCGGGAGCGGCCGGACTCGGGAGAGCCCGCTGAGCGCAAGCCTCCCGAGTGTTATGTACTCGGCCCTTGCCGGGATGCTGAGCCGAACCGACCGCCCCGTGTCGCCCATAGCGCGCTCATTCCCATCAAGCGCTCCGTCCTAACCGGCAGGAGGAACGGCGCCGGAGGCGGCGAAGGAGGCGGGTTCGCCTATTCCGGGTTCGCCGGCCGCATGCTCAGCTTCACCGGCACGGTGCGACGAGACGTGCCACGGTAGATCGTGAACCTCGCCGTCTGCCCCGGGTTGAGACGCTCCGTCACGACCCGAACCACGTCCTCGGCGCTGCTGACCGGCTGCCCGTCGATGGCGACGATCAGGTCGCCGCCCACGGTGAAGATGGTGCCGAGCGCGCGCTCCTTCTTGTTCCCGCCGCGCAAGCCGGCCGCGGCGCCGGGCGTATCGGAGTGCACTGTCGTGACCACCGCGCCCGAGCCGACGGGGTAGCCAAAGCGTCGCGCAAGCGAAGGCGTCAGGTCCTCAGTCTCGATTCCGACGTATGCGTACGCGACCTTGCCCGTGGCGATCAGCTGCTGCATCGAGCGCTTGGCCGAGTCGATAGGCACCGCAAACCCAACCCCCTCCGCGTTTCCGGACTGGCTCCGGATCTGCGCGTTGATCCCGATTACACGGCCGCGAGCGTCGAAGAGCGGGCCGCCCGAGTTGCCGTGGTTGATCGGCGCGTCGATCTGAATGGCGTCGACCAGGTTGTAGGCCGAGGTGAGCGAGTTGATCGAGCGCTCCGTGGCCGACACGACGCCGACGGCGAGCGAGTTCTCGTTTCCGAACGGGCTTCCGATCGCGGCAACAGGCTCGCCGACGGAGACACGGGCGGAGTCACCGAGCGGCACCGGCGAAAGCGAGTGGCTCGACGGCTTCACCCTCAGCAGGCCGACGTCGTCAAAGATGTCCCAGCCGACCACCTCGGCCGGCACGCGATCGCGGTCCTGGAACTCGACGAACACCTGGTCGGCGGCGGTGACCTTGTCGCCCGTCGCCCCCTCGCCGGCGGTCGTGATCACGTGCGAGTTCGTGAGGACGTAGCCGTCCTTGGAGACGACGAAGCCGGAACCCTGAGCCGCCTCGGCCGCCTCCGAGTTCGGCGAGCCGTAGACGGCGTAGATCGTGACTACACCTGAGGCGCGATTGGCGTAGATCCGCGCAGGGTTGAAGCCGTTGCCGCTCAGCGGCTTCGCGGCTGCGCCGGTGATCCTGGGCCCATTCCGCACCGGCTGGGCCACCTCGCCTCTCTCGACGAAGACTGTCCTATTCGTCGTCGAGTCCAGCCAGCCGGCCGCCTTTCCGACGGCCAAGACGCAAACGCCGCCGATTACGGCGGCGATCAAGCCGAACACAGCAGTCGGGCCTGCGCGCATTCGAGACGAACTGTAGCTACGGCTCGATCCGTTCCGATTCTCCAAAGACGCGGTCGATCTGCCCCATCCGAGCCTCGCTCAACCACGGCCACAGGAGGTCAGCGGCTTCCCAGGCCTCCTCTCCCTCGGCAACCCACATCCAAAAGGGCTTTCGGCGGAAGCCGTCCTTGGCCTCGAAGACATAGGGGCCGTACACAATCCCGAAGCCGAGCACGCAGGCAAAGCGCCAGACGACCTCCTCGTTCGTCATCTTGAGCGCGAGCCGTATACGGCCGTCGCAACGCGTCGCCGACCCCTCTCCCTCGTAGACCCCGGCGGCCCATTCAATCGTCATCGGGTCAGCATGGCAGCGCTACTGGACGACCAAAAGGCCTGCATACTGGCCCTTTTGGACGATTCCACGTAAAAACGCTGAGGTTTCGTGGCTAAATCGGCTTTTCGCTGACAAGCGCAAGGGTGAACGTGGTCCGCCCTCTCTCAGACTCGACCTCGATCGCGCCGCCCATGACCTCGGCGAGCTCCTTCGCGATCGCCAGTCCGAGGCCGCTCCCCGACGCTTTCGTGCCGTCCACCCGGTAGAACCGCTCGAAGAGCTCCTGCGTGTGCTCCGGCGGGATGCCCGGGCCTTCGTCCTCCACCTCCAGGACGGCGCGACGATCCTCCTGCCGCGTCCGAACACGCACCGTTGTCCCGATCGGGGTATGAACGAGCGCGTTCTCGAGCAGGATGCGCACGATCTGGACGACACGCTCGCCGTCGCCGACCGCGTGAACGCCTCCGTCGCGCTCAACGGAGAGCGGGTGGCGGCTGGCGCGCGCGACGGCGGCGAACTCGTCGACGACCGCTTCGGCGAGCTGCGAGAGGTCGATTGGCTCCGGAGACACGCGCAGCCGCCCGGCGTCCAGCCGGGAGAGATCCAGGAGATCGTCCGCGAGCTTGGTCAGACGACGCACCTGCTCGGCCATCGTCTCCATGAATTCCGTCCGCGTCGCCTCATCGAGGTCTTCGTCCTCGAGCAGCTCCAGATACCCGCCGAGCGAGAAAAGCGGCGTGCGCAGTTCGTGCGACGCGTTCGCCACGAACTCGCGGCGCGCGTGCTCGAGCTGCGCCAGGCGCTCGCGCATACGGTCGAAGGCGCGGGAGAGCTCTCCGAGCTCGTCCTGGCTTTCGTCGGCGACGGGCTCGTCGAACTCGCCGCCGGCGATGCGGTCGGCCGCTCGTTCCAGCCGACGGATGCGCCTGGCGAACAACCGCGCCGCCCCGTACCCAATCGCCAAGGCCACCGCGAGGGCGATGGCGCCCGCGAGCAGGAGCCGCCGCTGCGCGAGCCGGACGTCCGCGAGCGAGTCCTCGAGCGACGTCGACAGGAGCAAGATCTCGCCGTTTCGATCGGGCACGGCGACCTCCGCAAACCGCTCTCCGGAGTGGTTGATCGTTCCGCGTTGAAGCGAACCCGTCTTGTTGGCCCGAACGGCGATCGGGTCGCTCTCGAAGGCCTTCGTCTCCAGCCCTCGCGGGGAGTTGTCGTACACGGCGAGCGAGTCCTCGGTCAGGGGTAACAGCACGATCACGCGCGCGTTGCTGCTCGCCGCCGCGTTGTCCAGGACATCCGGGTCGTTGGGGTGGGCGTCGTACTGGCGCGCAACACTCGGGGCAGCGCCCGCGAGCTCGGAGAGCTTCGAGGCGACGAGGCGGTCTTCGAGCGAGGGGATGACGACCAGGTAGACGATCCCGAGCGCGAGCGCGACGACGAGCAACAGCGCCAGCGAGAGCCGGGCGCCGACGCTGTGCAGCGGGCGAAGGTTCATCGCTCGCGGAAGCGGTAGCCGACGCCGCGGACGGTGAAGATGTACTCCGGAGCGCGCGGATCCCGCTCCAGCTTCTCCCGCAGGTGCCGCACATGGACGTCGATCGTCCGCGGCTCGCGGTAGTCGGAGTCGCCCCAGAGAGCCCGCA
Source organism: Actinomycetota bacterium (assembly GCA_046728975.1). Classification (GTDB taxonomy): domain Bacteria; phylum Actinomycetota; class Thermoleophilia; order Gaiellales; family Gaiellaceae; genus JBKPFU01. The sequence continues at coordinate 8,256 of JBKPFU010000056.1, read as the reverse complement.
GGAGCATCTCGCGCGTGTACACACGGCCTGGGTTCGCCGCGAGCGTCCGTAGAAGCTCGAACTCGACGTACGTCAGCTGCACGGGAGCGCCACGAACCTCGACCGCGCGGCGGCTCGGGTCGATGCGCAGACCGTCGACATCGATCGTCTCCGCCTCGCGGGACGCGGTAGCGGGCGCCGCGGCGCGGCGGAGAAGCGCCCGTACGCGGCTTCGGAACTCGCGGATCGAGAACGGCTTCGTGATGTAGTCGTCGGCGCCGAGCTCGAGCCCGAGAACCTTGTCGAGCTCGTCGTCGCGCGCCGTCAGCATGATGATCGGCACGTTGCTCTGAGCGCGGAGCCGCTTGCAGACCTCCAGCCCGTCCAGCTTCGGCAGCATCAGGTCGAGGACGACGAGATCGACGGACTCGCCGCGGAAGCGGTCGAGCGCCTCCTCGCCGTCTCTCGCCTGCAGCACGCGGAAGCCGTCCCGCTCGAGCGGGTAGGCGAGGAGCCTTTGCACGGAATCCTCGTCGTCGACGAGGAGAATGGTCGAGGAGTCGGGCATCAAACGAAAAACGTGGGCCCGCCGGAGCTTCTCCCTACTATAGCCGCGCTATGGCGGCACCCATGCCCCCACAGCGTGCGCGGGCACGGCCGGGCTCGATCGATCGTCCCGTCAACGCGCGCCTCTACCGAGGCACCTGGCTGCTCGTCGGAATTCCCCTGCTCGTCGCCGCATTCAGCGTCGCCAAGCCGGAGCCGCTTCGCCCTGCCGAGCCGCGCCTCCCTCCCGGCTTCGACAAGACCACCGCCGTCGGCTTCGCCCGCGACCTCTCCCGGCTGTTCCCGGGCCGGTTTCCAGGCTCGGTGGGCGCCGAAGGCGCGGCCGACTGGATCGAGAGCCAGTTCGCGTCCTACGGCTTTCGCGTCCGTCACGACCGCTTTCGAGCGACGATTCCGGGGCACGGGCGCGTTCGTCTCGAGAACCTCATCGCCCTCGTCCCCGGCCGATCGCAGGAAGCCCTCGTGGTCATGGCGCACCGTGACGACGCCGGGACGGGGCCGGGCGCGAACGACAACGCATCGGGCGTTGGCGCCTTGCTCGAGCTGGCGCGCTCGTACGCGACGACCACCGCGGTCGGAGGCGCCTCGCGCGCCCCGCTTCCGGCGCACACGATCCTGCTGGTGGCGACCGACGGCGGCGCCTTCGGCGGTCTGGGCGCGGAGCGCTTCGCGCGCACCTACCGCGGCCGGGTCATCGCCGTCGTCAGCCTCGATTCGATCGCCGGCAACGACAAGCCCCGCCTCGTCATCACCGGCGATACACCACGCTCGCCGGCCGCGACCCTCGTCGAGACGGCGGCGGCCCGCGTCGCCGAGCAGACAGGCGAACGTCCGGCGCGGACGAGCGCGCTGGGGCAGCTGATCGACCTCGGATTCCCCTTCAGCCTCTACGAGCAGGCGCCCCTGGTTGCGCGCGGAATTCCTGCGGTGACGCTGACGACGGCCGGCGCGCGTCCGCCTCCGGCCTTCTCTGACTCTGCGCCGAGGTTGAACGGCCGTCACCTCGCCCAGCTTGGGCGCGCCACTCAGGAGCTCCTTCGCTCGCTCGACCCCGGCGTCGAGCTCGCTCAGGGAACGACGAGCTACGTCTACCTCGGGCCTCGGATCGTCCGCGGTTGGGCGATTCAGCTCGTCCTGATCGCGATGCTCCTGCCGGTCCTGATCACGGTGGTCGACCTGTTCGCGCGCTGCCGCCGTCGACACGTCCCGCTCGCGCCTGCGCTGCGCAGCTACCGAAGCCGCCTGGCCTTCTGGCTATGGGTGGGGCTCGTTTTCGCGTTCTTCTCGCTGCTCGGGGCGTGGCCCAACGGCTCTGACCTGCCGCTCTCGCCGGAGACGCGCCCGGCGGAACACTGGCCGGCCCTGGGCCTGATCGGCGTCGCCGTGCTCGCCGGTCTCGGCTGGCTCGTTGCGCGCGACAGGCTGACGCCGAGGAGGACCGTTGCGGCGGTCGAGGTTCTCGCCGGCTACACGGCAGCCCTGCTCGCGCTCGGCGTGATCGCGGTGGTCGTCGTCGCGATGAACCCGTTCGCGGTCATCTTCATCCTCCCCTCCCTGCACGCCTGGCTCTGGTTACCGCAGGTGCGCGCTCAACGGGCCTGGGCTCGCTGGGTCGCGCTCGCGGCGGGGTTCGCCGGGCCGCTGCTCCTCCTCGCTTCGTTCGCGTTTCGGTACCAGCTCGGGCTCGATGCACCCTGGTATCTGCTCGAGCTGGTGGCAGTCGGGTTCGTGGGCTGGCCGGCGGTGGTCGCAGCGCTCGCGTGGTTCGCGGTCGCCGCTCAGCTGACGGCGCTGAGCGCGGGCCGGTACGCCCCCTACCCGACGGCGGCTGAACGGCCGCGTTTTGGGCCGATTCGCTCGGTCATCCGTCACACGGCACGCAGCGTCCGAGCGAGGAGACGCACCGCCGAGGCCGAACGGCAAGCGTCAGAAGGCTGATGTCGAATTTGCTTCGTCGCGTCGGGGCGACGGTGGTCGTCCTGGCTCTCGTCGCGGCCGCATGGGCGGTCGTCGTCTGGCGCTGGCAGGAGCCGTTCAGCGCGCTTTACACCACGTGGAAACAGGATCGGCTCGAAAGCGCATATGCGAAGCGCGTCGACGAATTCGGCCGCCTCCGTGTGATCCGAGGCTCCGCGGTCGAGACGATCCGCCGGGAGATCGCCGCCGAAGCCGCGCGTTACCGGAGGAAGAGCAAACGAGGTGCTGCGATTGGACGCCTGCGGATCCCGCGCCTCGACCTGGCCATGATCGTCGTCAACGGCGCGGACGCGCGCTCGCTACGGAGCGGTCCCGGGCGCGACCTGCGCACCTACATGCCCGGTGAGGGTCAACTCGTCTACCTCGCCGGCCACCGGACGATGTTCGGCGCGCCCTTCGACCGCATCGACCGCCTCAGGCACGGCGACGTCGTCACGCTCGAGCTTCCGTATGCGGTCGTCCGCTACGCGGTTACCGGTCACGCGATCTTCCCCAAAGACAGCCCGGCCCGGCTCCGCTCGCTCGGCCGCGAGACGCTGACGCTCGAGGCGGGCCGGCCGCGCTTCTTCCCTTCGCGTCGCTACCTCGTCTACGCCCGGCCGGTCCGGGTAAGGCCGCGAGGCGGCCCGAGCTATCCGGCCTAGTCAAGCGCCAGGTACCGAACGGAGGAGCCGGCCTCCAGCACACCCTCGCCGCGAGGCACCAGCAGGAGTGAGTCCGCCGTGGCGGCCCGTGCGATCATGTGCGATTCCTGCCCCGAGACCGGCTCGACGACGGTCGCGCCGTCCGTTGCCTGCGCAGTCGAGCGCAACAGCTCGTCTCGCTCCGGATTCCGCCGGACGGCGCGCGCCAGCACGCCGGGCGCGAAGCGCGGTAGCGGGTCGGTTGCGCCCTGAAGGGCCAGCACGGCCGGCCGCACGAACAGCTGAAAGCCGACGAGCGCTGAGACGGGGTTCCCCGGTAGGCCGAACACGAGCGTCCGTTCCCGCACCCCGAACGACACGGGCTTCCCCGGCTTCACGGCCACGCGCCAGAACACCTCCTCGACGCCGAGCTCGGCCTCGATTCCACGCACGAGGTCGTGCGGCCCGACGGACACGCCGCCCGTGGTGACCACGACGTCTGCCTGGAGCGCGCGCTCCAGCGCGTCCCGATGGGCGTGGGCGTCATCCGTGACGGCCGCGAGCCGCTCGACAGCCGCTCCCGCGGCCACGAGCTGCGCGCTCACGATCAGCCCGTTGGCCTCGTAGATCTCGCCGGGGTTGAGCTTCTCCCCCGGAGCCCGAAGCTCGGTTCCCGTTGCGAGGACGGCGGCGCGCGGGGCTCGGGCGCACACCACCTCGGCGACGCCGGCGGCCGCCAGGGCGCCGATCTGGGCCGGGCCCAGCCGCGTTCCGGCCTCGACGACCGGGTCGCCCGCGCGAATGTCTCCGCCGGCTGGACGAATATTGCTTCCGCGCGGGACAGAGGTATCGATCTCAACTTTGTTGTCCCTCTCGACAACATCCTCGACAGGTATGACGGCATCCGCTCCCTCGGGTACGACGCCGCCGGTCGCGATCGCCATCGCCTCTCCTCGCTCCAGCGGTCGCGGCGCCGGACGTCCGGCAGCGACACGGAACACGATCGGAAGCTCGCCGGGAGTGTCGCTTGACCGCACCGCGAACCCGTCCATCGCCGAGCTCGGGAACGGCGGGAGATCCACCGTCGACCGAGCCGTTTCGGCCAGGAAACGCCCGGCTGCGGCGTCGATTGGGACCGGCTCGGGCTCGAGCCTCTGGACGCGGGAGAGCACCAGCCGCTGCGCCTCGTCGAACGTCGGGAGTCGCGCCACCGCCGCATAAGCTACCCCGGTGGCCCAGCAGGTCATCGGTGGCCGCTACCGCCTGGACGAACAGCTTGGCCTCGGGGGCATGGCCGAGGTCTGGGCGGCGCAAGACCTCGAGCTCGATCGCCGAGTCGCCCTCAAGCTCCTCGGACGAGACGCCGATCCCGCGCGCTTTGATCGTGAGGCTCATGCCGTGGCGTCGCTGGGGCATCCGCACATCTGCCGGCTGTTCGACTACGGGAGCACGGAAGAAGGCCGGCCGTACATGGTGCTCGAGTACCTGCCGGGCGGCACGCTCGAGGAGCGATTGCGCCCCGGCGAGCCGCTTCCGGACGAGGAGACGGCGCGGCTGGCGCGTGAAATCGCGGCCGGCCTCGCCCACGCTCACAGTCGCCGGGTCGTTCATCGCGACCTGAAGCCCTCGAACGTCCTGTTCGACGCCGAGGGCACTGCCAAGCTCGCCGACTTCGGCATCGCCAGGGTCGGCGGCGCCGGCACGCTGACCGAGACTGGGACCCTCCTTGGGACCGCTGCTTACATCTCGCCGGAGCAGGCGGCCGGTGAACCGGCAACTGCCGCCAGCGACGTCTACTCGTTCGGCGTGATCTTGTTTCGCCTCCTCACCGGGCGGCTGCCGTTCGAGGGGGAGACGTCGCTCGAGCTCGCGGCCAAGCATCTCCGGGAGCAGCCGCCGTCAGTCTCCGACCTGCGGCCGGACGCGCCGGCAAGCCTCGCGGCATTGGCCGACGCGGCGCTGGTCAAGGAACCGGACGGCCGACCGGCCGACGGAGTCGCGCTCGCCGAGGCACTGGGAGTCGCTCCAACGACCGTCGCGCTCCCCCCGAGCGCCGGCGCCACGCAGGTCACGCAGGTCATCCGGCGTCCGCTTCGACGCCCTCCGCGGGCGGCGATCATCGCAGTAACGACTGCCTTGCTTGCCGCCGCGGGGGTGGCTCTCGCGATCGTCGCCACGCGCGACGATGGGACAAGCGAGCATCCTCCGACCACCAAGGCCGTCCACCCGACGAGTGGCTCCCAGGCGCCGACGGCGTCTCGAACAGGCACGACCGAGTCGACGACGCGCCAGACGACGGGCACCACCACTACTGCCAAGCCGCCGCCTCCGCCGACCACCGCAGCACCGCCCCCGCCGCCTCCGCCGCCGCCCCCGACCACGACGCCGACGCTTCCGGTTACGACCGAGACACTGCCGACGGTGACGACTCCGACAACGGTGCCGACGCTGCCGGGCGGCTAGTCTCAAAGCACGTGATCTCGGTCGTCGTGCCGGTCCACAACGAAGAGCGGACGCTCGCGCTGCTCTTCGAGGAGCTGCAAGCCGCGCTCGATCCGGGCGGCGAACCGTGGGAAGCCGTCTTCGTCGACGACGGGTCCACCGACGGGTCGTTCGCCGCGCTCACACGCCTGCATGCCGCCCATCAACAAGCCCGTGTCGTCCGGCTGCGCCGGAACTTCGGGAAGGCGGCGGCGCTTGCCGCAGGCTTCGCGCAGGCGCAGGGAGAGCTGATCGTGACCATCGATGCCGACCTCCAGGACGACCCGGCGGAGATCCCGCGCCTGCTGACGAAGCTCGACGAAGGGTTCGATCTCGTCTCGGGGTGGAAAGCGCGGCGGCGGGACCGCTGGACACGCCGAATCCTCTCGCGGATCTTCAACTGGGCGACCGGGCGCATCTCCGGCGTGCGCCTCCACGACATGAATTGCGGCCTGAAGGCATACAGGGCCGGCGTCGTTCGCGGGCTCAAGCTGTACGGCGAGCTCCACCGCTTCATTCCTGTGCTCGCGCATTACCGCGGCTATCGGATCGCCGAGGTCCCGGTTCACCACCGGCCGCGCCGCGAGGGCCGCTCGCGTTACGGCATCGAGCGGTACTTGCGCGGGTTTCTCGACCTCCTCACCATTTCGTTCCTCGGCCGCTACCGGCACCGCCCTCTGCACCTGTTCGGTGGGCTCGGCCTCATCCTGGGCTTTGTCGGCGTTGCCGTGCTCGTCTATTTGACGGCGCTGAAAATCAGCGGCGAGGCGATCGGCCATCGGCCGCTGCTCGTCCTGGGCGTGCTGCTCGTCGTGGTGGGCCTGCAGTTCTTTTCGCTCGGGCTGATCAGCGAGATGCTGACGACGTACCACGAGGAGCGCGTCGGCGACCGCGAACGGGCTGACATGCACGTTGACGAGATCCTGTCGTAGCGCTCCGGGTCCTCTACTTCGGCACGTACGAGCGGGACTACCCGCGCAACGCGCAGGTGGTCTCCTGCCTGCGGGGAGCAGGTGTCGAGGTGGTGGAACGGCACGAACCGGTCTGGGAGGGGCATCGCCACAAGTGGCGCGCGGGGGCCGCGACGGCGGCGCGGCTCGCGCTGGCCGAGGCGCGACTGCTGCGCCGCTCCCCGGAGACCTTCGACGCCGTTTTGGTCGGCTACCCCGGGTACCTCGATGTCGCGCCTGCGCGGCGGGCGGCCCGGGGAAAGCCCGTGGTGTTCAACCCGCTGGTCACGCTGACCGACACCCTCGTCGAGGACCGGCGGCGGTTCGCCGAAGGCTCGCTCGCGGCGCGGGCGCTTCGCGCCATCGACCGTCGGGCCCTTCGCGCCGCCGACCTCGTAACGGCCGACACGGCAGCGAACGCGGCCTACCTGCACTCGCTGGCCGACCTCCCGGAAGACCGCTTGGCCGTCTGCTTTATCGGCGCCGAGGAGCGGCTCTTCCGGCCCGGCTGGTCTCGGGCCGAGCCCTTCACGGCCCTTTTCTACGGCAAGTTGATCCCGCTGCACGGGGTGGCCACGGTGCTCGAAGCAGCGCGTCTCGAGCCCGAGCTGCGGTTTCGGGTGATTGGCAGCGGCCAGCTGGAGCGGTTGCTCGACAGCCGCCCGCCAAACGTTGACTGGGTCCCTTGGGTCGAGTATCACGACCTGCCGTCCGAGCTCCACCGGGCCGGGTGCGCCCTCGGGATCTTTGGCACGACGGCGAAGGCGCAGCGCGTGATCCCGAACAAGGGGTTCCAGGCGATCGCATGCGGGACGCCGCTCGTCACAGCCGACACGCCGGCGGCGCGCGAGCTTCTGGCCGACGGCGAAAACGCCCTTCTCGTCCCGCCCGGCGACGCCGGAGCGCTCGCAGCCGCGCTCCGCCGACTTGCCGACGACCCGCAGCTGGCGCGGCGGCTGTCGGCGGGAGGCCACGCCGCATTCGAACGCGAGGCGAGCGAAGAGGTGCTCGGGAGAAGGTGGCGCGGCCTGATCGAGGAGCTGATCCGGTGACGCACGAGTGGGGAACGGCGCCCGACTTCATCGGGCCGCGCCACGACCTGCGGGAGCGACTGCTGCTCGCGCTCCTGCTCAAGGCCGAGCCGGGCCGGAAGGTGCTCAACGCGGGCGCAGGCCAGGGGACCTTCTCGCAGCGCTTGGTCGAGCGGGGATTCCAGGTGACCAGCGGCGACGCCTCGGAGGCCGCGGTCGCCGTCCTGCGGGAGCGCACGGGCGGTGACGTAGTCCAAGCCGACGTCTCGGCGCTTCCCTTCCGGGAGCAGACGTTCGACGCCGTCGTTCTGGGCGAAGTGCTGGAGCACGTCGCGGACGACCAGGCCGCGCTCGCGGAGTGTCGACGCGTGCTCGTCGCCGGGGGCGTCCTCGCCGCGTCCGTGCCGGCCAACCCCGACTGGTTCGGCCCGAGCGACCGCTGGGCGGGCCACCTTCGCCGTTACTCGCGCGCCGGCCTCCTCGACGCCACGGCTGCCGTCGACTTGCGGGTCGAGAAGTGCGTCGCGTGGGGGTTCCCCGTCTCCGCCCTCTACCATCGCCACGTGTATGAGCGGCACGTCGACCGACACGGAGCGGCGCAGCCGAAGGCGTGGCAGCGGCCGGCCGTCGCGCTCCTTCGGGCTCTTC
>JBKPFU010000055.1:0-9803 GCA_046728975.1 Actinomycetota bacterium | reverse complement strand
GTCAACGACGTGTACGGCGGCGTGTACCGGATGTTCTCGCAGGTGTACGAGCCCAAGGGCTACGAGTTCGAATGGCTTCCCGCGGCCGAGATCAGCGAGAACCTCGCCGACCACCTCGACGAACGGACGCGCCTCGTCTGGCTGGAGACGCCGACGAACCCGCTGCTGAACGTCATCGACATCCGCGCCGCCGCGGACGCGGCGCACACCGCGGGCGCGATCGTCGTGGTCGACAACACCTTCGCGTCGCCGTACCTGCAGCAGCCGCTGGCCCTCGGCGCCGACATCGTCATGCACTCGACGACGAAGTACCTGGGCGGCCACTCCGACCTGGTCGGGGGGTTCCTGGCGACGAACGACCCCACGATCGCCGAGCGGCTCTACTTCCTGCAGAAGTCGCTCGGGGCGGTGCCGGGCCCGTTCGATTCATGGCTCGTGCTGCGCGGCATCAAGACGCTCGCCGTCCGCATGCGCAAACACTGCGACAACGCCGAAGCCGTCGCCGGCTATCTCGACCGCCATCCTCGTGTCGAGAAGGTGCTCTACCCGGGTCTGCCGACGCACCCCGGTCACCAGATCGCCGCGCGCCAGATGCGCGACTTCGGAGGCATGGTCTCCTTCCTCGCCGAGTCGGAGGAGGAGGCCGTCGGCCTCGTCGCCCGCACCCAGATCTGGAAGCTCGCGGAGAGCCTCGGCGGCGTCGAGAGCCTGATCGAGCACCCCGCGCGGATGACGCACGCCTCCACGGCGGACGCGCCGTTCGCCGCGCCGCGGAACCTGGTTCGGCTCTCCGTCGGGATCGAGTCGGCCGAGGACCTGATCGAGGACCTCGAGGTCGCGCTCGTTCGGTCCGCCGCCGCCGCAGGGGCGTGAGGGAGGAGGAGGACGCCTACGGGCGCCTCATCCTTCACTACTTCGAGGAGGGCACCGGGATAGAGGTCGTCGAGCGCGACGACGGCTTCATCGACCCAAGCGACTACAACCCCGCCTCGTACTTCGCGCCGTATCGCAGATGGCCGCGGGTCGAGCGTAAGGCGATACGCCTCCCTCACGGCCGCACGCTCGACGTCGGGTGCGGCGCCGGGCGGGTTCCGCTCTGCCTCCAGGAGCGTGGCGTCGAGGTCGTTGGCATCGACGTCTCGCCGCTGGCGCTCGACGTCGCGCGGCGCCGAGGAGCGAAGGATGTGAGGGAGCTCTCGATCACCCGAATCGACTCCTCGCTGGGCCGGTTCGACACGGTTGTCATGTTCGGCAACAACTTCGGCCTCGTCGGCAGCCCGAGGCGGGCGAAATGGCTCCTGAGGCGGTTTCGGTCGCTGACGAGCGACGACGCGCGAATCCTCGCCGAGAGCAGGGACCCCTACGACACCGGTGCCGAACACCATCTCGCGTACCACGAGCGAAACCGCCGACGCGGCCGGATGCCGGGCGCGCTCCGAATCCGCGTGCGTTATCAGAGCTACTCGACGCCCTGGTTCGACTACCTGATCGTCGCGCCGGACGAGATGGAAAAGCTGGTCGAAGGCACGGGGTGGCGGCTGCGCGAGGTGATTGACGAGGGCGAGGTCGTCTACGTAGGCGTGCTCGAACGCATCTGATTGGAACCGGGCGCGGGGGCCCGGTGTAGACGCTGCGGAATCTTCGAAGGGAGTTGATCATGAAGAGACTGCTGCTCGTCGTCGTCTTCGCTCTCGTTTTCGCCGCCCCGGCGTTTGCGAAAGGCCCTGAGTCGGCCAAGGTCGAGGGGCCTGGGCTCAAAGGCGGAGCACTCACGTTCGGTACGGCGCAACCGGGAGATCCGGAGCCGGGCACCCCGCTCGGCGACCTGGTTGACAAGACGGGGTTCTTCCCGGCCATGTTCGGCCAGACGCCCGACCCGATGCTGAGGTCGAAGCCCCGCGGCTCGCTCGGCCCGAAGTACACGATCACCTACCGCGTACCGGGACCGGGCCGGACGGACACGATCTACCAGGATCTCTACCCGTATGCCGCCCAAGGCCCCCTGACCTACACCGAGCCGGGCCAGAAGTTCTTCAGCTCGGAGCGGACGCATGGAGGCTGGTTCCAGGCGCCGGCGACGCTGAAGAGCGACCTCGTCGACCGCGGCCTTCCGGCGGGCGCACCCGGCGCAGGTGGCTCGACCGTCGACGGCGTCTGGCCGCTGTCCACCGCTCTCACAGCAACCCTCGCAGCCGCGCTCGGGCTCGCCCTGGTCGCGGCCGGCTCGATCCTCTTGATGCGACGCCGGCCGGGCGCAGCCGCCGCCGGCTAAGGCGCCGCTTGCGGCGCCGACATTCAGGACGCGCGGGCTTCGCCCGCGCGTCCGTCTGAAACGAACGGTCGGGGCGGGTCGGGCGCAGCCGCCGCCAGCTAGCAGACGCCTCGGGCGCGGCCATGCCCATAATCCGAGCGTGGCCGCGCTGGAGCCGCTCGACCTCCGTCACCTCGGCCGCGAACGCGTCATCGGCGCGTATCTGCTCGAGACGGACGACGGCCCGGCGCTCTTCGACTGTGGCCCGGCCACTTGCGTTGATGCGCTCAAGGACGGGCTGAGCGAGCGCGGCCTGCGGCTCGCTGACGTCCGGCACCTGCTGCTCTCGCACATCCACCTCGACCACGCCGGTGCCGCGGGGGTTCTCGTCCGCGAGCACCCGGATCTCCAAATCCACGTCTCGCCAATCGGTGCGCCGCACCTCGTCGATCCCGAGCGGCTCGAGCGAAGCGCGCGCCGGCTCTACGGCGACGAGTTCGAGCGGCTCTGGGGCGACCTCGCACCCGTTCCGGCCGAGAACGTCCACGAAAGCGGCGATAACGTGCTCGGGCTCGAGTGCTTCCCGTCGCCCGGCCACGCGTCGCATCACGTCTGCTACGTGGCAGACGACAGCACGCTCTACGCCGGCGACGCGACCGGCGTCCGAATTCAGCCGCACCGCCTGGTCTTCCCTCCCACGCCCCCGCCGGAGTTCGACCTCGAGGCATGGCTCCAGACGCTCGAGGAGATCGAGCGACGCGCACCAGCGCGGCTCGCCTTGATCCACTTCGGAGTCGCCGACGACGTCGAGCGCCACCTCACCGAGCTCCGCAAACGATTGGCCGAGTGGACCGAGCTCGTCGAGACCGGCGCCGATGAAGGCGAATTCATCGCGTCGGCAGGTGATTTCCCCGCGGAGTACGAGCAGGCGATGCCGCTGTGGCAGTCCTATGCTGGGCTGAAGCGGTACTGGGAGAAAGCCGCTTGAGCCATCCGGCGGAGCTCGGCGAACTTGAAGCGTTTCGAGACCTTTACGCGGCGGCACCCGATGACGCACCTGCCGTCGAAATCGGCGACGCCCTTTGTCTCGCCCTCCCGGCCCTGCCGAGGTCGGCGATGTTCAACCGTGTCCTCGGGCTCGGCCTCGAGCGTCCGGCGACCGAGCGCCAGCTGGACGAGATCGCCGGGTTCTTCGACGAGTTCGGAGTCGACTATGCGATCTCGCCGCACCCGCTCGCCCGGCCCCGCGAGCTGCGACTGTGGCTCGACGAACGCGGCTTCCATACCGGGTATGCGTGGGCGAAGTTCGAGCGAGGGATTGAAGAGCCGCCCGACGTGGAGACGGATCTCCGCGTCGAGGAGGTCGGGGTCGATCGCGCGGCGGACTTCGGGGACGTTTTCGTCCGCGCCTATGGGACGCCCGAGCTCTTTCGTGACTGGGCAGCCTGTCTGCCTGGGCGCGATGGTTGGCGCTGCTTCGTCGCCTACGATCGCGAGACGCCCGCCGCGACCGGCGCGGTGTTCGTTCGCGACGGCGTCGGGTGGTTCGGCCTGGCCGGCACGCTGCCGGAGTTTCGCCGCCGCGGCGCCCAGAACGCGATTCTTAGCGCGCGCGTTCGTGCGGCGGGCGCGGCCGGTGCAAAGACGCTCGTGACGGAGACGGGCGAGCGGGTCGAAGGGAAGATGAGCAACTCGTACCGCAACATCGAGCGCTCCGGCTTCGAGTTCCGGTACGTGCGGCCGAACTACCTGTCTTCGGCCGAGGCCGACACTAGCGGCAGGGCGTAAGCGCCTTCAGGCGAGTGCCGTCGGGATTGACGAGGAAGATCCCGGAGCTGCGGCAGAGCCGCCGGGTCGTGAACGCGACGCGGCGCGCGCTCGGCGCCCAGACCGGGTCCTGGCCGGTCGCGATCCGCCTGACGGACGTCCCGTCCGCCTCCGCGACGTCGATCCGGCAGGGGCCGAACGGCGAGCAGATGTTAAAGAGCAGGCGGCGGCCGTCTGCCGACCATTGCGGCACGCCGCTGAACGAGGGCACGGAGCGCGTCAGCGTCAGCTCTTCCGTGCCGTCGGCGTTTGCGACGGCCAGAGCGACGCCGTTCTGGGTCCGCCGCCAGTAGGCGACCCGCTGCCCGTCAGGCGACCAGGCCGGCGCCGCGCCCTGGCGGCCGAACGGCCGCAGGCCCGCCCCGTCGGCGCCGACGACGTAGAGGTCCTGAACCTCGCCGGCTCCCGTCGCACGTCCGAACACGAGCCGGCCGTCCGGCGACCACGCCGGAGAGCGGTCGTACCTTCCGCTCGTCACCTGGCGATGGCCGGTGCCGTCGGCGTTCACGACCTGGATCGGCCCGCTGCTGCCGGCGCCGGTGAACGCGATCCGCGTTCCGTCCGGCGACCACGCGATGTCGGTTCCGACTCCGAGCCTCCGCTTTCCCTTTCCGTCTCGGTCGATCACGAACAAACCAGCGCTCGTCGCGTAGGCGATCCGGTCGCCTCGCGGCGACCACACGACCTGGAAGGGGACGTTCGCAAGCGTAAGGCGGCGAAGGCCTACGCCCGTCGCCCGAACCGAGACGATCCACCCTTTCGGCCCGCGTGCGCTCACGAACACGAGGTGCTTGCCGTCGGGCGACCACGACGGCGACCCATAAGCGGCGGGAAGCGGCCGCGAAGCGGCGCCGGCGCAGACGATTGCGCAGGCGATCGCGACAAGGGCGGTGGCTCTCAACTCACGGTACTCCGACTCGTTCTACGGCTGCCTCGTAAGCCTGGATGTAGTCCTGCACCATGCGCTCCGGCGCGAACTGCTCTTCGACGTATCTCCGGCACTCCAGCGGATCGAGGGCGTCCGCTTTCTCGAGCGCTGCGGGCATGTCGCGGTAGCTGTCGACGATCACGCCGCTGCGCCCATCCTCGATCACCTCGGGCACTGCCCCGTGGCGCGTGGCGATGACCGGAGTTCCGCACGCCATCGACTCGATCATCACGAGGCCGAACGGCTCCTCCCACTCGATCGGGAACAACGTTGCGCGCGCGTTCTGGAGCAGCTCGACCTTCTCGCCGTGCGTGACCTCGCCGAGGTACTCGATGTCGCCGACGAGGTGCGGCTCGACCAGCTCGTGGAAGTACCGCTCCTCCTTCGGATCCTGCTTCTTCCCGGCCAGCTTGAGCGGAAGGCCGAGCTCCATCGCGACGGCGATCGCGCGATGCGCGCCCTTGTCGGCGCTCATGCGCCCGAGGAAGAGCAGGTAATCCCCGGGGTGCGGATGGCAGGGGTAGACCTGGAGGTCGAGCGCGTTCGGGCAGTTGGCGACCCAGTTCAGGTCGGGCTTGGGCGCGCGCTGGTTGAGCGAGAGGGAGACGAGCCCGACGTCCGGCGCGAGCGCGCCGATGCCGTCGTACACGTTTCCGGGCTCGCCGATCAGCGGGCCGTGGGCCGTGTGCAGGACAGGCGTGCGGACGAGTCCCCCGAGGACCGCAGCAAGCGGTCCAGAGTGATCGTTGATTACGTCGAACTCGTCCGCTCGCTCGTAGCAGCTGAACGAATGTCGGAGGTCCGGTAGTGAGCGACCGATCTGCTCGCTCGGCGCCTGCTCGTACACCCACGCGAGGCCCGCTTTCGTCCGCGAGTCGCCTGAGGCGAACAGCGTCACGTTGTGCCCGTCGTCCACCAACCCGTTCGCAAGCAGCAACACGACCCACTCGATCCCGCCGTAGCCGCTTGGCGGAACGGCGAACCAGGGTGGCGCGAGGATCGCGATGCGCATTAGTGCGCGGTGGTGTCCGTTGCCGGAGGGCGCACCTTATTCCTCCTCGACGATTACCCGCCCATTATCGAGGCGGACGTCCCAGAGGCGGTCGAAGGCCCGCACGCCGGTCAGCCGAAGCGACCGCCCGGCCCAGGAGGGGAGCTCGTCTGGAACGCGCGTCACCAGCTGGTGCCGAGCGCGATCGGGCTCGAGCCCGAGCAGAACCTGGAGGAGTAGAACGGGCGTCCCCGCCGCCCACGCCTGCGGCCGGGCCGCAGTCGGGTACGCAATCGGGAAGGGCGTCTCCGAGCGCGACAAACCGGCAAATACCTCCGGCAGCTGGTAGTCGAAGTGCCGGGCCGCGGTCAGCATCCTGCGTACGATCCGCTGCGCCTCCGGCCAGCGGGCGTACCTCGCAAGACCGTGCGCGATCAGGGAGTTGTCGTGCGGCCAGATGGTTCCGTTGTGGTACGAGAGCGGGTTGTAGCCGGCGTCGCCGGACGACATCGTCCGCACGCCCCACCCCGACCAGAGCTGCTCGCCCATCAGCTGGTCGACCACCGCATCGACCCGCTCCGCCGGCACGATGCCGCTCCAGAGCAGGTGGCCCATGTTCGAGCAGACGGAGTCGACCTGTTGCTTCTCGCCGTCGAGCGCCAGCACGTAGCAGCCGCCGCGCCGGTCGCTCCAGAACCTCTCGTCGAACGCTCGGCGCAGCTCGTCGGCGTCCTTCTGGAGGCGCTCGGCCAGCACTCGATCGCGCCAGACCTCTCGCGCGAGCTCCGCCGTGCGCCGCTTCGCGTCGTAGATGTACCCCTGCACCTCGCAGGGCGCGATCGGGGGCTTCGCAATCGTCCCGTCGGAGAAGCGCTGCGAGTCGAACGAGTCCTTCCACGACTGGTTGTCGAGCCCGCGCTCGGTCCGCCGCTGGTACTCCGTGAGCCCGTCGCCGTCGCGGTCCGCGTACCCGTCTATCCAGGCGAGCGCGCGCATTGCCGGCTCCTTCAGGTCGCGCACCATCTGCGCGTCGTCGGTCCAGCGCCAGACCTCGGAGAGCAGGATCAGGTACAGCGGGGTCGCGTCGACCGTTCCGTAGTAGCTACGGAACCACTTCTCGGCGGCCTTGCCGTTGCGGACCTCGTGGACGATCTTGCCGGGCTCCGCGTCGATGTCGGGGTTGTCCTCGTGCGCCTGCAGCTCGGCGAGCACCTCCAGCGCGCTGCGCGCGAGCTCTGGCCCGAACAGCAGCGTCTGGAGGCACGTGATCAGCGTGTCACGACCGAAGACCGTCATGAACCACGGCATCCCTGCCGCCGGCAGGCGGCCGACCCTCCCGCGCCGCATGCGCAGCGAGGCTAGGTCGGAGACCGAGCGGAAGAAGGACTGCCCGAGGTCGTCCCAGTCGGCGCGGATCTGCGGGACGCGCAGCCGCCACGCGGCGAGCGACTCCCGGACGCGCGTCATCTCGTCGCCGAACCGTCGCTCCGCGGCTCGCGGAACGATCTTGTCGCCGTCGAGCGACGGGATGATGTCGATCCGGAGCTCCCAACGCTCGCGCGGCCCGAGCGCGATGCGATAGCACACCTTGCTTCCGTCGACGTCACCGCGCTCGGACAGGATGACCTGCGTCTGCGCGTTCTGCCCGTTCCCGTCCACGAGCACGAACTGGTTGTCGTCGGCTTCGTATTCGCTCTCGACCATCGGCGGAAGCGGCTCGGCGCGGAGCGGGTCGCCGAGTGCAAAGTCGTGGTTCTTGACCGAGAGGATGTCCGCGAAATCGGTCCCGAACTCGAGCCCGACCTCGAACTCCTGGGCCTCCATGCTCTGGTTCTGGACGGTCAGCTGGTCCTGCATGCCCTCGCCGACGAAGCGCTCACGCATGATCGAGATCGAGTCCTGAGGAAGGCCCCCCGCGAGTGGGTTGCGCAGGTAGAACGCGGCCGAGAAGTACTCGACCTTGCCGGAGGACAGAAGCAGCGGCGTCGCCCCGTTGACGGTCAGGCGCAGGCAGGAAAGAAAGCGGGTGTCCTCGCTGTAGAAACCGTGCGTCTCGTGGTCGACATCTCCGCGCTCATCGCAGATGCAGAAGGTCGAGCCTTCGAGGATCGTCAGGGCCACCGCGGCTACTCCGTTCTGAGAATACGAGCGGGGCCCGACTGCGCAAGCGCCTTCACGACGAGCTCGTCGACATTCACGTGTCGCGGCCTGGTGACGGCGAAGACGACGCACTCGGCAATGTCCTCCGGCGTCATCGCCTCGACTCCCCTGTAGACCGCGCTCGCCTTCTCCTCGTCGCCGCGAAAGCGGACTCTCGAGAAGTTCGTCTCGACGAGGCCAGGGTCGACCGTCGTCAGTT
Organism: Actinomycetota bacterium; assembly: GCA_046728975.1. Classification (GTDB taxonomy): domain Bacteria; phylum Actinomycetota; class Thermoleophilia; order Gaiellales; family Gaiellaceae; genus JBKPFU01. The sequence goes on along the minus strand of JBKPFU010000055.1, from coordinate 1,447 downwards.
TGATCGGGCGGCCGAGGAGATCCTCGCGCAGCGCGTAGGTGAATCCTCGTACGGCGAACTTCGAGGCCACGTACAGGGCGGCGTTGTCATACGCCTGACGCCCGGCGATCGAGCCCATGTTGACGATGTGCCCGTATTCGGCGAGGTGCGGGAGGCACAGGCGGGTCATGCGGATCAGTCCGTGAACGTTCGTCTCGAGGACAACTTCCTCGTCCTCCTCGGTGCTGTCGTCGAAGGGGTCGCGGCCGAGGCCGAGCCCTGCATTGTTGACGAGGACGTCGATCTTCTCGAGCTCCCCGACCGCAAATTCGACGAATTCCTCGCAGCTTCCGCGATCGGTCACGTCGAGGGCGTGCGCGATCACATCCGGCGCGATCTGCTCGGTGCGGCGCGCTCCGCCGACAACCTGCGCGCCTTCGCGCACGAGGGCAGCGGAAATCGCGGCGCCCATTCCGCTCGAGGCGCCCGTGACAATTGCGGTCTTGCCGGCCAGCGCGGCCACGAAGTGCCAGAGACTAAGAAGCGGCAGCGGTTTCGGCAAGCGGGTCGACTGGTGGATTCAGACGGACGCGCGCATGAAGCGCGCGTCCTGACGGTCGGCATCGCAATCGATGCCTCAGGGCCGCGTGAGCGGCAGCTCGATCCCCAGCCGGCGACGGGCACCTGCGTGCTCGACCTGGAGTGTCGTGTGCTCGAGCCGAAAGCGCTCCGCCAACATGGCGGCGAGGTTGCGGCGGATTTCGTGGCAGTCGGCGTCGGGACGAACGAGCACGTGTGCGGAAAGGGACGGGAATCCGCTGCTGACCGTCCACACGTGCAGGTCGTGCACCTCGACGACATCCGGCATGGCGAGCATCGCCTCTGCCACGTCGCGCGGCTCGTCGGGGGAGATCTCGAGCAGGATGCGCGTCGAGTCGCGAAGAAGGACCGCGCCCGACCAGAAGATCAGCGCTGCGACCGCGAGGCTTGCCAGCGGGTCGAAGCGGTCCCAGCCGGTGGCGAGAACGAGTGCGCCTGCAAGGGCGGTTCCGGCGAAGGCCGCAAGATCGGTCGCGACGTGCAAGAAGGCGCCCCGCACGTTCAGGCTCTCGCGGCTCGGCCTCCTGAGCAGCGCGGAGGCGGCGAAGCTCACCACGACGCCGACCAGTGCGACCGTGAGCACGAGGCCGCCGCGCACCTCCGGCGGCGAGACCAGTCGTCGCGCGGCGCTGTAGACAATCCAGACGCCGACGAGCAACAGGGTGAGCCCGTTGGCTTGGGCCGCCAGGATCTCGACGCGCTTGAACCCGAATGTCCAGCGGCCTCGCGCGGGACGTTGAGCGACGGCGGCCGCAAACAGCGCAAGGCCGAGCGCGGCCGCGTCCGTGAGCATGTGCCCGGCGTCGGCGAGCAGCGCCAGCGAGTCGGCAATGATCCCGGCCACGATCTCGCCGGCCATGAGCCCGGC
>JBKPFU010000054.1:0-3306 GCA_046728975.1 Actinomycetota bacterium | reverse complement strand
CGTGGACGTGGTGTTCAAGGCACTTGCCGACCCCACTCGTCGCAGCCTGCTCGACGAGCTGTTCAAGGCGGACGGCCAGACGCTGACGGAGCTCGAGCGGCGGCTGCCGATGACGCGTTTCGGCGTCATGAAGCACCTCCGTCAGCTCGAGGAGGCCGGGCTCGTGACGACGAAGCGCCGGGGCCGCGAGAAGCTGCACTTCCTGAACCCCGTCCCGATCCGGCTCGTCCACGACCGGTGGGTGAGCAAATACGCCGAGCCCTGGGCCGCCGCGCTCAGCGGGCTCAAACGCGACATCGAGGAGGAGATCGTGGAGAAGGTGTTCGAGGTCTACATCCGCACGACGCCGGAGCGCCTCTGGGAGGCGATCACCGACAGCGACACGCGAAGCTCGTACTCGTTCGGCTTCCCGATCAAGTCGGACTGGACCCCCGGCGGCCGCTACGAGATGCTGAGCTTCGACGGCAGCGAGGTCTGGGCCGAGGGTGAGAACCTGGAGCTCGAGCCGCCGCGCCGCCTCGTCCAGACGATGATCCCGCACTGGGACGAAGAGGTGGAGGGCGAGCCCGCGACGAGGATCACCTGGGAGATCGAGCCGCTCGGCGACGTCTGCCGCCTACGGGTCACGCACGAGATCACCGAGACGACGCACGGCGAGGTCTACGGCGGCTGGCCGATGATCCTGTCGAGCCTCAAGTCGCTGCTCGAAACGGGTGAGACCCTGCCGCTGCCGGGGCCGGACCCCGAGAGCCTCGGCCGGCCGAAGCGCGCCGGCACCGCGGCGTAAGAAGGACCGGACTTGTGCGAGGCGCCGTCGTCTGCCGGCGGCGCCTCGTCGACTACTGGACGGCGTCGTCCAGCCTGAAGACCGCGCCGAAGCGACGCTCTCCAGGAGGCGCGGCGTCGTAGATCCCGACCTCCTTCGTGTCGGGGTAGACGGTGACGTTGGGCGCGTTCTGCTCGCTGAACATCAGCAGGCGAACGGTCGCGTCGCCGCGGTTCTGGTAGCCGTGGGCACCGCGCTCGCCGCGCGGGAACGCGACGACCGCGCCCTCCGGAACGTCGCTCCAGCCGTCGGCGGTGCGGACGGCAAGGGTGCCCTCGAGAACGACGAGCAACTCCTCTCGCTGCAGGTGGTAGTGGAAGTGCATCCCCTGCCCGGGGGCCAACTCGTAGACCGTCAGGCCCAGATGCTCGGCCCCCGCGAGCTCTCCCAGACGCGCGCGGCGGAAGCGATGGGCGTCGCCGAGCTCGGTGGTCTTGATGTTCGGCATTGGGCGAGTGTAAGCCGCGGAACTCGCCGATGACTTTCGCGCCAACCGCCGGTCTTACTCGTCGTCGTAGTGAGGAGGCGCCGGACCCCGCCGGCGCGGAAAGGAGCGAGGAATGGGACAGCCTGTTGTCCACTTCGAGGTGGTCGGCAAGGACGGAGAGAAGCTCCAGAAGTACTACGCCGACCTGTTCGGCTGGGAGGTCGACGCGAACAACCCGATGAAGTATGGGATGGTGGCGCGCGAGGGGAACACGGGCGCCGACGGCATCGGGATCGGCGGCGGCATCGGCGGCGGACCGCCGGGCTACGAGGGCCACGTCACCTTCTACGTCGCCGTTCCGGACGTGGAGGAGGCGCTGAAGAAGGCCGAGAGTCTCGGCGGCGAGCGCGTCATGGGCCCCGAGAAGATCATGGACATGGTCGAGCTCGGCCAGTTCAAGGACCCCGAGGGCCACGTCATCGGCGTCGTCAACGAAACGCCGCCTGACCAGAGCTAGACAGGACGCGCTTCGATCGCGGACGCGCGCGGGCCGCTCGTGATGCGGGTGACTTCGAATCCTCCGGCGCGGAGGAGCTCCCGCCACTCGCTCTCGGCCCGCTCGCGTCCGCCGAGCACGACGAGCCCCACGAGGTCGGAGAAGAACTGCCGGTCGTCGTCGTTCTCGACCATCACCTCGATCACGATCAGCCGGGCGTCGTTGCCGGTGGCAGCCCTGATCGTCCTGAGGATGTGCGTTGCCTCCTCGTTGCCCCAGTTGTGGAGGACCTGCAAGAGGACGTAGATGTCGCCTCCGCTCGGAACTGACTCGAAGAAGCTCCCCGGCTCGAACGCGGCGCGGTCGGCGACCCCTTCCTCGGCGAGCCTGGCAGTCGCTTCCGCCTCCGCGTGAGCAAGGTCGAAGACCGTGCCGCGGAGGTGCGGGTGCGCCCTCAGCAGCGCGGCGACCGCGGTTCCGTCGCCGCCGCCGACGTCGATCACGTGCCGCACGTTCGGCCAGATGTCGAGCTCGAGCAATGCCGGCAGCCGGAAGGCGGCCCCGGCAGACATTGCCCGGTTGAAGATCTCGGCGGCCCCCGGGTCGTCTCCGAGCCAGGCCCAGTACGGCTTGCCGAAAGCCGCCTCCGCCGCCGGCTTGCCGGTGCGGACGACGTCGAGCAGGTGGTCGAAGGCGCGATCGGTTTGCTCCGAGAACATGATCGAGAGGTACTTGCGGGAGCTGGGCGCGTCCTCGCTGATCATTCGGCCGGCTTTCGTGACGGCGAACGTCCGGGGCTCGACCTCTTCGAACAGGCCTTCGGCGGCGAGCGCACGGAGGACGCGGTAGAGCGTCTCGGGGTGGGTGTCGGTGCGGCGCGCGAGCTCGTCGACCGCCAACGGCCCCTTTCCCAGGTGGTCGGCGATCCCGAGCTTCGCGGCGACGTACAGGGTCTTTGCGCGGACCGTGCCGAAGATCAGGCGAAGGACGCGGGTGAGCTCATCCGGCTCGCGGCCGTCGAGCAGGATCTGCCAAGGCTCGATGCTCGCGTTGCGGAGCATGCCGTTCGGCGCCCAGGGATCCTCGGCAAGCCGAGCTTCGACTGCTTGCGCGCCTTCGGCTTCGACGATGTGGAAGAACGTCGGGCCGTCGCCGAGCGGCCCGCCCAAGACGATGAAGCCGTCCTCGACGAGCCCGTCCATGAAGGCCGCATGCTCGTCCCAGCCGTCCTGCTGGCGCATCGGCCGCGTGTGGTCCCAGGGCGGGCCGGGCTCCCGCGTGACCGCGAAGTACGCCACCTATTCCTCGAAGGGCGGCAGCTCGAGCGCCCGCTCGTAGGCCGCGCGGTCGTGTACCGGCTCTCCGTGCGCGACGATCACGTGTTCGAACGGCAGCTCGAGCAGCTTACGAAGCGCAGGCAGCGCCCGCTCCTCGTGCGACGGGCTCGCCCAGACACGTAACTCGCCGCCCGGCGCCGTCAGCGCGTCGGCAAAGACGAGCGCCCGCTGCTCCGGCAGCCACAGCGGCGTCTCGTTGCGGCCGCGGCCGTCGTAGAGC
>JBKPFU010000053.1:0-3034 GCA_046728975.1 Actinomycetota bacterium | reverse complement strand
GTCCCGTCGGCGCGCTGGCCGACCGCAGCGCGGGCATCGCGCAGCGCGAGCTGGCGCGGGACGAAATCCTCGAATGCCCGGAAGACCGGGCGGCGGTTCCGGACCAGCACCGGGCCGCCGCCGAGCGCGTCGGACACACCGGGCCAGCCCGGCTGGAGAACGACCCGCGCCGACATCCGCTGTCCGGGGATCGCCTCTTGCGCGAGCCGGTTCGCCGCGGCGCCGCGCGCGAGAAAGACCGCCCCCGTCGGCGGGATGGGCGTGCCCCCGCCGCGGTTCACCTGGATCACCGGCCCGATCAGCTCGTTGCCCGGGACAATGCGCGGGAACGGGTTCACGACCGCCTCGACGGCGTTGGGCGTCGGCGGCGTCGCCACTCCCCAGTCGGGCGTGAAGAGCGAGACGCCGTCCGCGCGCGGGACTTCGTTGACGTCGACGAGAGGTCGGCGCTGACCGATCCCCTGCCAGAACCCGAAGAACGCCATCCGCCGAATCAAAAGCCTCCCGTCGGCGCCGATGCCGATGCTCGATCGCGTCGAGAGCGGGGGCCGCTTCACGAGCCCGTCCTGCATCAGGATCCCGAAGGGGTAGCCAAAGCGGGCGTGGAAGAAGTCGCCGTTGATGCCGGCGACGGTCGCCGACGCGGACGCACGCTTCTGCATCGAGGTGACGCGCTCGCGACCTGTGAGGACGCCGTCGGAGAGCGTCGGCTTCAGGTCGTAGAGCCCCCCGGGCCTCGGCGCCGTGATGACATGCAGGCCGACCGGCCCGTGCACGGTGAAGAGGACCTGCTTGGTGTAGGTGACGCCCGGCATCAGCTGTTGCGAGGACGCGTGAGCCGGCGCCGCGAAGGCGCCGGAAAGCAGGATGGCGAGAACGACCTTCCGCATCGACGACCCCGCACCAAGCTAGCGGAAGTCCTGATACGAAGCCAGCGCCGGCGAGGCGCGATAAGTTCCCCCCGTGAGCAGCGCTGCCGCGGGAACTCGAACCGCGCTCGTCGAGGATCTGATGGCGCGGTATCCGCGCGTACCGCGGGAGGCGGTGCTGAAAGAGGACATTCTGCGCTCGGGGATCGACTTCGACGCTTCGGCGCTGACGGACAACCTCGACGGCGAGGTCAAGCCGAAGTCCTACTTCATCTTCTCGTTCGACCAGAAGCCGCTGTCCGAGCTCGGCGAGGCCGCGACGCGGCGACCGCCCGAGGAGGTCGCCCTCACCGGCGGCCCCTACGAGCTACGGCGGACGATCGTCTCCGTCCGCGTCAACCCGGAGTCGCCGTACCGGGCGGCGCGCGGCGACGACGGTGAGCTGGGCCTCTCGCTGGACGACCGGCCGATCGCAGAGGTTGCGGTGCCGCCCCTGCCCGAGTACTACCGGCATCCGCTCGCCAACGGCAAGACGGTGATGGAGACCGCGCCCACGATCCAGTGGGGCTACCTGATCTACCTGACGGTCCTGCGCCTCTGCCAGTACTTCGGCGCCAAGGAGGAGTGCGGGTTCTGCGACATCAATCACAACTGGCGCCAGCACCGCAAGGCCGGCCGGCCGTACACCGGCGTGAAGCCGGTCGAGGACGTGCTCGAGGCGCTCGCGCTGATCGACCGCTACGACACGCAGAAGGCCAGCAAGGCGTACACCCTCACCGGCGGCTCGATCACCAGTACCGTCGAGGGCCTGGCGGAGGCCGACTTCTACGGCCGCTACGCGCAGGCAATCGAGCAGCGCTTCCCCGGACGATGGATCGGCAAGCTCGTCGCCCAGGCGCTTCCCCGCGAGGACGTGCAGCGGTACAAGGACTACGGGCTGACCATCTACCACCCGAACTACGAGGTCTGGGACAAGCGGTTGTTCGCCTTGATCTCCCCGGGTAAGCAGCGCTACGTCGGCCGCGAGGAGTGGCACCGGCGCATACTCGAGGCGGCCGAGGTGTTCGGGCCGCGCTACGTGATCCCGAACTTCGTCGCCGGAGTGGAGATGGCGAGGCCGATCGGATTCACGAAAGTCGGCGAGGCGATCGCGAGCACGACCGAGGGGCTCGACTACTTCATGAGCCGCGGCGTTACGCCGCGCTTCACGACGTGGTGCCCCGAGCCGACGACTCCGCTCGGCCGCGACAACCCGAACGGGGCTCCGCTCGAGTACCACGTCCGCCTGCTCGAGGCCTATCGGGAGGTGCTCGACCGGCATGGGCTCGAGCCCCCGCCGGGGTATGGGCCTGCGGGCCCGGGCAACGCGGTTTTCTCCGTCAGCTCGTTCATGGACTCGCTCGACCTGGTGCCGGCATGAAGAGGATCGGTGTAGACGAAGCACGGGCGCTTTGGCATGAGGCCTCGGACGACGAGCTGATCCGGCTCGCACAGGATGTCCGCGCACGGTGGCACGAGCCAAAGCACGCCACCTACATGGTGATGCGGATCATCAACTACACGAACGTCTGCGTCGCCCAGTGCGACTACTGCGCCTTCTACGTCCTTCCGAACCAGAACGGCGGGTACGTGCTGAGCCGCGGCGAGGTGTTCGCGAAGATCGATGAGCTGCTCGAGTTCGGCGGCGACCTCGTCGCCTTCAACGGCGGCTTCAACCCGCGCCTGCCGCTCGATTACTACTGCGACCTCTTCGCCTCCGTCCGCGAGCGCTACGGCGAGCGAGTCGAGTTCTACGCCCTGACCGTCGCGGAGTTCGTCTTCCTCGCCGACCGAGCCGGGCTGAGCCACGCCGAGACAGCTGCGCGGCTGCGCGATGCCGGCGTGCACTGGGTCACCGGCGGCGGAAGCGAGATCCTGACCGAGGACTTCCGAAGTCGCCATGCGAAGTGGAAGTACACGGTGCGGGAGTACCTCGAGGCGCAGCGCGCGATCGTCGAGAGCGGCATGAAGACGACGGCGACGATGGTGGTCGGATTCGACGAGACTCTCGACGAGCGGCTCGAGCACCTGCAGCGGACGCGCGACTTCCAGGACGACTGCCTCGACGCCGGGCTCGACGGTCTCTTCTCGTTCCTCTGCTGGACGTACAAGCCGTACGGGACGGC
>JBKPFU010000052.1:0-18542 GCA_046728975.1 Actinomycetota bacterium | reverse complement strand
ACGGAGTCATCCTGCCGCCGACGTTCTTCCACGGCGGCATCGCGAGCCCGAACTTCGCCGCGGCGGGCTTCGGCGGGTAGCGATGAGATCGCTCCGACTCGCACTTCTGCCGGCGCTCATCGTCGCGCTCGCGATCCCGGCGGCTTCGACCGCCGGGGTGCGCCTGCGCGGCATCGAGACCAGCGCCTTCCCCAAGGTCCGCGCGACGTTTGTCGTCTCGGGGCCGGTACGCCAGAGGCCGGCGGTCTTCGAGAACGGGCAAGCCGTAACGGGCGCCGTGGCCGAGAGCCTCGGTCGCAACAAGAGCGTGGCTCTCGCGATCGACACGTCGCGCTCGATGTCGGGCTCTCCGATCGCGTACGCCGCTCTCGCCGCGCGCGAGTTCGTCATGGCGAAGCGTCCGTCTGACCGCGTTTCCCTGTTCTCGTTCGGCGACAAGGCCGTGCAGCTGTCGCGCTTTTCGACCGCGACTATCGACTCCGACGCCGCGCTCCGGACCCTCGCCGTCGACGAGCGGCAGGGGACGGCGCTCTACGACGTCGTCGTCGCCGCCTCACGTGCGCTCGCCGCCGAGGACGGCGGCGGTCGTGTGATCGTCCTGCTTACCGACGGCAAGAACGTCGGCGGCGCGGCAGGCGAGGGCGACGCGATCGAGGCCGCGCACAAAGCCGGGGTCGTCCTCTACCCGATCGGGGTCGGCGACCACGTTGCCCGCACTTCGCTCTCGCGCCTGGCGCGCGAGACAGGCGGCAGCTTCTACGCCACACCGTCGGCCAAGACGCTCAAGCGAGCGTATGCCGCCGTTGCCGCCGAGCTCCAGCGCACCTGGCGCGTCGAGTACTTCACGACGGCTCGGCCCGGGCACGACCTGCACCTTCAGCTCACCGTGCCCGGGCTGGGAAAGTCGAGCGCAGACGCCGAGATTCCCGGCAGCTTCGGCTCCGGGCCCGTTGACGACGCCAAGCCGACCCGGCTTCTGCCGGCGCCGTTCTACGGCAAGGTCGGCGACCTGCTGGTCACGCTGGCGGTGGCGTTGCTCGTGCTCGCCGCGGGCGGCCTCGCACTTACAGCAGCAACGGGCTCATGGCTGAAGAACCGGCTCGCGCCGCACGTCGACGCGACGCGGAGCCGTTCGAGGCGGCGCCGCGGACGCGATCGGCTGGCCATGTTCGCCGGGCTGTTCGGCGCCACCGAGCGCGCGTTCGGGCATCGCTCGCAGTGGCGGGCCTTGCAGCTCTTGCTCGAGCGCGGCGACGTGCCGCTGAAGACGGTCGAGTTCGCCTGGCTTTCGATCGCCTGCTCGTTCGCGCTCGGCATCGTCGCGGCGCTGACCGGCCGCTCGTCGCTCTGGATCCTCGCCTTCATGGCGATGGGCGCGCTTGCGCCCTACGGCTGGGTTTCGTTCAAGGCGCGCCGGCGTGTGCGCGCGTTCGAGAACCAGCTTCCGGATCTCCTGATCACGATGGCCGCATCGCTCAAAGCGGGCCACAGCTTCAAGCAGGGCCTGCAGAGCGTCGTCGACGAAGGCCAGGAGCCGGCCGCGAAGGAGCTCAAGCGGGTGCTCACCGACACACGCCTCGGGCGCCCGATGGACGAGGCGCTCGCCGAGACGGCCGAGCGAATCGGCTCCAAGAACTTCTCGTTCGTGATCACGGCCGTGAACATCCAGCGCCAGGTGGGGGGCTCGCTCGCCGGCCTGTTCGACATGGTCGCGGACACCGTCCGCCAGCGTCAGCAGTTCGCGCGCAAGATCCGCTCGCTGACGGCGATGGGCCGCGCCTCGGCCTACGTGCTGATCGGCCTGCCCTTCTTCGTTGCGCTCGCGATCACAGTGATGAACCCGACCTACATGGACCCGCTGTACCACTCGTCCACCGGCCACAAGCTCATGTTGCTGGGGCTCGGGATGATGGCCTTCGGGTCTTTGGCCCTGAAACGAATCGTCTCCTTCAAGGGGTGAGGTTGGTGAACCCCCAAGCAACAACTGTCGGTTTCTGGCCCGCGAATAAGCGTCGCCAGGCCGCGTCCTCGGTCGCGCACAGGCCGCCTAGCCTGCACGCTCCCTGCGTCCTTGCCTGGCTCGCTTCTCGCGACCCAGAAATCCAACGTCGTCACTCGGAGGTTCACGGATGCTGCTGATGCTGGTCGGAATCGTTTGCCTCGCGGGAGCCGCTTATCTAGTCGGTGAGGCCCTCACGCTGTCCGCGCGCGAGCGCAACGTCTCGGTCCGCCGGGCGGCCACGTACGGCCGCATCCAGGCCCTCGCCGGCGCGCGCGAGCAGCCGTTCGGCGAGCGCGTGCTCGTCCCCCTGAGGAACCGGCTGGCCGGTGCCGTGCTCAAGCTCCACCCCAAGACGAGTCTGGACTCGGTGAGCGCGAAGCTCCTGGCCGCCGGCCTCGGCCGGGCGATCTCGCCTACCGGGTTCCTGTCGCTGAAGGCCGTCTTCGCGGCCGGCGGACTCGTGTTCGGGGCCGTTCTCGGCGGCGCCGCCTCCGGCGCCGGCGGGCTCATGCTCATGGCCCTCGCCTTCGGGGGGGTCGGCTTCCTGATGCCCGATTCGATCGTCTCGATGAAGGCGAGGAAGCGCAAGGAGCAGATCAAGACCGAGCTCCCGGACGCACTCGACCTGCTCGCCGTCAGCGTCGAGGCCGGCCTGGGGTTCGACGGTGCGATCTCGAAGTTGACCGACTACATGGAGGGCCCGCTCGCCGAGGAGTTCGCGCTGACGCTGTCCGAGATCCGCATCGGCGAATCTCGTCAAGACGCCCTGAAGAAGCTCTCGACCCGAACCGGTACCCAGGAGGTCTCGACGTTCGTACGCGCGATCATCCAGGCCGACCAGCTCGGCATCTCCCTCGGCCGGATCCTCAAAGTCCAGGCGGCCGACACGCGGCTTCGCCGTCAGGCCGCGGCCGAGGAGAAGGCGATGAAGGCGCCGATCAAGATGCTCTTCCCGACCGTCCTCTTCATTTTCCCGGCCATGTTCCTCGTGATCCTCGGGCCGGCGTTCCTCAACCTGACCAAGATCTTCTAAGGAGCCTGAACCATGGCGGAGCGCGACAAGAAAGCGAAGCCTGAGGGAAAGATGGAGTTCGGCACCGGGCTGCGCGCGCAGCTCGAGCAGCGCCAGGCCGAGAACGACCAGGCCCAGCCCGCAGAGGCCCAGCCGCACGACGTCCAGGTCAAGTTCGAGCTGACGGCGCGGCCGCACGGCGACCTCGACCATTCCGACAACGCCGACGTCGAGCTCCTTCGCGCGCAGCTGAAAGAGGCGCACGACCGCGAGGAGGAGCTCCGCCAGACGCTCACCGACCAAACCAAGCTCTTCGAGCGCGGCATCGATACGGAAAAGGACGTCAACCGGCGCGCGGCCAACCTCGACTCCCGCGAGGCGAAGCTGGCCGAATTCCAGGCCGACGTCGAGGAGCGCGAGCGCAAGGTGCGCGACCAGTCGGCCACCATCGAGGCGGAGCACGCTCGAATCGCCGAGCTCCAGGCGGAGCTGGCAGCCGAGCAGGCGCTGGTGGCGGAGCGCAACGAGCAGGCGGAGCGGAAGCTCGCCGAGCTGAAGAATTTCGACCGCGACAAGCGGAAGCTGCACGCTGAGCTCGAGAAGGAGCGGTCGGCGATCGCCAACGAGCAAAGGAAGTTCGAGCGCAACCAGAAGGAGGCGGAGGCTCAGATGCGTGCCGAGGCCGTCAAGCTCGACGGCCGCGAGCGCTCGCTGGCGAAGCGCGATGGCGAATGGCGATCGCGCGACAAGGACCTAAGCGAGCGGGAGCGCAAGCTCGGCGCCCGCGAGGCCGACCTGAAGAAGGAAGCGGCGCGCGTCGCCGCCAAGGACGAGGCCCTCGGCGAGCGCGAGGCCGAGCTCCTGCTCAAGCAGGAGCGGCTGCGCGCCGACGCGGAGCTGCTCGAGCGCGACGCCGCCGACAAGGGCAAGGTCGCAAGCGAGGCCGTCACGCGGATGGCCCAGCTCGACTCGCGCGAGGCCGAGCTAACCGCGCGCGAGGCCGAGCTCAACCGGATGCTCGCGGAGCTCACGCATGCGCAGCGCGACCACGCGTTCGCGCAGGACAACGAGGAGCGGGCGGCCCGGCTCGACGCGCGCGAGCGCGAGCTGGCGGAGCGCGAGTCCGGGCTCTCGAGCACCGAGGGTCTGCTGGAGTCGCAGAAGAAGCGGCAGGAGCGGCGCGAGCAGCGGCTTTCCGCGATGGAGCAGTCGATCCACGACCGGCTCAAGGAGCTGGACGAGCGCGAGGAGCAGCTCGAACTGCGCGAGGCGCAGACGACCGCGGACGTCGAGCTTCGCCAGGACAAGATCGAGGACCGCGAGCGAAAGCTGGCCGAGCTCGAGGAGCACCTGGCAAAGAAGGAGGCGGAGCTGTCGACCTACGTCGGCCAGCTCCAGACCGAGATCCAGAAGCGCGAGTCCGAGTGGTGGAAGAAGCAGCTCGGAAACGACGCGGAGATCTCGGCCGCGTAGACTCCCCGCGAACCACCACTCCAACGCGGCCCGGCGGCGGGCTGAGAGGACGCTAGGAATGCGGCTTTTCCTTGCGAAATGCACGGAGAACAGCAACGCTGTGGCCTCTCCGCATTGGGTCGCCCTTCCTAACTGAATGCGTCAAGACGAGACGGATCCGTCGAAAACGATCCTCATCTGCGAGGACGACTCCAACCTGCGCAAGTTGATTCGCCTCGTGCTCGGCAACCGCTACTCCTTCGCCGAAGCGACTGACGGGGACGAGGCGGTCGACCTAGCCCGGAAGATCCGGCCTGATCTCATCGTCTTGGACCTGATGCTGCCGGGGAGGAGCGGCTTCGATGTTCTCGGGATGATTCGTGATGAGGCAGCCGTGGACGGTGTCCCCATCGTGGTGATCAGCGCCTGGAACCACGCCGATGCCGCGGCCCTCGGGGCGGGCGCGGATCGGTTCTTGCCGAAGCCGTTCGAGGCGGACGACCTGGAGGCTGCCGTCGCCGACCTGCTGGGAGAGTCGTGAAGGTCGACGCCTCGCTGTCGATGCGAATGATTGCCGCCTCTGCGGTGCTGGCGCTGATCGTCGCCGGAGCGTTCGCCGTGCTCGTTCACGCCCTCTCGACACTCGACGACGCGACGCAGCGGGAGGCGCACGCCAAGGACGTGACGGTCGCGGCCCTCGGCCTCGAGAAGCTGGTGAGCGACCTCGAGGCCGGTGTCACCGGCTTCGCCTTGACCGGCAAGGAAAGCTTCCTCACACCGTTTTCACGCGCCGACGCGCAACTCGACGACAAGCTCAGGGCGTTCGAGCGCGCGCCCGACGACGCCATGCAGAAGCGGCGTGCGGGCGCGCTGGTGAAACTGATCAACGATTACGACTTCTTCTACGCGCGGCCCGTGGTCGAGGTCGCTCGCGACACGCCCGCGGCGGCACGGTCGGAGGTCGCAAGAGCCGAGGGCAAGCGGCAAACGGACCTGATTCACTCGCACTTCGCCACCTTCCTCGACACGGAGAGCCGGCTTGCCGCCGAGAGGGCGGCCTCGGCGAGTGATCAATCGGATCGCGCCATCGCCCTCGCGATCGCGGGCCTGGTAGCCGTAACCCTGCTCATCGTCGGCTTCGGCGTCTTTCTTGCCCGTTCGATCGCGCGGCCGGTTCGTAACGTCGCGACGGCGGCGACGCGACTCGCCGCCGGCGAGTCGCCCCGGCTCCAGCCTGGCGGCCCGGGCGAGGTCGGCGAGCTGACGGCAGCGTTCAATCAAATGGCCGAACAGCTCGAGCGCGGCCGTGTGGAGCTCGAGCAGCAGAACGCCAAGCTGCGCGAAAGCGAGCGGGTGAAGACTGAGCTCGTCAGCGTGGTCGCACACGAATTGCGGACACCGCTCGCGAGCGTGCTCGGGTTTGCTTCGTTCCTGCTGACCCGCGATGTCGAACGCGACGAGCAGAGGCGCTACCTGGAGATCATCGACGCCCAGGGCCGGCGGCTCTCGGCACTCGTCGACGACTTCCTCGACGTGCAGCGGATCGAGGAGGGGAAGCTCCCGCTGGCCCAGGAGCTCGTCGACATGGCCGCACTCGTGCGCGAGCAGGCCGAGCTCTTCGTCGGCCAGAGCACGAGGCACTCGGTCGACATCCACCTGCCGCCGAAACCGCTTCCGGTCGTCGGCGACTCGCAGCGGCTCGCGCAGGTGGTCGCGAACTTGCTCTCGAATGCGATCAAGTACTCACCGGACGGCGGGCTGGTGGAAGTAGCCGGCGAGCAGGACCACGACCTCGTCCGGGTGACGGTGCGCGACGAGGGCGTCGGCATCCCGACAGAGCTACAGGGCCGGATTTTCAACAAGTTCGTACGGGGCGGCGGTGCTGCTGCCGGAATCTCGGGCAGCGGCCTCGGGCTCACGATCGCCCGCTCGCTCGTCGAAGCGCACGGCGGTCGGATCGACTTCAAGAGCGCCATCGGCAAGGGATCGACCTTCTGGGTCGAACTGCCCGTGGCGTTCGACGGAAGACGGGCATAGCCCAGAAAGGGGGAGCAGTGGCTCGACTTATTCTCACGGTTACCCTCGCGGCCAGCGCGATGCTCGTGCTCGCCGCGGTCGGGGGATGGAGCTCCGCAGCCGGAACGGGGCCCGCGACAATCCGCATCTCCGACCGGCAGGTGGGGTACACGCGCGTCGATACCGGCCGCCCCGGCATCTCGCCGGGCGATACCGAGGTGATCAGCTATCGCCTCTTCAACAGGCGGGTCTCGAGATTGCCGATCGGGTACGCGCGAATGGTCTGCACGTTCACGGTCGGCAAGCTGCGCACCTGCACGGGAACTGTCTTCCTCCCCAGGGGCCAGCTGGTCGTCGGGGGATCGCTCCGCTACCGCGCGCTGTACGAGCTGGCCGTCCTCGGCGGGACGCGCCTCTACGACAACGCACGCGGGACGATGACGGCGATTCGCACGACGAATCGGCCGCTGCGGGAGATCTTGCTGTTCCGCCTGACCGGCTGAGCCGAATCATCGCGCGAAAACCGTAGGTCGAGTTCGGCGCGACGCCGGAGCACGGCCGGCTGCCGCCACTCGACAACAAAGGCGCCTGGTAACGACGAATGAGGCACCGGGCGTCCGGGCGCGTTCTCTACGGCAACGCGGCCGAACGCGGCGAGGAACAGAGGCGCTCCGACGAGGAGGGCCACCGGCTCGACAACTCGGATGACCTGCTCGCCGGCCGGACACGGCTCACCCTGCTGGCAGTCGTTGCTCGAGTACGTGGCGAGGGAGTACCCGAACAGGACGACGCTGGCGGTTACTAAGACGAGACCGAGTAGAAGCGGGACCCACTTTGGACGCAGAAGGAAACCCAGCGCCACGCCCGCGAGCGCCGGGAGGACCCAGATGACGTCCGTGACCGACACCTCACGTTCCTCGAATCGTTCCTCGTTTACCGCCTACACCTCGGCTTCACACCTGCCCGGCGCGACGACCCTCGGTCGCGTCAACGGGTCGCTTGCTGGGCCGCTAACGGGCGGCCAGCTCGCCGGCAAACAGCTCGGGGTAGCGCTCACGCGCGGCGTTGATCAAAAGGTCGCGCGTGGGTTTGCGGCCGAAGCGAGCCTCGTCGCGGTCGTAGTCGGGCGTGAACTGGCGCTCGAGCGCGTCGAGCTCCTCCACCTCGTCCCGGAGCCGCTCCCGCCAGTCGGCCTGAGCCGGACGCGCGAGCATCAGCAGCTCGGAGATGGACGACACGAGTTTCGCCTTCCGCGCGATCGTCTCGGGGGTCACGTCCCAAAGACAGACGCCGTAAATCCCGTCCATGTAGGTCTGCCAGTGGAGCTCGAGGTCGTCGCCGCCGCCGGCCGCGCCGAGCCGCTCCGCAAACCGGGCCTGTAGCGCGCCCGGACCACCGGCCTCGTCGATGAAGCGGAAGTAGTCGGCCGGGAACAGCTCGGTCCCGTCATCTAGGACGTACGAAGGCTTCGGCAGCCGCCCTTGCGCGATCAGCGCGCGGATCTCCGGGGGTGACTCCGGCCGGTCGGCACAGACCTGGTCGAGCGTGAAGTAGTTCTCCCGCAGATATTCGATGTCGGCGGCTGTGTACTCCACGCCGGCACACTAGCACCTTCATTGTTTTGGTATCGTCAAACTGTGCTTGCAGACATCGACATCTCCGAGCCGGCCTCGCTAATCGGAGATCCCACCCGGGCCACGTTCCTGATGGCGCTCTCCGAAGAGCGGGCCCTGCCGGCCGGCGAGCTCGCCCGCCGCGCCGGGGTCACCCCCTCGACCGCCAGCACCCAGCTCGCGAAGCTCGTCGACGGCGGCCTACTCACCGTCGAGGAGAACGGCCGCCACCGCTACTACTCGCTCGCCGAACCGGCAATCGCCGCCGCCATCGAGTCCTTGGCCGTGATCGCGCCGCGTCACCCCGCGCGCTCACTGAAGCAGGCGAGAATCGGTTCTGACCTTCAGGCGGCCCGCACGTGCTACGACCACCTCGCCGGCGATCTCGGCGTGGCACTTTTCGACGCTCTGCTTCGGCAGCGCGTGCTGGCCCGCGACCTCGAGCCGACGAAGAAAGGGTCGCGCTGGCTCGACGAGCTCGGCATCGACGTCGAAGGGGCCGCGAAAGGCAGGCGTCCGTTCGCTCGGCGCTGCCTCGATTGGAGCGAGCGGCGCGACCACCTCGCGGGCGCGCTCGGCGCCGCGATTGCGAACCGCTTCTTCGAGCTCGGCTGGATCGAGCGAACACGCTCGAGTCGGGCTGTCCGCGTCACCGAGGCCGGCCGTACGGGACTCGAGCGTGAGTTCGCGGTTCGCGTGCCTTAGCGCGATCGAGAGTCCGCCCTCGAGGCCCGAAGGTCGTTTGGCCTCTCTCCACTGCGTCCGTTGACGTTTCGGCAAATTCCAGATGGGCAGCCCATCATCAAGCGCATTTCGGTCGAGGAGGGCTAATTGACGAGCAGGACGAGCATCGCGCGGGACGGCTCGTCCGAGTCTGGTGAACAAGGGGAGCAAAGACGCCGCTGAGGAATCGGTGGTGGATAGTCGTGAATCCTGAATTCCAGGAGATGTCCGAGCAAGAGGGGGTGTCAACCGGCACCCGCGGCGCCGGTCGAAGCCGTTCGTCGAGGGGTCGGGCGACCAGTCGGAGCCGTTCGTCGAGCGGTGGGAGCAGGTCGCGCGCGCGACCGAAGAGCGGCTCGCGGACGACGTCCAAGGGACGCACGAGCAGCGGCCGGTCGTCGTCCTCGGGGACGAGGCGGTCGAGCACCGGTCGGTCGGCGTCCTCGCGAGCACGGCGGTCGAGCACGGGTCGGTCGGCGTCCTCGCGCACGCGACGGACGAGCACGGGCCGGTCGTCGTCTTCGTCCTCGTCGTCCGGGTCGAACCGGACGAAGGAGCAGCTCTATCAGCAGGCGAAGCGGCTGAACATCGAAGGCCGCTCGCAGATGACGAAGCAGCAGCTGGAACGAGCTATCGCACGCGCTCGCTCCTAGTCGGCTCGCGCAAAACGTTCCACCGCTGTCGACGCCTGCCGCGGGTTTCCGCGGCAGGCGTGAGCAGTGGCAGGAAGTCCTTTCGTCATTGCGCGCCGCCTCGTTCGGAAATCTTCGCCAGGCGGCGTAGAAAGTCGAGAGACTGTCGTTCCGGCACGTCGGCGAAGAAGCGGGCGTCGACCTCCTCGACGATCGCGATCGCGCGCGGCGCGAGCGCGGCTCCCTGCCGCGTCACGCGCAGCCGACGGGCGCGGGAATCGTCGGTGTCGACTGCACGCTCGATCAAGCCCTTTCGCTCGAGGCTGCGCAGCACCTGCGAGGTCATCTTGATATCGGCGCCCGCCTGCGCGGCGACCTCGACCTGGTTTGGGTGACGCCCCTGCTCGTTCAGCCACCAGGTGCAGGCGAGCAGCACGAACTGCACGTGTGTTAGGCCGAGCGGCGCCAGCGCGTGGGCGATGGCACGCTGCCAGCGCAGCGTGGCATGCCAGAGCAGAAACCCCGGGCTGTCGTTCGGGTGGAGCGGAGTTGCACGCCGAGTGCGCTGTGCCATCGTCTCGAGCGCTACTGATTCTCGGCCCGCTCGGCGAGCGCCGCGAGCGTTTGCGGGAAGTCGCCGCTGATCTCAGGCCCGATCTGCTGCCCAAGCGTGTCTGCCGCCGGACCGGTGATCTCCATCCGGTAGGTGACGCGCGAGCCTTCACCACCGAGGCGCTGAACGTGGTGCGTCGTGCGCACCACGACCTCGCCCAGATCCGCCTCGTCGACAAACATCTCGGGCTCCGCCGCGTCTGCGATCCGGAGCTCGACCGGGTCGTCCCCGATCGGCGTCATCACGATCCGGCCGCCGGGCGCAAACGCTCCGACGAGCTCGATCCGCTCTATGTCGCGGTTCCACTCTGGCCAACTCGATACGTCGGCCCAGAGCCGCCAAATCTGCTCAGGCTCGGCGCTCGTTTCGATGCTGTGCTCTGTCGTCCACATCTCAGCCTCCTTTGATCTGTGCGGAGATGATCTTTGCGAAGAGTATATCGCCGATCGCGAACATGTCAAACCTGGCGGCAAGGAGGAGGAACTCGAGGCCGGCGGCGCTGACGCAACGCGCACGCTTATCATCGCCCCCGTCTTCGATCGAACGGAGGAGCCATGGCCGACGTCGACAACGTAGTGGTCGTCCGTTTTCCAGAGCCCAGCAAGGTGACCGAGGAGCTCAGCGAGCGGATCGGACGGCTGAAGCAGAGGCTCCACATCTCCTGATCGATCGCGAGGTCCGCGCCCACGCCGTGCCACAGAGCAACGGCTAGGGCATGTTCGACCAGTTCACTCAGCTCGTCTCCGATGCGTCCGGATGGGCGTACGCGATCATCTTCTTGGTCGCGTTTCTGGACGCGCTCGTGCCCATCGTGCCGAGCGAAACCGTCGTGATCACCGCGGGGGTCGTCGCCGCCGACGGGGGCTTGAGCCTGCCGATGGTCATCCCCGCCGCGGCGGTCGGCGCCTTCCTCGGCGACAACACTTCGTATCTGATCGGCCGTCGGTTCGGCAGCCGCGTCACGGAGCGCTTCTTCAGCAGCGAGAAGGCTAGGGCGCGGATCGACTGGGCCGAGCGCCAACTCTCCGAACGCGGCGGCGAGCTCATCGCCGTCGGCCGCTTCATCCCCGGCGGACGCACTGCGGTCACCCTCAGCGCCGGCACGCTGCGGTATCCGTGGCGTCGTTTTGTCTTCTTCGACGCCGCTGCTGCACTGGGCTGGGCGCTGTACGCGTCCTTGCTCGGGTACTTCGGCGGGCGCACCTTCGAGAAGGCGGCGTGGAAGGGGCTCCTGCTCGCGCTCGGGATCGCGTTTGCCGTCGTCGGCGCAGTCGAGCTCATACGCTGGTGGCTGAGGCGCCGCCGCGCTGCGGGCGCTGCCGAGCGGAGCTAGCCGAGCCGGCGACTGCGCGGGCGTATACACGAACGCCGAAATCGCCTTTACTTGAGCGGTCGTCAGTCCTTCGCCAGGAGGCAACAACCATGAGACCGCTTCTTCTCGCCCTGCTCGCGTGTCTCGCGGCAGCCGCCCTCTCGGCCGCAGGCGACGTCCGCGCTGCGAACCCCGTCGCGGGCTCGTACATCGTCGTCTTCAAGGCCGACGCCGTCCGCGCCAATACCGAGGCTCGCTCGCAGCGGCCGCTCGTCTCGGTTGAGGCCCGGGAGCTGGCGCGCGCGCACGGCGGGAGCGTCACCTTCGTCTACCAGCACGCGCTCAAAGGCTTCGCCGTTCACTTGGCCCCCGGGCAGGCCGCAGCGCTGGCCGCGAACCCGCGCGTCGCGTACGTCGAGCCCGACCAGGTCGTCCACGCCGTCGGGACGCAGACCCCCGCGACATGGGGGATCGATCGGATCGACCAGCGCGACCTACCCCTGAACAACACCTACAGCTACAACCAGACGGGGCAGGGCGTTCAGGCCTACATCATCGACACGGGCATCCGCGGAACGCACCAGGAATTCAGCGGCAGGATGGGCAACGGCGCCGACTTCGTCGGCGACGGCAACGGCACCAACGACTGCAACGGCCACGGCACCCACGTCGCCGGCACGACCGGCGGGACGACGTACGGGGTTGCCAAGCAGGTCACGCTTCACGCCGTGCGGGTTCTGAATTGCCAGGGCTCCGGGACGACGTCGGGGGTGATCGCAGGCGTCGATTGGGTCAGGGCCAACCACGGCTCGCCCGCCGTGGCCAACATGAGCCTCGGCGGCGGCGCGAGCACCTCACTCGACACCGCCGTCAACAACTCGATCAACTCCGGCGTCAGCTACGCGATCGCCGCGGGCAACTCGAACGCCACGCCTGCAACTACTCGCCCGCCCGCGTAGCCGCAGCCAACACGGTCGGCGCTACGACCAGCACCGACGCCCGCTCCTCGTTCTCCAACTACGGAACGTGCCTGGACCTCTTCGCGCCGGGGTCGAGCATCACCTCGGCCTGGAACACGAGCGATACCGCCACGAACACCATCAGCGGGACCTCGATGGCGACGCCGCACGTGACCGGCGCGATCGCCCTCTACCTGCAGACCAGCCCGGGCGCATCGCCGGCGACGGTGACGCAGGCGCTCGTCGCGAACTCGACGCTGAACCACGTCACGAACGCCGGTACGGGTTCTCCGAACCGGCTCTTGTACTCGCTGTTCGGCGGGTCGCCTCCGCCGCCACCGCCGCCTCCGCCTCCGCCGCCGCCTCCGCCTCCGGGCGCCGAGCTGATCGTCGAGGGCGGGTTCGAAGGGTCGGCCTCCCCGTGGACGCTCTCCGGCAACGCCTACCGGTCGACGGGCGCCTACCCGCACTCGGGTACCGGCTACAGCATCCTCGGGGCGTACAACAACGCGAGCGGAAGCGAGTACCAGACGGTCAGCATCCCCTCGAGCGCTGCGGGGACCTACACCTTCTGGCTCAACGTCACGACCAGCGAGGCCTGCTGCACGCCGTACGACTACATGTACGCCGAGGTGCGGAGCACGTCAGGCGCGCTGCTCTCCACCCTCGCGACGTACACCAACGCGAACGCGACGACCGCGGGCAACTACTCCCAGAAGTCGTTCAGCCTCGCCGCGTGGAGGGGCCAGACGGTGCGAGTCCAGTTCCGCGCAACAACCGACTTCAGCCTCCCGACGAGCTTCCGCATCGACGACGTTTCGCTGAGGTAAGCCAATTCGAGGGGTGGGCGACGCCGTGTCGCCCACCCCTCGGTTGCTCGCGAAATCGCCTCGTATTAGCGCCGCGTTAGCGCGCCCGTAAACGCTCCTTTCCAACAGGGCCGACGCGGACGATCCGCGGAGCGAGCGATGAGACGTCCACCCCCACGTCCCATCGCCCGTGGCCCGGAAAGGAGACAATCATGCGAAAGCTCCATCATCCGAACCCGGCGCTGGTGATCGCACTCATCGCGCTGTTCGTCTCGCTCAGCGGGACGGCCTTCGCGACCGGAATGGTGCCGGTGGCGAAGCGGGCGTTGTTCGCGAACAACGCGGGCAAGCTCCGTGGCAAGACGCCCCGCCAGATCGCCAATATCCCGGGGCCCGCGACGGACCTGGACGGGATGGACTCGGAGGACATTGCCGCGCTGCCCGGCCCGGCGAGCACCGCCTCCTCGCTCGTCTCGATCAGGACGGCGCCGTTCGCACTTGCGCCCGGCGAAGAGAAGGACTTCTCGGCTCAGTGCCCGGAAGGCGCCAAGGCGGTCTCAGGCGGCTTCACGAGTCCGAACTACGTCCAGTCGCTCGATACACGCGCGACTCAGGACGGCTCGGGTTGGACGCTGTACCTGGTGAACTCCCCCGCCGGGAGCGCCACCGGGAACGTTCAGGCGGTGTGCATCGGCTGACGACACACCCAGTAGAAGCAAAGGGGGCCGGCAATTGCCGGCCCCCTGTTGCGCGTACAGACGATCTTTAGCTCGTGACGGCGGCCAGGGCGTTGACCAGCCCTGCGCCGAAGTAGCTGTTGCTGCCGATGCCGCCCGTGCAGACCTGAAGCGGAACTTCGAAGAACTCCACTCCTGGATCGTGCTCCGTCGGGCAGGGCATCTTGGTCGCCGTCTTCCGCAGGAAGGCGGCCACGGCTCCGCCGGGCATGCCCGGATGCGTCGCTCGGATCAGCGCCGCGACGCCGGCCGCATGCGGAGCGGCCATGGACGTCCCGTTGAGCCATGCCCAGAAAGCGCCCGTCGGATCCTGGACGAGACGCCCGAGCGACGCCTCGAGGTCGAGATCCGAAGCGGTGGCCGAGTACGGCGACAGCACGCGGCCCCTCGACGAGTCGAACGTCGGCGTCTGGAAGCGCGAGCCACCCGGCGCCGCCACGTCGACGATCTTGCCGTACGACGAGTACCACGCCAGCAGGTTGGCCGCGCCCGTCGCCGAGACGACCACGACTCCCGGCAGCTCGGTCGGCAGGACGATGCAGCTGTTGTTGACCGGTCGCGTCTGCGCCGCGCCCTCGGGGAAGTCGGGGCTGATCTCGTCCACGACGGGGTGGTTGAGGTCGATGTTCTCGTTCCCCGCGGCGGCAACGAGGACGACGCCGCGCTGCTGTGCGTAGCGTGCGGCGCGTGAGATCGCCTGCACGATCGCCTTCTGCTCCTTGTCGTTGCGGCAGTTGAATAGCCACGGATCGGCGAAGAAGCTCATGTTGACGACGTCGAGCCGCTTGTCGCCGGCGTAGACGAGGCCGTCAACGACCGACTGCGTGAAGAAGAAGCCCTGGATCGTGCCGGCCTTGAGCGCGACGATCTTCGCGCTCGGGGCCACCCCGGCCACACCGATGCTGTTGATCGGAGCGGCCATGGTTCCGGCCGTATGCGTGCCGTGGCCGTTCAGGTCCTGAACCGCCGCTTTGTTGGAGCAGCTGCCCGGCGTGACCTGCTCGGCCGGGTCAGAGGTCGGGGTGGACGCATAGATGAACGAGCACGACGCGGCCACATCGAGGTTCGGCGCGATGTCGGGGTGCGTCAAGTCGATCCCGGTGTCGAGATCGCCCACCGTTACACCAGCACCTCGGTTGACCGCGTACGAGCCTGCGGGTGATGCGCCGATGATCCGCTGGTCCCACGAGCACGCGCTGAGCGGATCCGGCCCGATGTTGACCGGAACGCTGTAAAGCGCCGCACAGGCCGCCGCTTCGGCGGCCGCCGTGTGCGTGCCCGGCGGCGCAGCAGCCGCGACTGCCGGCTGGAAGAAGCTCGCGTTGCGAGCGACTCCTGCGACGACGCCGGACGCGCGCAGCGTCCGCTCGAACGCCGGGTTCGACGAGGTGACGGTACCGACGCCGATCTTGTTGATCCGGACGATCCGCCCATGCGCCGCCCTGACGGCCTTGACGGCCTGCCGCAAGTGACCGGCCTTGAACACCACCATGTAGCGCTTCGCATGCGGCGCGCGTGCGCCGAATGCGGAAGACGCCGAGAAAACTGCGATCACCGCGAACAGCGCGGTGAACACCGCAAGCAAACGGAGTCTCATACTCCCCTCCCCTTTGATTTGCCCCAGTCGATTTGGGGGAAGGAGCTTATGCAGGAGCCGCGTGCCGACGCAAGTCCGCAATTTGCGGGACTAATCTCCAGAGCGCCGGTTGCGCCCTCGCCGGTCCGTCAAGTCGTCGAACCGGCTAGGAGCTCGCGGGCAGCATCCAGGTCTGATGCGTGGACAAGAATCTCGCGTGGACCGGCCGCGGTGAACTCCTCCAGGGACGAGTCGATCGCCTCCGTGTCGCGGTAGGCGCAGTCGATCCCTGCCGACCGAAGCAGTCCGCAGACGACCTCGGCCTCCGGCTCGCCCGACACCACAGTCAAGACGACGCCCTCGTCTGGCTCCATAGCTGGAGGCTACTCCACACTCGCGGGCGTCGTCTGACTCACGGTGAAGGCTGACAGAAGCGCCGGTGAAAACCGCCGGGATCGCGCTTGACTCCCCGCGAGGAGGCGCCTGGGCTCGCGCCTGAACGCTGGCAGTCGCCGCACGAGATGTGCGGGAGCGGTCGGTGTGCCCAGCCTAGAGAGGAGAACCTATGAAACGAGTGATCATGCTCCTCGCGGCGATGATGTGCGCTGTGACCCTGACCGCCGGTGTGGGTGTTGCGAACGCCGGTGGAAAAGGCGCGGCAAAGGAAGTCATGCTTGAGAACGCCTTTGGCAGTTGCGACGTCGGCGCGACAAGCGGCTCGCCGACGAACAGCTTCGCCATCATCAACGTCCCGGCGAATGGAACCGTTGCAGCAACGATCAAGCTGAAAGGAATGGACGCCAACACGACCTACCAGGTGCGTCTGGTACAGACTCCCAACGGGCTCAGCGGCAATTGCGGAGCGATCGATGCCACCTTGACGACCAACCATCGAGGTAACGGAACCCTCCACCTGAGCGAGCCACGGGACCCGACGACCACGGGCGCCTTCGTCCTCCTACAAGGCGGTACACACGGCTTCCTCGCCACCGACGGCGTGCTCGACGCCTAGCGGCTGAGAAACACTGGATCAAGCGGGCCCCGAAGGCGGCGCCCGCTTGATCCCGCCTTCTCTATTTCGTTGTGGCCACCGGTCTCATCCGATGTCAGGAAGGTGGGGCGTAGTCCTCGCCCCGGGCGAGCCGTCCGGCTCGGGGATCAATCACGAGCGTGAGTCAATGCGGGGGCAGCGCGCTGCTTCTGCTGCCCCCGCAGGCCAAACCCTCCGTCAGGCGATCGCCTCGAGCGCGTCGCAGAACACGACGTCGCCCTGCTCGAAGATGTCGTGCGGGCCGTGGACCACCACGCCGCCGGGCGAGAAGACGATCTTGCCGACGTCGTGGAACAGAAGTCCGAGACCTGGGTAGGTCTGCTTGAAGATCTGGCCCGTGTTGGTCTCGGTGTCTGTCGCGTAGTCGTAGTGGCTCGTCCAGGTCCCCGTCCCCGTCATCGAGATGGACGGGTCGTCGGAGCGCCAGTTCGTCTCCACCCGCTTGAAGTGCACGATGTCCGCGACCGGGTTCCCGTCCTTGTCGAACGTCGTCATGCCGGAGACCTCGATCGACCCTGCCCACACGTCGTCGAACGCGCCGCAGGACGCAGAGCCGGAGTACGTGAACGAGTCCGTGAACCGTTCGGGCGGCTTCGCGGAGGCGGCGCCGGCGAGCAGCAGCGCAACGCCGCAGGCCGCCGCAGTTGACGCCAGGAGTCGTTTCATGCCCTTCCCCTTTTCTCCCCCCGTGGAGTGCCCGTGCAACACGTATCACGATGTCGCGTGGCTGACAACCCGGGCGATTCCTGTCCGAATCCTGTCCACAGAACATCTGAGGCCCCTTCGGGGGCCTTCTTTGTCGCGCAACCGCGCTCGTAAGGTTGCCGCACGAAACGGAGGAGGAGAGCCGCTTCGGGCGGCGGCTCTCCTGCGACCCCTGACTGACTCCCCTGCTCCCCCACCAGGGGAACGGCGGGGGACCCTAGAGCCGAAGCCCGCCGCTTCGCCTGAATCGTCGGATCTAAATGAGATGCAGCTAAAGGATCTGGATTGGAACTAAATGCTCGAGCCTTGCGCCGCCTCGGTGAAGTCCAGGCGCAATCTAGGCACCTAGCTCCACCTCGACGATCTCGAGCTGGTCTTCCCAATCCGGCTCGTCCGCGAGGACTTGGTCGAGGAATTCCTCGGCCTCCTCTCGGGTCCGGAAGAGCTCAATTTGTTTCTACGACGGTGTGGTCGGCGAGGCCGTAGAAAAGCATCGGATTCGAAACGATCTTAACTTCGGCCCAGTTTCCGGGCAGTCGCTCTCTCAGACATGGCCCGAAGCGTCAGCGCCGCGTCCCGATGGCGGTCGCCCGCAAGCGCGGCGAGGCAGGCCGCGACCATCGCAGCTTCCTCAATCGTCGCGTCGCTGCATTTCTCGAGGTAGCGGAGCAGCCAGCGAGCGGCGACGCGAGGGTGCCGGCGCGGCTCCTTTCGCGAGATCAGCATCGTCAGGTCGAGCGCGTCAGTGACGCCGAGCGGCGGTAGCTCCTTCGCCGTTGCCTCGGCGACGACGAGGTTGCCGCTCTCGAGCGCTCGGCGGAAGATCGTTCGAGGATGGCCCTGCGAGGCCGACGTTCCTCCTCTCCGGGGCCGAGCGGCTCTTGCGAGTCTAGACCGGCAGGCTGCTTAATTAGACTCGCTGCATGGCTGAGGTCGTCGGCGGCAGCTGTCTCTGCGGCGGTGTTCGCTTCGAAGTGACCCTCCCCTTCACCCGCGCGATCCATTGCCACTGTTCGCGCTGCCGCAAGCATTCCGGCGCGTTCGGGCTCACCGTTGGCCACGTCCCCCGCGAGCAGTTCCGCCTGCTCGAGGGAGAGGCGCTGGTCAGCGTCTACCGGCCCGACGGGGGGCGCGTCAAAGCCTTCTGCTCGGTCTGCGGCTCGAGCCTCTTCGGCAACTGGTGGCCCGAGGGTGAGAGCATCTCGGTGCGGCTCGGCGCGCTCGACGGCGACCCGAAGATCCGGCCGGAGCGTCATTCATATGTCGACTCGCGGGCGCCGTGGGACGAGTTGCCGGAAGATGGGCTGCCGCGATACCCAGACGCCCCGCC